>CALZRA010000017.1 GCA_945828345.1 uncultured Bacteroidales bacterium
TGGTCAGGTCGTCCAGTGTCACAGGACTGACCCCGGTGAGGAAGATGCGCTCGAAGTTCCCCTTGAATTTCTTGAAGATGTAGCGGTAGAACCCGTCGGCGTGGGTAATGGCGTGATAGACCGCCTCGCCTTCCTCATTGAGCACCACATTCGTGAAGTTGTCGTACTCGTCGATGATGAGGTAGAGCGGTATGCGGAGTATCTTTGCCTGGCTGGTCAGCAGGTTCAGCTTGTCCGAGGCATCCTGCGAAGCATAGAACTCGCGCTTGAACCGCTCCGGATATCCGTCGGCATAGCGGTCAAGGAAGAAGTCCAGCTCGCGGCGGCAGTAGAGGTTGAACCTCTCCTCTAACTCTGCCGTGGTGCCGCCTATCTGTGAGAAGTCGAGGTGCAGCACCTGATAACGGTTGCGTATGGGCGTGGGGTGGCTGCCTATCCACAATCCTCCGAACAGCTCGTCGAAGCGGTCGGCCATCTGCTTGTCGTAGTAGGCCTTCATCATGCTGATAAACAGACTCTTTCCGAACCTTCGGGGACGGATGTAGATAAGCGTGTCAGCCTGGTCCTCCAGTTCCGGCAGATACATGGTCTTGTCCACATAGTAGAGATTACGTTCCCTCACCGACACAAAGTCGGACACTCCATAGGGCAGTTTCTTTATACCGTTCATCATATGCTTCTTCCGTTTAGATGATTGCCGCAAAGATAGTGCAAGTGAGCGCAAAGCCAAAGAAAACTCCGTAGGATTTTCTTTGGCTTGGCCGAACGCAGCCTGTCTTATCTAAAGATAGTGCAAGTGAGCGCAAAGCCAAAGAAAACTCCGTAGGATTTTCTTTGGCTTGGCCGAACGCAGCCTGTCTTATCTAAAGATAGTGCAAGTGAGCGCAAAGCCAAAGAAAAGTCCGCAGGTTTTTCTTTGGCTTGGCCGAACGCAGCCTGCCTTATCTAAAGATTGTGCAAGCGCAAAAAAAGACCCTTCACTGCGTCAGCAATGAAGGGTTAGCTTAACTGGAGCGTGAATCAAGCGAGCTTGTTGACATGCAACATAACGCTGCTCTTGATGTTTGCTGCCTTATTCTTGTGAATAATGTTAGTCTTAGCAAGCTTGTCAAGCATCTTCTGCACCTTCGGCAGAAGCTCTACTGCAGCTGCTTTGTCAGTCGTAGCGCGGAGCTTACGTACTGCATTACGCATTGTCTTAGCGTAGTATCTGTTGTGCAGTCTGCGGGACGCCGTCTGACGAATTCTCTTTACAGATGATTTGTGGTTTGCCATTTTAAATTATTCCTTTTTATTTGTAGTCCCTAGGAGAGTCGAACTCCTCTTTAGAGAATGAAAATCTCTCGTCCTAACCGATAGACGAAGGGACCAGCCTTGTTTGCATCTCACTGCCTTTTGGCCTGATTTGCGAGTGCAAAAGTAGAACATCTTTTGATACCAGCAAAGCTTTTCGCTGTTTTTTTTCGAAAAAAGTGTGTTTTATCCCGATTTACACCCGAAAAGAGGGAGTCAAGGGGACAAAAGGCGGCTTTCGGCGTACTGCGAACGGGCTTGGACGATGGTGTCGCAAGGGGGCATGTCGGACACGCCGGACGGCCTACATGACGAGCAGACACACGACAAACAGGTAGATGGCCCCGATATAGAACAGCAGGAAGAGGACCGTGAGCAGCAGGTTGCACCAAAGGAAGCGGAACAGCTTCATGTCGAACAGCTGCCACAGGGTGACGATGTAGAGCGGAATGACTACGCAATAACCCACCGTGGCTACCGGCACCATGCCATAGAGGCCGATGAAGGGAAGCGAAAGGAGGTTGACGGTCATGTTCTGGCAGCCCACATAGGCCATGGCCGTCGCGGCTTCGGAGAGGTTGAGCGGCTGGCTGCGGTACTGCCCCTGGCGGCTGAAGACAATCCAGAAGGGCAAGGTCATGACGAAAATGAGCAGGAGGTTGAAGGTGCCGAAGTTGCCATAAATGGTTTCCATCATCTCCTCGGTGGCCCGCTGGGTTGCGGCTTGTTCCTGTTCTGACTGGACCATGTCCTGGCCTATCGACATGCCGAACTCTGATGCCGAAGCCTGGATGTCGGTACTGACAAGGGCATTGTTGAAGAGGATGAAAATAGCGGCCAGCAACAAGAGGCATCGGAAGGGATTGAGATAGTGCTGGCGCTTGCCGGCCAGATAGTCGCGGATGAGGAAGCCCGGACGGTAGAAGAGCTCGATGAGCGTGCGCGGCAAGGTGCCTTGCAGGCCGATGCCTGTCATGACGAAGGTACGCCAGAAGCTGTGCCAACTGATGCGACGGGTGTCGTGGCTCTGTCCGCAATGGGGGCAATAGGCTCCTTCGAAGTCATTCCCGCAGTTGAGGCAATGCTGTACGCCTTCAGGCTCAACGATGCGCTTGTGCGTAAGGGTGCCTTGGCGTATTTTCTCGATGATTGTCATGTGGATATAGGTTAGAGGTAACAGACAGGGCGCGCGTTAGGCAGGATTTCCTTACTTTTGCATCACAACAACGCATTTTCCGACCTTTCATGAAATCGAAAGCTTTGGTGCTCCGCACCGTGAAATACAACGACACTTCGTTTATCGCCCACCTGCTCACCGAGCAGTGTGGGTGCATAGGCATGATGGTCCACATGAGCCGCTCGAAGCGGGCGGCTGTGCGACACACGCTGTTCCAGCCCCTCACTGTGCTCGACCTGGAATGGGACGAACGGCCGCGGGCCTCCCTTCAGCGCCCCAAGCAGGCTGCTGTGGCCCTACCTTTCACCACCCTGCCCTACGATTCGCACAAGTCGGCCATGGCCTTGTTTCTGGCTGAATTTCTCTATCATGCCCTGAAGGGCGACTCCGACAGCGGTGCGGTGTTTGCCTACGTAGTGCGCTCGCTGGAGTGGCTCGACACGTGTACGAAGGGCTATGCCAACTTCCACTTGGTGTTTCTGTTGCGGCTGACGCGCCTGCTCGGCTTTACGCCTAACCTCGACGAGGCACGCAGCGGCTGCTGCTTTGACCTGCGTAGCGGCTGCTACACACCGTCGCAGCCCCTCCACAACGACTACCTGTCGGCTGCCGATGCGGCCCTGCTGCCCAAGCTCATGCGTATGCGCTACGACAACATGCACGTGTTCAAGTTCAACGGCAGCGAGCGTGCGCGCCTGTTGGAGCGCATCAACCTCTACTACAGCCTCCACCTGCCGGGCTTTCCCGCGCTGAAGTCGCTGGCCGTGCTGCGGGAACTGTTCTAAGCGCGCAGGCGCAGTGCATCAGAAGGTGAGGCGGAACATGCCGCGGATGCCCCACTTCTGCGTGCCGGGGTACTTGTAGTTGATGCGGCGCACATATTCGATGTGGAATATCTTGAAGATGTTGTGTATGCCGGCCATGACTTCGACGTAGGGTTTCTCCTTGTCCATCACGTGGGAGAGTGACTTGAAGCTGCCGTCGGCCTGGAACTCGCCGGGGAAATAGAGCAGGCGCGGGTCGTTCTGGTTTTCGGCCAGATAGGGATTGTTCTTGGAAGTGAGCGTACCCCAAAGCATATTCACGCCGATGTATTCGCGCCACTTCAACTTGCGGATGAGGGGAATGCGGTTCAGAATCTTACCGTTCAGGTCCCACGAGAGCATGAGCGAGGCATAGCGGTCGTTGAGGAACTCCATGTTGTCGATGAGGTTGAACGTGTAGTCCTCCATGATGTAGGAGAGGTTGGCAGCGGGCATGATGAGCAGGGGGAAGGGCACCTTGTTCCACTGCACGCCACCCTTGATGTAGGCGTCAATCTTTCCCCACGATGCCAGCCAGAAGCGCTTGTACACACCGGCCTCGGTGAAGTTGAAGGCGTAGTCGGCGTGGCCGAAGTTGTAGATGCCCGCCGTGTGGTTCAGGCTGAAGATGGGCGCATCGTTGTTGGCGGCTATGCGGCGCTGCTTGGTGTTGATCCAGGTTACGCCGGGCTGGTAGCGCAGGCCTACGGTGAAGTCGTAGGTGCGTATGTAGGGATTGTAGAGCGAGCGGTCCTGAGAGAGTCCGCCCGTTGAGAGGGGCTGGTAGAAGAGGGCCTCGGTGGGCGTGTCCTTCGTCGTGCGCGCCTGGAGGTTGAAGCGCAACCCGTTTTCCCATTCGCGGTCCCAGAGCAGCTTGTAGGTTTCGAAGTACATCATGTGGTTCACCTTGGTCCACTTGAACGAGGTGAACACGTTATCCTTGTCCGTCGGCATGAACTTGTCGGAGGGCGACATCACGTCGTTGGTATAGTTGAAGGTGAGGTTATTCACGGGGAACTCGCGGGGCAGGTACGCCTTCTCGTTGAAGGAATAGGTCACTTCGCCCATTCCCTTCACCTTCTGGTCACGGAAGCCGTAGGCGGCATAGCCCTTGAGGAAGAGATGCTTGTTGAAGTTGGCCGTAGTCTGCGCCGAGAGCCTCATGCGGAATCCGTCCACCTGGTTCTGCGTGAGGGTGGTATTGACAGGGCCGAAGTCGAGCTTGGAAGGCTTGTCGGGGTCGAGACTGGTCTCGACAAAGTTCTCGATGAAGGCTTTGGCTACCCACAGCACAGGCTTGAAGCCCTTGACCTGTTCGAGCTGTCGCACGAGCTGGTCGAGACTTCCCTCGCTCTTGGTCAGCGTGTCGGCGCGGTGCTGCTGCCAGAAGGCTTCGCTCTGCATCTGCGCGTTGGCCGAGGTGAGGGTTTCGCCCTTGAACTTGAAGGTGCGCGGCGCGATAGGCTCGAAGGCGAAGTTGGAGTATTCGGTGGTGCGCTTCACCTGGAACTTGCCTAGCAGCTTGGCTATCTTGAGCTGCACGAGCATGTCGTCCTTCACGAGCACCTGTTCGCCCGAAGGCAGCTGCTCGAAGCTCTGGATGATGCGCATGTTCTCGACGAAGTTCACGTCGGAGCGCACGGGGATGCCCATATCGGCCTTCTTCACGCGGTAGGTGGAGTCGGCGAGGATGAACAGGCTGCCCGAGAAGCCGAAGTCCTGCGGGTTGTTGGGCGTGAAGTCCACACGGATGCACTTGTCACGGTTGTCAACCATGAGGGTGTCTACTATGAAGTAGCGGTAGAAGCTGATGGCCGTGCCCGAGGAAATGGGACTGGTGAAGGGGTATTGCAGCAGGCGCACCTCGTCCTTGTAGATGTCGACATCGGTGAAGCAGTCCTTGAGCATGGTGTTGATGATGTCGCCCGTGTTGAGCAACTCGTTGATGCCGTTGGTGCGCTGTCCGAGTATGATGCTCTTTTCGCTTCGCGGCTCGCGACGGTAGATGAGCTGTGTCACGGTCTCGTCGACCGAAATGGGGAGGATGAGCTTGCCCGTTTCGTTGCACACCTCGACATGGTCCTTCAGGAAGGGGAACTTCTTGAAGTTGCCCTCTTCGAAAATCTTGTCGGTCACTTCGTTGACGGCGAAGGTGATTTTCGAATATTTGTTGATGCTGTAGTAGTCGTGGCTGCGCAGGTCGCTCTGCTGCTTGGCGGCAATGACCTTCTTCATCAGCTCGACGGCGGGGTTGTTCTTGCGCGAATACTTTTTCTTCTTCCCCGCTGTGACCACAGCCGAGCCCAAAGAGGTTTCGAGCGGTTCGATCTTGTAAACGAGCGAGTCGCCGGCCGTCTTCACATTGACGGTCTTGGTCTCGTAGCCGATGACCGACAGCCTCAGACGGCCTACACGGAAGGGAAGCTTGAACTTGCCGTTCAAGTCGGTTTGCGTACCTCCGCCATTGGTATACACCACATTGACAAAGGGTATGGTTTCGCCCGTCTTGGCGTCGACAACAGTGCCCGAGAGTGTTTTCTGTGCCCAGACGGCACAGCAGCAGCACAGCAGTGTGAGCAGGGAGAGGATGCGTTTCACCGGAATAAGTATTTGTTGGGGATTATGGGTTGGAGGAGGGGGAGGCGGCCAGAAAAGCCCCGGACCGCTCGGGTAAAGGGAGAGAAAAAGCCTCACGGCATACTCCTATAATATATATAGGAGGTGGTGTCGTGAAGCTTTTTCATGGCATGGAGTAAAAAGCGGGCGCAACCGTCAGTGATGCCTGCGCCTCGCGCGGAATCAGTCGATTTCTTCGTCTGCCTCGTAGCCACCCATTTCGCGGATAGCGTTCTTCAGCATGACATACTGCTGGAAGAGGTGGTTGACGGGCACTTCGTTCTGCGTATAGTCGTGCATCGGGCTCTTCAGGAAGAAGCTCAGGAAGCGCTGCGTGCCGTAACGGCCCTTGCGGGCAGCGAGGTCAGAGAGGAGCACCAGGTCGAGCAACAGCGGAGCGGCGAGGATAGAGTCGCGGCAGAGGAAGTTGATCTTGATCTGCATGGGATAGCCCATCCAACCGAAGATGTCGATGTTGTCCCAGCCTTCCTTGTTGTCGTTGCGGGGCGGATAGTAGTTGATGCGCACCTTGTGGTAGTAGTCGGTGTAGAGGTCGGGCTGCTCTTCGGGCACGAGGATGCTTTCGAGCGTAGAGAGCTTCGACACTTCCTTGGTGTGGAAGTTGGCGGGCTCATCGAGCACCAGACCGTCGCGGTTGCCGAGAATGTTGGTCGAGAACCAGCCGCTCAGACCCAGACAGCGCGTACCGATGATCGGAGCGAAGCCCGACTTGACGAGCGTCTGTCCCGTCTTGAAGTCTTTGCCTGCAATGGGCATCTTGGTCTTTTCGGCCATTTCCCACATGGCGGGGATGTCAACCGTAGTGTTGGGAGCACCCATGATGAAGGGAGCACCTTCGGCCAGGGCGGCATAGGCGTAACACATGGAGGGAGCCACGTGTTCGCGGTCATCGGCCTTCATGGCAGCTTCGAGTGCAGCGAGACTGCCGTGAACCTGTTCGTCGACGGGCACGTAGATTTCGGTCGAAGCGGCCCAGATCACCACGATGCGGTCGCAGCCGTTGGCAGCCTTGAAGTTGCGGATGTCCTCGCGCAGGGCTTCAACCATATCCCAGCGGGTGGCGCAGTCCTTCACGTTGTCACCGTCCAGACGCTTGGCGTAGTTCTTGTCGAAGGCAGCCTTCATGGGCACAATGGCCTTGAGCTCGTCGCGAACCGGCTCAATGTCCTTTTCCTTCAGCACTTCGGCGTTGATCGCACTCTCGTAGGCATTGGCGGGATATACGTCCCATGCGCCAAACACCATGTCGTCGAGCGATGTGAGCGGAACGATTTCGCCATAGTGCAGGTATTTCTTGTCCTTTCCCCGTCCCACACGAATCTTGTCGTATTGGGTCATCGAACCAACCGGCTTGGCCAGTCCCTTGCGGGCCATCAGCACACCGGTCATGAAGGTTGTTGTAACCGCGCCGAGACCGACGCACATCACGCCTAATTTTCCTGTTGCAGGTTCCATAGATATTTAAAAAGCTTAGAAATTTATTTGTTTGGGGAAAGCACGCCGTTTTTCATGGGCCTCGACTGCTGTTTGAGCCCATGCTTTCTCGTACCTTCACCTTTAAAACCGCAAAAGTCTAAAAAGTTTTCCAAAATGCCAAGGTTTTGGCCAAAATTTTCAGGGAAAAGCCTTGTTTTATCCAATGTTGGGCGGATTAAGACCATTTGCCGATAACATTTTGTGCAAATTGCACCTTGCGGAGCTTGCCGTGCGGCCCTCGTCCGCACTATTCGGACAGCATGGCCAACGCACGGTTTTCGGCCTCTTCCATCACTTCGCGCTCGCCCGGACCCTTGTCATTGATACCACAGAGGTGTAGAATGCCGTGGATTACCACGCGGTGGAGCTCTTCGTCGTAGGACTTGCCGAACAACTCGGCATTGGAGCGCACCGTGTCGAGGCTGATGAAGAGGTCTCCTCCAATCACGTCGCCGCGGGTGTAGTCGAAGGTGATAATATCGGTGTAGTAGTCGTGCTGCAAGTACTGGCGGTTTACCTCCAGTATCTTTTCGTCACTGCAGAACACGTAGGCCACCTCGCCTACCCGCTTGCCATAGGAAGCAGCCACGGCACGCACCCAGCCAGTGGTGGCACGGCGGGGCAGGTCGGGCATCTTCACGTCTATTGTATTGTATGTAATCATGTGTGATAAGGAGTAAGAAGGGGGGGCAAGGTATGCACTCAGAGGCGCGCCGCAGCTCAGTCAAACAGTGAGGGCGTGCCGTAAGGGCTGCCGAAGCGGCTGCGTCCCAAATGGGCATAGGCGCGGTCAGTCACTTCGCGGCCACGGGGCGTACGGTGGATAAAGCCTTCCTTGATGAGGAATGGCTCATACACCTCCTCGACCGTACCCGGGTCTTCGCCGATGGCGGTGGCCAGCGTGCCGACGCCTACAGGGCCGCCCTTGAACTTGTCGATAATGGTGAGCAGAATCTTGTTGTCTATCTCGTCGAGTCCGTGTTTGTCGATATTCAGGGCCTCCAAGGCGTAGCGGGCAATGCCCAGGTCAATGCGCCCCGAGCCTTTGACCTGCGCAAAGTCACGCACGCGGCGCAACAGGGCATTGGCGATACGGGGCGTACCACGCGAACGCCCTGCTATTTCGGCAGCGGCTTCTTCGGCTATAGGCACCCGCATGATGCCGGCCGAACGGGTCACGATGCGTTGCAGCGTTTCGGCATCGTAATACTCCAAGTGGAGGTTGATGCCGAAGCGGGCGCGGAGCGGTGCGGTGAGCAGTCCGCTTCGGGTGGTGGCTCCCACCAAGGTGAAGGGGCTGAGGTCAATCTGTATGCTGCGGGCCGCAGGGCCTTTGTCGATCATGATGTCGATGCGGTAGTCCTCCATGGCCGAATAGAGGTATTCCTCCACCACGGGCGACAGGCGGTGAATCTCGTCGATAAACAACACGTCGTTCGGCTCCAGACTGGTGAGGAGTCCGGCCAGGTCGCCGGGCTTGTCGAGCACAGGCCCAGAGGTGAGCTTGAATCCCACGCCCAGCTCGTTGGCTATGATGTTCGACAGCGTGGTCTTGCCGAGTCCCGGCGGTCCGTGCAGCAGGGTGTGGTCGAGGGGCTCGCCACGATACTTGGCAGCCTCAACAAAGATGCGCAGGTTGTCCACCACCTTCTGCTGTCCGCTGAAGTCGTCAAACTGCAACGGGCGCAAGGCGTTTTCGAAGTCGCGCTCTGTCGAGGCCGGCGTATGCTGCTCAGCACGTATGTCAAAGGTGTCTTGGTTCATTCTGGGGGACAAATGTATACAAAATCTGCGAGCTTGGCCGCGGACTGGCCCAATAATCTTCACTTGGGCCGCTCTGTGCGGACTGTGCGGGCGCAGGGTGAGCCGAGCTGGGCGGCGGCGGCCTGTTGGCGAGGGTGGCGGCAGAAGGGGGGACACCGTTGCCAAACAGCGGCGAAGGGTGGCGGCTTGAGTGGGCTTCGGGGGAGAGGAAATACTGCTTAGAGACACCAAAGTGCCGGGGTTAAAAAACAAAGTGCCGCTTAGAGAAACCCAAGTGCCGAGTTGTTTTTTCTAAGTGCCGATTAGGAAATTCTAAGTGCCGAGTTGTTTTCCCGGCGGTTTCGCCTGCATTTTCCACGCATCCAACGGACAAAGTGAAAGGGCAAGAGCGTCGCTTCTGAACGCTCTTGCCCTTTCCCTGTCTGGTTCTTCAGACTGTCTGAGCCTCGCCCCCTCAGTCAAACACCTTGAAGGTGTAGCCCTGCGACAGCAGCCACTCGATGGCCCGGGGCAGGGCATAGAGCAGCTTGTCGTGGCTCTTGACCGAATCGTGGAAGGTGATGATGCTGCCCGGCCGGGCGTAGCGGCGCACGTTGAGCAGTACGTCACGCCCATTGAGGCGGGTGGAATAGTCGCGTGTCACGAGGTCCCACATCACCACTCGGTAACGCTGCTTGACCATGATGTACTGCTCCCACTTCATCCATCCGTGGGGCGGACGGAACAGGTCGGTGTGGAGATAGGCGTTGGCCTTGTCGACATTGCGCACATAGGAGCGTATGCCGTGGCGCAGTCCTCCTATATGGTTATAGGTGTGGTTTCCGAGCCGGTGCCCGGCCTGCCTGACCATTTCGAACTCGGCGGGATGCTTGCGTATGTTGTCGCCCACCATGAAGAAGGTGGCCTTGATGCCGTAGTGGTCGAGCGTCTGCAACACCCAAGGGGTCACCTCGGGTATGGGTCCGTCGTCGAAGGTGAGGTAGACGGCCCGCTCGTGCGGATTCATGCGCCACAGGGCATGGGGGTAGAGCCAACGCAGAAATTTGGCAGGTTGTTCGATTATCACGGGAAAAATGAGTGATGCAGTGCAGGCGGAACGTCCGGAGGCTGCGAAGATGAAGGAAGGGTTAGAAAAGTGCTGCGCGCAACACAGGGCTTGGTCTTGGGCTTTCGTCCGGCGAGGCGGCTGTGCGGCTTTGTTCAGAGAGCTTGGGCACGGTGCCTGCCCCGAAAACCTCAAAGGCTCGAAGCCCTGCGCTGCGCGCAGTGTGCTGTTACTGCATTTGCTGCTGGTAGATGTCGAAGCCATAGGCGAAGGCTTCGGTGCCGCTCATTTGCTGTACGCGCTTGGCGTAGGCATCGGCTTGCGGGTCGCCGCTGCCGTTCAGGGCCTGGGTGGCCTCCACGACACTCGTCACCAGATAGTAGAGCGTGCGGCCGTAGGTGTGTATGTGGCCGGTGCCCAGCGAGTTGAGGTAGGCGAGGTACTGCAGGTCGTAGTCGATGACCTTCTTGGCCACCTGGGCCGCCGTCTTGCTGTCGCCCGCCTCTAACCAGAGCGCAGCCAGCTGCGAATCGTCGTCGGTGAAGGGGATGGTCGCATCGGGCAGTTCCTGGCGGCACTTTTGCAGTACCTTGAGAGCCTGTGCCTTTTCGCCCTTGCGGAGCAGGTTGCTGGCCAGCATGATGAACATGCGGCGGTGGGTCTGGCACATGCGGCTCACCGTCTCGTCGAGATAGATGCCGGGCTTGTTGACACTGCCGAACTTGAAGCGGTTCATCATGTTCTCATACATGAGGCGGCTGTCGATCATGCCCATTCCGCCAAAGTTGAAGGGCGTGATGCGGTAGGCCAGGCCTTCGAGCACCAGATAGTTTTCGAGCCCTGCATAGTTGCCTGCGCCGAGTGTCACGCTCATATACATGGGCCGTTTCCAGTCGGCATGGGCCAGCATCTCGTAGATCATGAGGTCGGCACGGTAGAGGCCTCCCTGTTCGTTGTAGGCCTTCTTCAGCGAAATGATCATCTTGTCGGGAATGCTGTCGGGTCCGTAGGGGAGCAGCATGCCGCTCTCGCGCACAGCCTGTTTGTTCACACTGATGACCACCGAGTCGGTCGGCAGGTAGCCGCCGCGTTCCTTCTTGGCGTAATGGTCAATGAGGTAGGCCATTTCGTAGGGGTCTACCTCGGGATTCTGCTTCTTCAGCTCGTCGAGTTCGGCCTTTCCTTCGGGTTTGATAGGATAGTAGGTGTGCTTGCCGTTGTCGACATAGAAGTAGCGCTCCCAGGTGATGGGCAGCGCGGGCGAGTCGTAGGCGGGCCGGCGCATCTGGTCGGTGTACCAGTCTGTCTGGAGATAAGACAGGTTGCAGACGCGGGCATCGGTACGGTTGCCTTCCACTTCCTGGTTGTACCAGAGCGGGAAGGTATCGTTGTCGCCGTTGGTGAAGATGATGGGGTTGCCCTTCTCAGGCAGCGTGTTCAGATAGTTGAGTCCGAAGTCGCGGCAGGCATAACGGTCGGAACGGTCGTGGTCGTCCCATGTCTGGCTGACCATCTGCAGCGGCACCAGGATGCCCAGCAGGGAGGCCAGTGCGACAGCGGCAGCCGGTTTCCGCTTCAGCAGCTTGCGCAGGCCGTCGGCCAAGGCTGCCACGCCGAGACCGATCCAGATGGCAAAGGCGTAGAAGGAGCCTGCGTAGGCGTAGTCACGCTCGCGCGGCTGGCCGGGAGTCTGGTTGAGGTAGAGCACGATGGCCAGACCCGTCATGAAGAACAGGAAGAAGACTACCCAGAACTGGCGCACACCCTTTTCGCCGTGGTATGCCTGCCAGAAGAGGCCGAGCAGGCCGAGCAGCAGCGGGAGGCAGTAGAACACGTTGTGCCCCTTGTTCTCACGCAGCGACTGGGGCAGCAAGCTCTGGTCGCCATACATGGCATTGTCTATAAAAGGTATGCCCGTAATCCAGTTGCCGTGCTCAAGTTCACCCTGGCTCTGCAGGTCGTTCTGCCTTCCGGCAAAGTTCCACATGAAGTAGCGCCAGTACATGAAGTTGACCTGATAGGACAGGAAGAAGCGCAGGTTGGACCACTGCGAAGGCATTTCACCCTCCATTTCGTAGCCGTCGGGAGTGCTGAAGGTCACGTTGTTCATATCGATGTGGCCCAGCCACTGCTCGTACTGCGAGGCGTGCGACGCACTCCAGATGCGGGGAAAGAACATGGTGAGCCCGCCGGGATACTTCACGCCGGTGGTCTCCTCGATTTCCTCATAGCGGTCGGGCTCGCCGGCCTCTGCCTTCTCCATGCGCTGTGTGCGCATACGGCGCTTGTATTCGAGCGCGCCGGCGGCATAAGCCTGTCCCTGCGAGCAGTAGGCTTCGCCCTTGAACAGGGGGTAGGAACCATACTGTTCGCGGCTCATGTAGGAGCCGAGGGTAAAGATGTCTTCGGGCGAGTTCTGGTCCATCGGCGTGTTCTGCGTGGAACGGATCACGATGACGGCGTAGGAAGAGTAACCAATCATCAGCACCAACATGCAGAGCAGCGAGGTGTTCAGGAAACGCTTGCGGAGCAGGTAGTTGCCGCTGCCGTCCTTGAGCTGCAACACGAAGGCGAGCACACCCAGCAGCACCAATCCCAGCACGATCGAGAGGACACCGTGGCCCATGAAGGGGATGCCGAGGAGGGCTACGCTCAGGCCGTAGAGCACGGTCGTGCGCTTGCGGTTATGGGTCGTGGTGCTCCAGATAGCGGCCAGCACCACGGCAATGAGGATGAGCAGGTAGACCACTACGCCCGTGTTGAAGGGCATACCGAGGTCGTTCACGAAGAACCACTCGAACCAGCCGCCCACCTTGACAATGCCGGGCACCACGCCGTAGAGCACGGCTGCCACGAGCAGCATGGATATGGCCAGGGCCACGAGCGAACCCTTGAGGTTGGCGTCGGGCTTGCGCTTGTAGTAGTAGACCAGGGCTATGGCGGGCAGACAGAGCAGGTTGAGCAGGTGGACACCAATCGACAGGCCCGTGAGGTAGAAGATGAGTACCAACCAACGGTCGGAGTGGGGTTCGTCGGCGTGTTCCTCCCACTTGAGGATGAGCCAGAAGACCAAGGCGGTGAACATCGACGAGTAGGCATAGACCTCACCCTCGACTGCCGAGAACCAGAAGGTGTCGCTCCAGGTGTAGGCCAGTGCGCCTGTCAGGCCGCAGCCCATGATGAGCAGCGTCTGGGTCCAGTGGGTCACCTGTCCGTTTTCGGTCACGAGCATCCGGGCCAGATGGGTGATGGTCCAGAAGAGGAACAGGATGCAGAGGGCCGAGAGCAGGGCTGACATGATGTTCACACAGAAGGCCACCTTCGCGGGATCATCGGTGAACTGCGTGAAGAAGTTGCCTGTGAGCATAAAGAAGGGTGCGCCGGGCGGGTGGCCCACTTCGAGCTTGTAGGCCGTGGTGATGAACTCCGGGCAATCCCAAAAACTTGCCGTGGGCTCTACTGTCATGCAGTAGGTAAAGGCGGCAATGGCAAAGGTAATCCAACCCAAAAGGTTATTTACCAGCTTGAACTGTTTCATGTGAGATGTACACGCTTGTTTGTGATTATGTATGTTTCGTTTGTTTCGCCCTTGCGTTACGGGCCTGTTAAGGCGGGGCAAAGGTAAGGCTTTTCTTCTTATTTCCCCATGGCTTTCAGCCAATAAAAAACAAGGCCAGGCTTCGGCGCACCGAGGTCTGGCTCTGAAACGGCTGGAGGCGAAGGAGCTGCCGGCCTCAGCCGAGGGCGTCAATGTTGCGCTTCAGTCCTTCAAATTTGGCCCTTTTCACCGCACTTTTTCTGAAGAGTTGCCGGTACTGTTCGAGAGTCAGGGCTTTCCAATCCTCGTTTTGCATCTGCAACAGGGCTTCGCGGGGCTGCAAGTCGGCTATCGGGGTGTCGGAGGCAAAGCGGAGGTTCCAGGGACAGGCCTCGGCACAACGGTCGCAGCCGTAGAAGCAGGGCGACAGGCTGCCGGCTGCTTCGGGGGGTAGCGGGCCTCGGTGCTCTATGGTGAGGTATGACAGGCAGCGGCGGGCATCGAGCGTGCCGTCGCCACGTAGTGCTCCCGTAGGGCAGGCTTCGATACAGCGGCGGCAATTGCCGCAACGGGACTGCATGGGCGCATCATAGGCATCGGCCGGGTGAACCAGCACCAGCTCGCCCAGAAAGAAGTAGCTGCCCGCCTGGGGCAGTATGAGCTGCGAATGACAGCCGCGCCAGCCCAGCCCGCACTGCTGTGCCCAATACTTCTCGTCAATGGGGGCCGTGTCGACAAAGACGCGTCCGTCGCGGCCTTCTTCGAGTCCCAACCGCTGCATCAGACGGCGCAACATCTGCTTCACCACTTCGTGGTAGTCGGTGCCATAGGCATAGCGCGCCAACCGGTAGGCCGGCTCTGTGGCCGGAGGCACTTGGTGGGAATAGTAGTTCACGGCTAAGCTGACCACGGTCTTTGCCCCTTCGACGAGCAGGCAGGGGTTGAGCCGCTTGTCGAGGTTGTTTTCGAGATAGTGCATGTCTGCCTGGCATCCTTCGGCCAACCATCGCTTCAACTCGGCCGCCCGCTGCGGGTCAACGGGTGCGGCCGGCGCAAGGCCGCAGGCCGAGAAGCCCAGTTCGGCGGCCTGCTGTTTGAGGTGTGTGGCTGAAAGCATAGCGGTGAATGCGTGAAAAAAGACGGGTTCGGGACGGTGGGAATGTCTGACGGGCGTGGCGAGCGGTTAGCGGTAGACCAAGGTGGTAAGCCGCTCTTCGGCATAGACCTCAGCGGCCACTTCCTGGACGGAGCGGGCCGTGACCTGCGCGATGGAGCTGCAGAGGGCGGCTATGTCGCGGTAGCGGTTGTAGTGGGCAAAGGTCTTGCCGAGGGCCAGCGAATAGGCTTCGGGGGCATCGGTCGAGATGCCGATCTGTCCGAGCAGCTGCTTCTTGGCGGCACGGAGCTGCGATTCGGTGAGGGGATGGTCGATGAATCGGCGCAATTCGCGCGACAGCAACTTGCGGCAACGCGCCACATCGTGGGCATCGCAGCCGAAATAGACGTTCCAGAAGCCGGCATCGGGGTAGGTGTTCAGGTAGGAATCGACACTGTAAACGAGTCCTGCCTTTTCGCGCAGACTGAGATTGAGGCGGGAGTTCATGCCCGGACCGCCCAGCATGTTGTTCAGCAGGGTGAGGGCGAACCGGCGGTCGTCGGTGCCGCCGAAGGTGGGTCCGCCCACCAGCACATGGGCCTGGTGGGTCTGTTTCGACACTTCGCGCAGGGGCTCGGCGGGCAGTGCGGGAAGGGTCACTGGCTGCGACGCGGGTAGCTGGGGTTCGGCTGCGGGAAAGTCGGAGGTGAGGCGTTCGAGCGTACGGACTACGGTGCGGAAGGGCACGTCACCATATATATAGAAGGCAGCATGGCGCGGCTGGTAGTAGGTGCGGGCAAATCGCAGGGCATCGGCGGTAGTGTATTCGCGCAGCCGCGATGCCTGGCCCAGAATGTCGCGGCCCAAGGCCTGGCCCGGAAACATCATAGACTCGAACTCGTCGAAGATAAGCTCGGAGGGGGAATCCTGATAACTGTCGATTTCATCGCATATTACCTCGACCTCCTTGTCTATCTCGGCCTGTGGGTAGACGCTGTGGAACACGATGTCGGTGAGCAGGTCGGCAGCGCGCTGGAAGTCTGCCTTCAGCACCGTGGCATAGTACACGGTCTCCTGTTTGGTGGTGAAGGCGTTGAGGTCGCCGCCCACCCGTTCGAGTCCGTTGGTTATGTGACAGGCGCGGCGGCGTGCCGTGCCCTTGAAGGTGAGATGCTCGATAAAGTGGGCCATGCCTGAGTCTGCCTCGGCTTCATGACGGGTTCCGGCACAGACCACATAGCCGCAATACACGACCTGCGAATGGGAGGGTTCGTGCAGGATGCGCAAACCGTTGGGGAGGGTATAGGTTTGGTAGGACATGGAGATAGGGGATGGATTTACTTTCTACTTCCTGAACCACTTGCCCACGACTGGCAGGTTGGAGAGGGGGAAGTCGTAATGCACGATGTGGGCCACAAAGAGGAGGATGCAGCCGGTATTGATGAGCAGGCGCAGCCAGAGCGCATCGACCCAGGCCGCAGCGGCCTGCATCACGCCGAAGAAGAGCAGGGTGATGCCGACATAGACGGCTATGCTCTTCAGGGGATATTGTATGGGATAGTAACGCTGGCCCACCACGTAGCTCAGGGTCATGGCGGTGGCATAGCCTGCAAAGCCGGCCCAGGCGCAGGCCATGTAGCCATAGGTGGGGATGAACAGGACGTTCACGGCTATCAGCACAGCGCAGCCTGCTCCCGAGAACCAGGCTCCCCAGATGGTCTTGTCGATGAGCTTGTACCAGAACGAGAGATTGAAGTACACGCCCATCATGATTTCGGCGGCCATGACAATGGGCACGACCTTCAGGCCGGGCCAATAGCTGCGTCCGATAATGTGCTTGAGGATGTCGATGTAGCCCATCACCAAGAGGAAGGCCAGCAGGGTGAAGATGAGGAAGAACTTCATGGCCTTGGCGTAGGTGGCACGGTTGTCCTTCGCCTGCTGACGGCCGAACACGAAGGGCTCGTAGGCATAGCGGAAGGCCTGGGTGATCATGGCCATAATCATGGCTATCTTTACGCTGGCCCCGTAGATGCCTAACTGCACCTTACCTTCCTGTCCCTCAACGAGGCGCGGGAATATCATCTTGTCGGCCGTCTGGTTGAGAATGCCGGCGATGCCCAACACGAGGATGGGCCAGGCGTAGTGCCACATGCGGCGGGCCAGCTGCCTGTCGAAGGTCCAGCGGAAACCGCTAAGCTCCTGCTTGAAGAATAGGGTGATGAGGGCCGTACAGCACAGGTTGATGGCAAAGGCATAGCCTACGCCATAGTCGGGACGGTATATTTGGGCGATGAATGCGTGCATTCCGGGCTGCTCGTACATCCATGGGAGGAGCAGGAAGAACACGAGGTTGAGGGTGATGTTCAGCACGATGAACAGCAGCTTCAAGGAGGCGAACTTGATGGGCCGGCGCTGGTAGCGAAGGTAGGCGAAGGGGATGCACTGGAAGGCATCAATGGCCACACACACGGCCATCATGCCCAGAAACTCAGGGTGGTCGGCATAGTCCAAGGCGGCTGCAATGGGGGTGAGGAAGCCGAACACGGCCAACAGGAAGGCTATGCCCACACCGCCTACCATGAGGAGGGTGGTGGAATAGACGCGTTGGGGCGGCACGTCGCCTTTGTTCACAAAGCGGAAGAAGGTGGTCTCCATGCCGAAGGTGAGCAGTACGAGCAGCAGGGCCACGTAGCTGTAGACTTCGGTGATGACACCGTAACCGCCGGTCGATGCGGCGAGTTTGGCGGTGTAAAGGGGCACGAGCAGATAATTGAGGAAGCGTCCCACGATGCTCGACAGGCCGTAAATGGCGGTGTCCTTGGCCAGGGCTTTCATGCCGCTGCCCTGCGAAGCCGGTTGTTTGTTGTCTGCACTCATGACTATAGATGAAGGGAATAGGCTTTCAGAAGAATAGGTAAGCTATGCCGATAGCGGCGATGATGCCGGCCAAGTCGGCCAACAGACCGCAGGCCACGGCGTGACGTGTGCGGCTGATGCCCACCGAACCGAAATAGACGGCAAGGATGTAGAAGGTGGTGTCGGTCGAACCTTGGAAGATGCAGCTGAGCCTTCCGACGAACGAGTCGGCTCCGTAGGTGGTCATGGCATCGACCATCATGCCGCGTGCGCCGCTGCCCGACAGGGGCTTCATCAGCGCAGTGGGCAGTGCGCCCACCCACTCGGCATCGGCTCCGGTCTGCTGCACAAGCCACTTCACGCCTTCGATGAGCCAGTCCATGGCTCCCGAGGCACGGAACACGCCGATGCCCACCAACACTGCCACCAGATAGGGGATGATGCGCACGGCGGTCTCGAAGCCGCCTTTGGCTCCTTCGACAAAGGCATCGTACACGTTGACGCGCTTGCGCAACCCGGCGGCAATGAAACTGATGATGACCAGAAAGAGGAGGATGTTGGCCGAGGTGGTGCCCACCTGGCCCATCGTGGCATTGTCCAACTGGCTGAAGCCCCATATCAGGGCTGCCACGCCAAGCGACATACCGCCCAGTGTGGCTAACAGCACGGGCTGCAGCAGGTTGATGCGCTGGAACAGGCTGGTCACTATCACACCGGCCAGGGTCGAGAAGAAGGTGGCTATCAGGATGGGCATGAAGATATCGGTGGGTTGGGCCGCTCCCATTTGTGCCCTGTAGACCATGATGCTCACTGGTATAATGGTGAGGCCCGAGGTGTTGAGCACGAGGAACATAATCATGGAGTTCGAGGCGGTGTCTTTCTTGGGATTGAGCTCCTGTAAGCTCTCCATGGCCTTGAGTCCAAGGGGCGTGGCGGCATTGTCAAGCCCCAGCATGTTGGCCGAGAGGTTCATGAAGATGTTGCCGAACACAGGGTGATTGCGCGGAATGTCGGGAAAGAGCTTGCAGAACACCGGGCTGAGCAGGCGGGCCATGACATTCACCACCCCACCCTTCTCGCCTATTTTCATGATGCCAAGCCAAAGCGAAAGTACGCCGGTCAGTCCCAACGAAATCTCAAAGGCGGTTTTCGAGGTCTCGAAGGTGGAGTTCATAATGGCGGGAAACACTTCCGCATCGCCCATAAACACCAATTTAACCAGTGCTATGACAAAGGCTATGCCGAAAAAAGCGATCCAAATGAAATTCAGTACCATACGTCGTTGGGAGAATGAGTGATATCGTTTGAGAGGGGTATATGAACTTTCAACTTGCGCATTCCTGTATTCAATTGACCAGCAGTTCCTGCCGTCCGTCCACGCGCCAGGTCTGCCGGCCGGGTATGTCGGGAAAGTGCTCCGCATCGTGGCTCACCACGACCATGGCACACTGGCGGGCGTATTGCTGCAACAGGTCATACAGGTGGGCGCGGGCGGCATCGTCCAAGTGTGTCTCGGGTTCATCGAGCAAGAGCAGGTCGGGATTCGACACAAAGGCCCGGGCCAGCAGGGTGCGCTGCCATTGGCCTCCGCTCAGGTCGGAGATGGGACGCGCTGCCAACTCACCCAGATTGAACTGCTCCAGCGTTTCAGCCACCCGCCGGCGGTGGGCAGAAGTGAACCGCTGCCAGATGTGCTTGCGACACGACAGTCCAGACAGCACAATGTCGCCCACGGTGGTAGGAAACTGGCGGTCGATGTGCCTGTATTGCGGCAGATAGCCCACTACGGCCGGAGCACGCTCTATATAGCCTGCCGTGGGGGGCAGCAGTCCGGCCAAGAGGCGCAACAGGGTGGTCTTGCCGCCGCCGTTGGGACCCACCAGCACGATGCAGTCGCCCTGGTTCACCCGGGCTTCTATGTGGCAGAGCACGTGGCGTTCGCCATAGCTCAGGCACACGTTGTGGATTCCTAACAGTTGGTTCTTCATTTCAGGGCTTGCAGAATGGTAAAAAACTGTTCATCTACTTGGCTTTGCAACGGATGGATGCGCACTACGCGGGCACCGACGGTTTCGGCCAACCGCTGCGCAGCACGTCCGCTGTGCTCGTCCGATATGAACACCACGCGCACGCTGTCGGCCTTGCACCGTTGTTCCAACTGTTGCAGATAGGCGACCGAAGGCTCTTTTCCGTCGCGCTCCACAGCCAACTGTACGAGTCCATACTGATGGGCCAGATAACCCAACGCCGGATGATAGATGAGGAAGGTGCGGTGGCGCACCTGGGCTGCCTCTTGCTTCAGCAGGGAATCTGTCTGGCTATAGTAGGCCTGCCGCTTTTGGGCCCGCTCGCGGTATTCAGCGGCATGGGCGGTATCTATCCGGCATAGTGCCTCGCAGGCATTGGCTGTCATGCGGCTCAAGTTTTGCGCACTCATCCACACATGCGGGTCACCGCCGTGCGCTGCATCATGGCATCCGTCGGCATGGGGCAAGGTCTCGATGCCTTGCGACAGGTCTATGCGCTGCACACCGGGTGATGCTTCCAGCATCTTCGGTACAGCCGTACACTCAAAACCTAACGTGCCCACGCAGAACAGGGCCTGGCTCTCGCCCAACTCTACCATCTGCCTCGGTGTAGGCTCATAGGTTTCGGGGCTGGCCCCACGAGGCATCAGGGTGACCACATCGAAATAGCCATCGGCCAACGGCTCTACCACATCGCGCAGCGGCTCTATGGTCACAGTCAGCACAGGGCGCGCTTCGCTATCCGTGCTTTGGCACGACTGCAACAGCACGGCCATATAGCCTGAGAGCAGCAGGACAAGCATCCTGAAGATTGCTGCATAGTGCGGGTTACACCTTATATTCATTATAGTTGGGAGTTGGGAGTTGAGAGTTGGGAGTTGGGAGTTGAGAGTTGAAAGATGAGAGTTGGGAGGTTTTAATCGGGTATTTGAGAACACGCGTTCAAGAGAACATCAAGCTCACTTGAATGTTATGCCGAGAGCCGCAGCCGGGCTTTCAGCCCGTACCTTGAACGCTTGCATTCAAATCGAAATGTCCTTGCGTCCGTTCCAATAGCACATGCAAACCACTAAACGCTATCCCCTCACACCGCCGCATAAGCTTTCAGCAGCAGCCAATAGCGCAGGTACTTGCCCACAGCCACGGCTGTCATGGCATACACCAACTTGACGCGCAGAAAACCCATGGCCACGGTGATGACACTGCCCAACAAGGGGAGCCAGGCCAACAGGCCGGCCCAAGCACCATAGTTGCGCACCCACCGCTTGCCACGCTCCAACTTCTCGGGCTGTACCTTCGTGAAGCGGGTTATCCACTCTTCGCGTCCCAACGACCCTACACCGTAATTGAACAGCGAGCCTAACGTGTTGCCCGCCGTGCCCCACAGCAAGAGGTCGTTGGGCGAAGCTCCGGCGGCCAGCAAACCCAACATCACGACTTCCGAGCTGAAGGGGAAGAAGCTCCCGGCCATGAAGGCGGCGGCAAACATGCCGACTCCACCATAGTCTACGAGCATTTCGATGATTGCGTCCATGTATTCCTTATATATAAGAGGGCTGGATGCAGGAGAAGCGGACAGTTTCTCTCCCGCAGCCTAAAACACATAGTTCAACACGCCCAATGCAACCACCAGCAGCAGCGACACATTGAACCACGCATCGAAGAAGCGGCCCTTGGCCACTGCATAGTAGTGGCCGGCCAGCAGGGAGGAGTTCAGGATGAACAGCGCAAACAGCACATCGAGATGGGCCGGCAGCAAGGCCACACCGGCTGTAAGGGCCAACTGTTGTGTCACCACGACATAGAAGAGCATACGTGTGCGTATCTTGTCGTTGTAGGATGTACGTAGAAAGTGGCACAATCCCAACCAACCGAACAGCCCCACCACCCCTACATTGACCCACTGAAGCCAGCTCACCGACGCATAGTCGGGCACTTCGTAGCGGGTGTATGCAAGCAGGAAGTTGAAGGTGGTGTCGAGTGTGTGGGTGGTCAGCGCATAGGCCAGGCGGAACCAGTAGGGCACCAGCAGCCCCAGCAGGCCGGCCATGAAGATGCGCCAGCTGAAGTTGCGCAGCTGGAATATCAGGCTGAAGTAGAACAGGAAGGCCAGGACCAGCATGGGAGGAAACAGCATACTGCCCACACCCATAAACAGAAAGGCGTGGAACACATAGCCTTCGGCCCGCACGCGCTGGTATACGCTGAACAGCATGGCATAGCTCAGCGCGAAGCACAAGGTGCAGAGCTGGCGCGGATGCCACGCATGGAGGGCGGGGATGACCGCCATGAACAACAAGTAGGTGGAACTGACCAGACGCGAACGGATGCGCAACAGGGCGAAGCGGTTGTTCAGCTCCATCACCACATAGGTAGTGCAGCCCGTCAGCAGCAGGCCCACCCACAGGGTCCAATCGAACACACCCCACACTGGCCACAGCAGCAAAGTGGCAATGGCCATGACCGGCAGGGTGAACGAGCCGGACACTACTTTCGAACGGAACGAATGGCTGTACACGACGATTTGAACTTAAAGAACTGGGCTGAAAGGTCTAAGGAGCGGGCTGAAAACCCAACAAGCCCGCTCCTTAGACCCTTTTTAACCTACAGCAACTGCTTGCGGAACGTGAATAACCTCGTAACCCGGGAACCAGCCTGGGCCTCATCCGAGGTCCTTGCCGATGTCCCGGCGGAAGTACTTCTTCTCGAACTGTATCTGCTCTGCGCCTCGCATGGACTTTTCGAGAGCCTCAGCGCGGTCCTTGCCGTAAGAACTTACGGCGATGACGCGTCCGCCGGCAGTTACGAGCTGGCCGTCCTTCAGGGCCGTACCGGCATGAAACACCACGCTGCCAGGCACTTCAGCACCCGTAATGGCATAACCCTTGGCGTAGGCACCGGGATAACCGCCCGACACACACATCACGCACACGGCGGCACGCTCGTCAAACTCCACGCTACGCTGGTCGAGGTCGCCAGCAGCCACGCCTTCCAGCAGGTCGACGAGGTCGCTCTTCAGGCGCAACATGACGCTTTCGGTCTCGGGGTCACCCATGCGGCAGTTGTATTCAATCACCTTGGGCTGGCCGTCGCAGTTGATCAGGCCAAAGAAGATGAAGCCCTTGTAGTCGATGCCCTCAGCGGCCAGACCCTCGACCGTAGGACGGATAATCTCGTCCTCCACCTTCTTCATCCAAGCCTTGTCGGCAAAAGGCACAGGCGAAACCGAACCCATGCCGCCCGTGTTCAAGCCCGTGTCGCCCTCGCCAATGCGCTTGTAGTCCTTGGCTTCAGGCAGAATCTGGTAGTGCTTTCCATCGGTCAAGACAAACACCGAACACTCGATGCCCGACAGGAATTCCTCGATGACTACGCGGCTCGAAGCGTTGCCGAACATGCCGCCCAGCATTTCGCGCAGCTCGTGCTGGGCCTCCTGCAGCGTGGGCAGAATGAGCACCCCCTTGCCGGCACACAGGCCGTCGGCCTTGAGCACATAGGGCGGCTGGAGCGTTTCGAGGAACTGGCATCCCTCCTCCACCTGCGTACCGTCGAAGGTGGCATAGGCTGCGGTGGGAATGCCGTGGCGCTTCATGAAGCCTTTGGCAAAGTCCTTCGAGCCTTCGAGCACGGCTCCCGCCTTCGACGGACCGATAACAGCCACATCCTTCAGCAGGTCGTGATGCTGGAAGTAGTCATACACTCCCTTCACCAACGGGTCTTCGGGGCCGACGACCACCATCTGTACCTCGTGGTCAATGACGAACTGCGCAATGCCGTCGAAATCGCTCGGAGCGAGGTCCACATTCTCGCCCACGGCAGCCGTTCCCGCATTGCCCGGAGCGATAAAGAGTTTGTCAACACGCGGACTCTGTGCTATTTTCCACGCCAAGGCGTGCTCGCGTCCGCCGCTTCCCAAGAGTAAGATTTTCATAAAATCAGCTGATATTTAATTTGCAAAGCAAAAGTACGGCAAAGAATGCACCCGACAAAGCATCCCATGGGCAATTTGCAACACATCCGCCCCGGCCTTTTCAGGAAGAGACCGACAGCCGGCAGCCGTACTTTAGCGGAAAAACAAAGGCAAACGAGGCTGGGAAACGTCCAAAAAGCGCCATTTCATCGATAAAACCACCTATCTAACACGAACCTTCCTATGCGCCAACTCTCACATCCACCACTTCTACTATTTCCCCTCTATAGTACATCTCCGGCCTTATAACATCGTCCTCCACCCCATCCCATTCCATGGCACTTTGCATTCAGCCATGGCTGAACGGTTCGAGAAGATAACTTCTCAGGGCAAGTAAGATATCTCCTCCGGGCAAGTAAGATATCTTCTCTGGGCAAGTAAGTATATCTTCTCCGGGCACGAGGCTGTTGTTGTCAAACCAACCTGAAACGATGGTGCAGTGGAAGAGCGTTCAAGGCGCCCCCGGAGGGGCAGCAAGCGCTTAGCCCAGGGCATCGCTCTGGGTAGGTTAACCGCCGCCAAAGATTGTGCAAGTGAGCGCAGAGCCAAGGGTTTCTCAAGGATAATGCAGCGTTCAAGGCACGCCCCGAAGGGGCAACGAGCGCATAGCCCAGGGCAACGCCCTGGGTAGAGTGAGGCGATGAAGTGCGCCCTGAAAGGGCAAAAGCGTTAAGAGACAGGCGCTATGAATGTTAGGAGACAAGCGTTGTGAATGAACGCTTTTGCCCTTTCTTATACTATAACGTCTGTCGTTTATCTTATTTGCCATCTTTAAGCTACAATGAATTAGCTTATAATTTTTATTAACTATTACTCATGCAGTCATTTTGCGTAATGGATTATCTTAATATAGAAAGCGCAAATTCATTTGTACTAAACATGGATATAGAAGAACTGATAGAACGAATTAAAGAAGGAGACCAGGTAGCTCTGGAAACACTATATGAAACATACTCTCCGATGATGAGAAATGTATGTGTCAACATAACCAATGAGGACGAGGACATAGTGAATGACCTCGTCCAAATGGCGTTTATTCGTGCCTATTATTCTCTCTTCCAACTCCGAGATACTTCAAAGTTTGGAGAATGGGTTGCTACAATTACTAAGAATGTTGCATTGAAACATCTAGCACAGAAACGAAAGATGCCATTTGTTCCCTTTTCAAGTACGATGGAAGAAGAATTGGAGATAGGTTGTATCTTATCCTCAGATTCGCTATTGGCAGAAAAGGAAATACATGAGTTGATAGACCAATTGCCTAAAGGATATGGGCGAGTGTTTAGAATGTCTGTTATAGAAGGTTATTCGCATCAAGAAATAGCCGAAAAATTGGGCATTGAGCCGCATAGTTCTTCTTCTCAATTGTCAAGGGCAAAGGCTTTGTTGCGTAAGATGATTAACAGAAGGGAAATGGGACTTGTTATATTTGTATTGGTATGCACTCCTCTTGGCATATATGTGCTCAAAAACAAAAGTAAGGAGGATGTACAAAAAATCAATATTGCAAGTGAAAAGAAAAATTTAATTAGGCAGGTTGAGAAGAAAGAGCATCATAATATAGTGAATGTGGCTTCTGCGGATTATGTTGCAGAAATACGCAGTAATCAACATGATGTATCATCCATTATTCATGTGGAAATTCCATTTAATGATAGTGCATATACTACAATGGATTCTGTATTACAGAAGTTAGTGACAGTGAATGATAGTATTCTGCCAGATACATTCAAACTACCTTGCATAGAGGCGGAGCATTACCTTACGGATAATGAACAAAAGGGCAAAAAGCATCAATGGCAGTTACTTGCAGCGGGATCTTTGGGCTCTGCTTTAGCTCAGAATGCTTACAAACTGTTTGTGGGTAATGCTGGTAGTGATATTGATGGACCTGATATTGATGGACCTCAACCTTCAGGCCCTGGAACATTCTCAACTTGGGAGGATTATTATCAATATCTGCAACAAAATTCGCATGATGATATGTCGGAGAAAGAAAAGGCTCTGATGGATATTGCCAAAAATAATAAGGGGAAAATTGAGGAACATGAGCACCACGACAAGCCAATTACCTTTGGGCTTTCTGTAGCAAAATCATTAGGGGTTAATTGGAGTTTGAAAACAGGCTTGCAGTATTCTCTACTAAAGTCAGACTTCACATTAGGCGAGGGTGCGTATTACATCCATCGAGATCAAAAGGTGCATTACTTGGGAATACCTTTGCAAGTGTCGTATAAATGGATTGAAGTCAGGAACTGGTCTGCTTATTCTTCGCTGGGGGGTGCTCTGCATATACCTATATATAGTAAAGCCAAGGAAAGGTATGTTGTAGGAGACACCACACCATATACGAACGATTGGCATTTCACACCCTCGCTGCAATGGAGTATTGGCACAAGCTTTGGAGTGCAATATAAGTTCGCTCCTAAGTGGGGCGTCTACATTGAACCTTCGTTCAACTGGTATGTGCCGAACGGCAGCACTATCCATACTATTTGGACTGAGCATCCGTTCTCTTTCACAATACCTTTCGGCGTTAGGTTTACATGGTAATACGCTCGTCATGCAGTCTTCTGAACTTTTGTTGCCTCTTATTGATAGAAGCACAAAAGTTTCAGAAAACGAAATGTACAAGACAACAGATTACTTGCGTAATGGGGTACTATACCTCAACAATATTCTTCGTCCTCAACATAAGAAACTGAGCACGTTGATGATTTATTCCACGACAAAATGCCAATCGCGCTGCAAGCATTGCTCCATTTGGCAAAAGCCAGAAGAGCATTTGTCGTTGCGTGACATTCAGAAGATTATGGCAAGCCGCTGTGTTACCAAAAATACGGTTGTGGGCTTGGAAGGTGGAGAGTTTATTCTTCATCCTGAATCCACAGCTATCATGGAGTGGTTCATGCGCAACCACCCCAACTACACCCTGTTATCTAATTGCCTCAATCCACAAAAGGTCATTGACGCTGTGCGTAGATACAATCCCCGGCATTTGTATGTGTCGTTGGATGGCGACAGAGATACATACAAGGAAATGAGAGGATGCAATGGCCATGACAAGGTGATAGAAGTGGTTGAGGCCTTGAAAGATGAGATTCCCATTTCTTTGATGTTCTGCCTCTCTCCATGGAACACCTTCAAGGATATGGACTATGTGGTTGGTGTGGCGAGGAAATATAAGGTAGATGTACGCATCGGCATTTATGGCACGTTGGACTTCTTTAACACCACGGCCGATTTGCTTCGCACAGATAAGACAAACTACTTGCAGAGTATTCCAGACAATATTCATGAGACGGAAGAAAATTTTGATTTTGTCGCATTGTATGAGGAGTGGAGAAACGGCCATCTAAAACTGCGATGCCAAAGCATATTCAGCGAACTGGTCATTCATTCCAATGGAGATGTGCCGTTGTGCCAAAACCTGGGAGTAAAACTCGGCAACATACACAAGCACTCTTTGGATGAGATATTCAATTCTCAACAAACAGCCCATGTGCAATGCCAATATTCAAAGAACTGCAACGCCTGCTGGATTAACTTCCATCGTAAGTATGATATCATCTTGTTGCGCAACTTCGAGAAAGTCGTCCCCAAGAAGATGATAGAATGGTTCTACGGCAAATATCAATGGACAAGCAATGAGAATGACACCTACAAACAATATATGAAACGGATTGTCAGAAGATGAGATACACAAAGCAATTAATTGACCGCTACAAGCGTTTCCGAAACACCAGTCTTTTAAGACACGACTATCATGGTAAGTATGCATTCGTTGGTATAGGCAATCATAGCATGAACAATCTTTATCCAGTGCTTGCTTGCCTACATGTGCCCTTGAAGTATGTCTGCTGTAAGTCTGCTGACAAACTGCCTATAATCGAGCGAGCTTATGCTGGTGTGCATGCCACTACTTCCTTGCAGGAAATACTGGCAGACGAAGAAGTGAAAGGCGTATTTGTCTCAACTGCTCCACAAGCGCATTTTGCAATAGCAACAGAAGTACTGAAGAGCGACAAGGCACTTTTTATCGAAAAGCCTCCCTGCCAAAGTTTGGACGAGTTGGCGCAACTGTTGGATTTGCAAAAGGCGCATGGCGCTATTGTGGAGGTGGGGTTACAGAAGCGGAACTCGCCTATCATGCGTGTCTTGAAAAAGGAGTTGAAAAAGAGCAAAGGTGATGTATGCTATAATCTTAAATATCTTACAGGTGCCTATCCCGAAGGTGATGCTTTGCTCGACCTCTTTGTCCACCCTTTAGATTGCATGACCTATCTGTTTGGTGAAGCCCAAGTAAAATCTGCTGTAAGTGTTGGAAATCACACCTTGATGCTTATTCTTGAACATCGTTGTGCCACAGGCATGCTGGAACTGTCTACGGGCTATTCTTGGAATGACGCAAAAGAACATTGGACGATCAATACAGTCAGGGGCATTTACGAGATAGACCAATTCGACAGTTTGACCTTTCAACCCAAGCCACAAATCATAATGGGCATCCCAATGGAAAAAGTGTTTCCGTGCGGAAAGACTACCGTCAGTCTGCTTGAAAGAAATAACTTTGTACCTTTGCAAGAAAATAACCAAATTGTGTCCCAAGGCTATTATGACACGATAAAGGGTTTTGTAGATGCCGTGGAGAGGAAGAATATGCGAGTGCTATCTTCATTGGAACACCTAACTCACACCTACGCTTTGATAGAGAACATACGAACATTTATATAAAATGTAAGAATTATGAAAACAACATTATTCGGATGTGTCTTATCAGCACTCATGTTGACCTCTTGCTCGCCTGAGCAAAATGTAACAGAGCCTGTGAGACTGAGCGACATCGTTAATACTGGGTGTACAAGGTTTTTCTCTGCAAAAGAGAGTCGACTTGAGTATTACAGAAGTGAAAAGGAAAAGAAGCCCCAAGTATCTATTTCCGTTGATAAAAATGGGGTGGTGACCTTCAAGTTCACAGACCTTGAAGCAAATTGCATTGTGAATGAATTCCGTCCGTCTGTAAAAGCTAATGACGGAGAAATCGTCATAGTGTTGATACCGTATACTCCAGACCCAACAATGGAAGCCGATTGTTATTGCAGGTACGATGTAAGTTTCAAACTCAGCAATGTGGTATCAGGCAAATACTGCATGAAGATTTATGAGTCGGATTATTATGGCAAATACGACACTACACATCCATCCTATGAAGGCTTAGTTTTATTTGCGCCAAACAAGACTTTTGAATTTGACCTTTAACGATTAAAGTCCCATCCGCATATATACTATATGTCGATGGGACTTGTTGTTTTGATAGTATGGTTGCTGAGTATCACAGAGAATCATTGCGTAAATACACCTAACTCAAACAGTTTGTTTACGCATTGTTTACACAGAAACCAAAAACAGCGGCCTACGCCTTGGCGTAAGTCGCTGTAATAGAAGCGTGGACCAGCTAGGGCTTGAACCTAGGACCTCCAGATTATGAGTCTGTTGCTCT
>CALZRA010000018.1 GCA_945828345.1 uncultured Bacteroidales bacterium
AAAGCATTTACACAAAACGCTTGTATTATAACGCTTTTGCCCCTACGGGGCGCACCTTATCGCCTCATTTCACCCAGGGCGATGCCCTGGGCTACGTGCTTTTGCCCCTTCGGGGCGTGCCTTATCGCCTCATTTCACCCCAGAAAGCAACCTCATCACCCCCCCAACTTAACACATACTCCCCTCATGCACAACAAACTGAACCAGATACCCACACCCTTCTATTATTATGATGTAGACTGCCTGCAACAGACGCTGCAGGCCATCAACCGCTGCATTGCCCCCCACCCCAACTACCACGTACACTACGCCGTCAAGGCCAATGCCAATCCTCGCCTGCTTCGGCTCATCAGCCAAGCCGGGCTGGGTGCCGACTGCGTGTCAGGCGGCGAAGTGGCTGCTGCCCTGGCAGGCGGTTTTGCGCCCTCGCGCATCGTATTTGCCGGTGTAGGCAAGACCGACAGCGAGATCCGTCTGGCCCTGCAGGCCGGCATACACAGCTTCAACGTGGAGAGTCTGCCCGAGTTGGAAGTCATTGACGGACTGGCCGCCGGGCTGCATACCACGGCACCCGTAGCCTTCCGTATCAATCCCAACGTCGATGCACACACCCATGCCAAAATCACCACGGGACTCAACGAAAACAAGTTCGGCATTCCCTTCGACCACGCCGCAGACGCCTTGCTGCGCGCCAGGGAGCTGGCCCACGTGGACCCCGTCGGCCTGCACTTCCACATAGGCAGCCAAATCACCGACACCGAACCCTTCCGCCAGCTCTGTCTGCGCATCAACGAGCTGCAGGACCGGCTCGAAGCACAGGGCATCCAGGTAGCCGCCATCAACGTCGGTGGCGGTCTGGGCGTAGACTATGAGGATCCGCTCGGCCATCCCATCCCCGACTTTGACGGCTACTTCAATACCTTCGCCCAACATCTCGAACTGCGCAGCGGACAGCAGCTCCACTTTGAGCTGGGCCGCAGCGTAGTGGCACAGTGCGGCACCTTGGTGGCCCGCACACTCTATGTCAAGGAAGGCGTGGCCCGCAAGTTCCTCATCGTCGATGCCGGCTTCACCGACCTGGTCCGCCCCGCCATGTACGGCTCGCACCACTTCACGCAGAACCTCAGCGCCGGAGGGCAACAGCCGCCCGCCGAACGCTATGACGTCGTAGGCCCTATCTGCGAAAGCAGCGATGTCTTCAGCCGCGACGAACTGCTGCCTCCCACACACCGCGGCGACCTCATCGCCTTCCGCTCTGCGGGAGCCTACGGCGAAGTCATGGCCTCGCAATACAACCTGCGCCCCCTGCCCAAGGCTTATTTTTCTGATGAGCTGTAGCAGCGGGCAGCCCCCGTTCCGTCATAGGGCAATTGCCTGTAATGACCCCGCAACAGGGAGAAATGCCCTCCTCCTCATTGCTCGGTCATTACAGGCAATTGTTGTTCGCCAGCGTTCAGCCCGGTCTTTCCCGCGGACAGCACCCAGCAGAGCCCCGAACCGCCCCCTCCTACGGCTGCGGACACTCGCCCGGACCGTTCTCCGCCACCTCCTGTAACGCAGCGTTGTAATAGTCGCCAGGCGACTGCGTCGTGATTTTGGAGAAATAGCGGTAGAAGGTCGAAACGGAGTTGAATCCACACTGCTCGGCCACTTCGGCCATGTTGATGCGCTGCCCGCTTTCTGCCATCGAGCGGATGAGTCGGCAGCAAGCCCCGATGCGGTAAGTGTTGATGTAGTCATAGAAGGTAACCCCCTTGACGTCATGCAGATACTGCGAGAGGTAAGTGCGGTTCGTGCCCATAGCCGCCGCCAGTTCCAGGAGCGAGAGCTTCGGGTTGAGATAAAGCCGGTCCTCCTCCATGGCCTGTCGTAGCCGCTCCTCCTGTTCCGAAAGGCTGCCCATGCGTCGTGCCGCCCCCTCGTCGGAGGGCGTTTCTGCTGTCACAGCGTGAGGCACCCCGGCCTTGGCCGTAGCAGGGAGCCACTGGGCTTCCCCCTCGCCCGACACATCGATCACGCGATGGCGCACGGAGAGCACATATACAAAGGTCCAGAGCAGTATGCAGCACAGGTCAAACACGGCCTCGCCCGTCCACGTAGGTTCGTCGAAGGCCAGATAATAGATGAAATAAAGCAGCGTATAGACAGCAGCCACCGACATCACCCAGTTCGCGCTGATCCTTTCGGTGTAGGAATAGTTCTCGGCCACATAGCGGCGGAGGCGCAAGGCATAGATGATGACCGACTGTAACATGACCAGCGTGATGAAGAAGGCAAAATAGAAAGCACAGCGCACCACACTGTGCGTAGGATGTACCCAATAAGCCACGATGAACGCCGCCTGCGCCAGTTCGAGCAGCAACACGCTGCGGGCCGACGTGCCGCGCGGCTTCGTCACTTCGAAGAAGAAACTGCAAGCCAAGGGAACACAGAGCAAGTCGACCAGACTCACCAGGTCGTTCAGGAAGACATCCTTGCCACAGGGTTCAAAGAGGAAAACCAAATCTTTGAGGTAGCAAACAAACAGGCTGCCAGAGAGCAAGTAGCACAGCCACATCATGCGGCTGCGCTGGCGCATGGGGCGGATGCGGAGAGTCAAGAGCAGGAAAAAAATGATAGCCATACCGCGCACCGTGTGCGCCAAGGCTTCGGGAACAAGCGTCATGCCGGTCAGAGAGTTACTTTGTATGGGGTGTTATTTTGCAGCCGCGCCAAAAGCCACGTGGCAGAAATGCGCTGCAAAATTACGTTTTTCCAACAAACGGCAGCCCTGTCGTTTGGCTTTTTAGTAGGCCACACCGTATCCCCGACCGGCTTTCGGTTCAAATGGAATGGGCATTTTCTGCGCGCTTGCTGCCAACCAGGGGCACCGTTCCTCGCCCATATTCAAACAGGCTCGTAACCACATTCACCTGTTTGACTCTCTCTTGCAAACATACGTTCATCGATTCTTACTACACGGGGGTTCATACGCCCAGTCCGGCATGTGGAAATCACTACCCGGCGTGTAATGAAAACAAATACCGGGCTGACTGTTCCTGTCCCCAAGCTTAGCAAGCCATAGTCCAAGCTTTGGAATGGGCATTTGCGGCATCCCAAAAAAGGAGAATGCTTCGTCTGTAAGCACTCTCCTTTTTTCTTTACACAAATAGATCGCCTGGAGTTTGAAGTTCCCCATTCGCCAGACGGAATGAACAGTCTGAATAGGCTTTAAAGGCGGTCTGCCTTTCAGTGATAGTGATCAAGTATGAGGGATGGGTATTCTTCCGGAGACCATGAGGGACAACAGAAGCCCCATCGCCAAGCCCCCCCCACGGATGCTTAAACTCCGCGCCCGGGCAGCAGGTGGGCATTGATGTATTTCTGCATCAGCTCGCGGTAGCTGTCGGACAGGGTGTCGGCAACCTCGGTCTGTGACAGGGCTGGCAGAGCTGAAGCCAAGGCCAGCAACAGGCAGGCTGGTGTTTTGCATAATTTCTTCATAAGCTAAAATGATGTGTCAGAGCCGAAAGCGCGCTGCCTTGACGCGGCTCTGTATGGTGGGTCTCGGACAGGAGCCGCACTCCAGCCCTACCCCAAAATAAGAAAACCCTGCAAAAGTAAATCTTGCAGGGTACGCGAATGGCTCATATAGTTTTGTTGACTCAAATAATAGACCAAAGGGCACGCTGGGTCGACCAATGAGCATACAAGGCTTTGATGTGGGCCTTGTGCTTGCGCTCCTTGTGCTTGCGCTCCCCGTGCTACATCGCCGCCTGCCTGACCTTGCGGAACAGGTCGGAGGCAAAGATGAAGTTGTTGAGCAGCTCGTTGTCGGCGTGCATCACCTCGTCCTTCGTGCCCTCCCATTCGGCGTAACCCTGATAGATGAACAGGATGTGCTCGCCTATTCCCATCACGGAGTTCATGTCGTGGGTGTTGATGATGGTGGTGGTGTTGAACTCCTGCGTAATGTGGTGGATGAGCTCGTCGATGACCAGCGAGGTCTTGGGGTCGAGGCCGGAGTTCGGCTCGTCGCAGAACAGGTATTTGGGATTGAGCGCAATGGCGCGGGCTATGGCCACACGCTTCTGCATACCGCCCGAAATCTCGCCGGGATATTTGTCGCAGGCATCGGACAGGTTCACATGGTCGAGACAGAAGCGGGCACGGCGCACACGGTCCTTGTAGCTGTCGTCGGAAAACATGTCGAGCGGGAACATCACGTTTTCGAGCACCGACATGGAGTCGAACAGGGCGGCATTCTGGAATATCATGCCCATTTCGCGCCGTAGCATGGCCCGTTCGCGCTTCGACATCTGCATAAAACTGCGTCCGTCATACAGCACGTCGCCTTCGGTAGGCTCGAACAGGCCCACGATGTTCTTGATCAGCACCGTCTTGCCCGACCCGCTCTGGCCTATCACCAGATTGGTCTTGCCGCTCTCGAAACGGGTGCTGATGCCCTTCAGCACTTCTTTGCCATCGAATGACTTGTGCAGATTCTTGATTTCTATCATGACAGTATTTGTGTGAGAAAGAGGTCGGAAAACAGGATAAGCATCGAACACGACACCACGGCGTTGGTGCTGGCCTTGCCCACTTCGATGCTGCCGCCCTCTACGGTATAGCCGTAGAACGAAGAGACGCTCGAAATGATGAAGGCGAAGAAAAGGGACTTTACGACACCCATCCAGAAGAACCAAGGCACAAAGCTGTGCTGCAAACCGGCCGTGAGGTCAGAGGGCGTGATGATGTGGCCCACATAGGCGGTGGCATAGGCACCGATGATGCCGCTGAAGGTGCTGAACACCACCAGCAGCGGCATGATGGTGACCAGTCCCGCTATCTTGGGCAATATCAGGAAGGAGGCGGGATTCACGCCCATGATTTCGAGCGCATCGATTTGCTGCGTGGTGCGCATGGTGCCCAGCTCGGAGGCGATGTTCGAACCGACCTTGCCCGAAAGGATGAGACACATGATGCTCGACGAGAACTCAAGCAGCATGATTTCGCGCGTCACATAACCCGACACCCAATGGGGCATCCAGGGACTTTGGATGTTGAGTTTGATTTGGATGCAGATAACGGCACCGATGAAGAACGATATGAGCAGCACAATGCCGATGGAGTCGACACCGAGCTGTGCCATTTCCTTGACATACTGCTTCAGGAACATACGCATGCGCTCAGGGCGCGAAAAGGTACGTCCCATGAGCAACAGGTAACGCCCGAAGGCGTGCAGAAATTTGAGTATAAGCATGGTTGGATGGATGGTTTCGGGGTTCGGAAAGGGGGGGGGGGCGGAAAGGGGAAGATGCCTGTGCTCACGGTTTTGGCAGGCTGGAAGCCTGCCCTCCCAGTGCTTCGGGCTTGAGGTTGCCGTGTTCGTCAAACAGGCCGTAGGTCGTGCGCAGCACCCGGAACTCGGTGCGACGGTTCAAGCCGTGGCACACCTCCTGCTGTTCGGGAGGCAGCTTGGCGATGTAGGCCTCTGTGAGCGAATCACCCTCGTGCAGGAAGGGGTGGGTTTCGACAAGCCGCCTGTTGACCGTTTTGGGCACCTGTTCGCCATAGCCGCGCGCGGTCAGACGGTCCGGTTCTATGCCCTGGGCCGTGAGGTACTTCACCACACTTTCGGCCCTGCGCTGCGACAGACGCAGGTTGTAGTCGTCATTTCCGCGCTGGTCGCAATGGGCAGCCAGCTCAATGGTGATGTGCGGATTTTCGTGCAACATACGGGCCAGACGGTCGAGTGCTTCACACGAGGCTTCGCTCAGTTCGGCACTGTCGAAAGCATAAAACACGTTGCGCACAAGCACGGGCACACTCACGCTGGGCAGGGGGAACTGCAGCACATGCTGCTTTTCGGTCGGCACGGAATCGGCCTTCAACTCGGCACGTACATTGAGATAGCCCTTGCAGGTGGCCAGAAACAGGTAGGAAACACCGGGTTCCAGCGGCTTCTCAAACGAACCGTCGCTCAGCACGCCGAACTTCTCGTTCGTACCGTCGCTGCCTACCATGTAAACTTCGGCGGCAGGCAGTTCGTAGCCATCCTGCTCATACACCCAGCCCTTCACCGTCTGGAGCACTTCGGGATAGGAAAAGGAGTAGATGCGGTCCCAACCGCGGCCGCCCGTGCTGCGGCCCGAACTGAAATAGCCTCTATTGTGCAGCCCCTCGAAGGTGATGCCAAAGTCATCGGCGCTGGAGTTCATCGGCACTGGCAGGTGGCTGACCGTCCAACGTTCCGTCAGCGTGTCGAGCGCGGCGCGGTAGAGGTCAAGCCCTCCCAGACATGGCGTGCGTCCGTCACTCGAAAAGTAGAGTTCCCCGCTGGGTCTGAAGGCCGGGAAGCATTCGTTGCCCGGCGTATTGATGTCAGGCCCCAGGTTCTCCAACCGGCCGAAGCCATGGCCGCCTCCCGTTTCTATGCGCCAGAGGTCGAGCCCACCCTGACCGCCAGGCAGGTCGGAAGTGAAATAAAGCCACTTCCCGTCGGGCGACAGTGCCGGATGAGCATAGCTCGACAACGTGTCGGCCGTCAGCTTCAGCTGCGTGGGCTTTCCCCATTTGGCATCCGAGCGGCTGGCCTGCCATATCTCGGCCATGCGCGGATACTGCGGATCTGTGCGGCAGACCGTGAGATACATGGTCTTGCCGTCGGCCGTCAGCACACAGGCACCTTCGTCAAAGTCGGTATTCAGCTCGCCCTCGACAGGTTCGGGAGCCTTCCACTGTCCGCGCTCATCCTTTCTGCTCACAAAGATGTCGCCGTTCTTCGTGGCGGTAATAAGACTGATGTCTCCCGAAGCCTGGGGTCGTGTAGACGTGAAGTAAAGCAGGCCACCCGCATCGTCCACCCATGCCGGACAGAAGTCGGCCCGCGAGCCGGTGAGCCACGTGGCGGCTTTGACCTCATAGGCCGAAGTCTCGCGCAGCAGCCGCTGGGCCAGCCGGCAGTTGTAGAGAGCCTGCTCCACCGCACTGCTGTGAGGCATCGTGTCGGTGAGGGCCAGCAGCAGCTTCTCGGCTGCCTTCGGGTCGCCCTGCTTCATCAGCGCACGGGCCAGTTCGAGCGCAGCTGTGCTGTCAGCGGCATGGTAGCGCAGCGCATTGCGATAAGAGCCTACGGCACGGGCCGTATGACCGTAATGCGCATAGGCGCGGGCCATCTTCAGCGAAATGCGTCCGCGCAGTGCTTTCTGCTTGGGCGGTGTCTGGGAGTAGGCGCGCTTGTACTGCCCTGCCGCCTCGGCATATTCGCCCAACGACCATGCAGCATCACCGCGCCTTTCGCTCTTTTCGGCACTGCCACACGAGCTTAGCGCAGCGACTGTGAGCGAAAGCACTCCTATTATATATATAGATAGCAGTCTGTCCATAACGGGAAAGGGATTATCGGCGGCAAATTTAATGAAAAGTATTGGTTAGGGGCTGTAGACAAAGGCCGCTTATTGATTATTATCCCTTTTTCATGCGGTTGGCTGTGGCTGGAAGCCAAACTTGACGCCAAGGAATGCCTGATAGGGAATACCCCTGGAACAAAACGGCCCGACAAACCGTCCGAACATACGTGCATAAAAAAATAAGGGGATTCTATATGCGTATTCAAAAAATGTTATACTTTTGCTTTGCTGAATCGGGGACGATGCCTTGAAGGACAGGGCGCGCCCTCTGTTTTACCTAATCTTTTAGCCCTGAAAAGCAATGACGGAAGCCATGGATCTGAAAAAGGCACTCAAGGAGTTTTTTGGGTTCGATGCCTTTAAAAGTAATCAAGAAGCCATCATCAAGAGCCTGCTCGATGGCCGAAACGTGTTTGTGCTCATGCCTACAGGCGGAGGCAAGTCGCTGTGTTACCAGCTGCCCTCGCTCCTCATGGAGGGCACGGCGATCGTGATTTCACCGCTCATTGCCCTGATGAAGAACCAGGTGGATGCCATCAGGCATACCAGCCAGGAGGACGGCATTGCCCACTTCATCAACTCCTCGCTCAACAGGAGCCAGATTGAAAAGGTGAAACGCGACATCCGGGGCGGCGTGACGAAGCTGCTCTATGTGGCTCCCGAATCGCTCACCAAGGAGGAGAACGTGGAGTTCCTGAAGACGGTGAAGATTTCGTTCTACGCCGTTGACGAGGCGCATTGTATCTCGGAATGGGGACACGACTTCAGGCCGGAATACCGCAAAATCAGGCCTATCATCAACGAAATCGGTCCTGCTCCCGTGATTGCGCTCACGGCCACAGCGACCGAAAAGGTGCGTACCGACATCAAGAAGAACCTGGGCATGACCGACGCGGCGGAGTACAAAAGTTCGTTCAACCGGCCTAACCTGTACTATGAGGTAAGGCCGAAGACGAAGGACATTGACCGCGACATCATCCGCTTCATCAAGCAGCAGCCTGCCTGCAGCGGCATCATCTACTGCCTGAGCCGCAAGAAGGTGGAGGAACTGGCCGAAGTGTTGCGCACCAACGACATCAAGGCCGAGGCTTACCACGCCGGCATGGACTCAGTGACCCGCTCCAAGACGCAAGATGACTTCCTCATGGAACGCATCGATGTGATTGTGGCTACCATTGCCTTCGGCATGGGCATCGACAAACCCGACGTGCGCTTCGTCATACACTATGACATACCCAAAAGCCTGGAGGGCTATTATCAGGAAACCGGACGCGCCGGACGCGATGGCGGCGAAGGCAAGTGCATCGCCTTCTATTCGAGAAAGGACCTCCAGAAGCTGGAGAAGTTCATGGAGGGAAAGCCCATTGCCGAACAGGACATCGGGCGGCAACTGCTCAAGGAGACGGCGGCCTATGCCGAAAGCTCGCTCTGCCGGCGCAAGCTGCTGTTGCACTATTTCGGCGAACTTTACAGCAAAGACAACTGCGAAAACTGCGATAATTGCAAACATCCTAAACAACAAGTGGAAGCAAAAACAAACTTAACAAAGGCTTTGGAAGTGATTCTGGCAACCAAGGAGAACTTCCGTGACGACTATATCAAAGACATCCTGCTGGGACGACGCACCGATGAGGTGTGTGCCCACCACCACGATGACCTTGAGGAATTCGGCTCGGGCGAAGAGGTGGACGAACGCATCTGGAACGCCGTCATACGGCAGGCTCTCATCACGGGCTATATCGACAAGGACGTTGACAACTACGGCGTGCTGAAGGTGACCAAGGAGGGACGGAAGTTCCTGGACAACCCCGTGTCCTTCCAGATTGTAGAAGACCGGAACTACGAAGAGGAGGAAATGGAAGCGGAACCACAGGCAGGGGCTACCTGCGCGGTGGACCCCGCTCTCTACAAGATGCTGCGCGACCTGCGCAAGAAGCTCTCGAAGGAGCTCGACGTGCCGCCTTATGTCATCTTTCAGGACGGCTCGCTCGAATCGATGGCGACTATCTACCCGCAAACACCCGAGGAACTGCAAAACATTCCGGGCGTAGGCGCCGGAAAGGCCAAACGCTACGGCACGGAGTTCTGCAAGCTGATCAAACGGCACTGCGAGGAAAACGAAATCGAACGCCCCGAAGACCTCCGCATACGCACCGTGGCCAACAAGTCGAAAATCAAAGTGAGCATCATTCACAGCATTGACCGCAAGGTGGCACTCGACGACATCGCGGTGGCCAAGGGCATTGAATTTGACGAACTGCTCGATGAGATTGAGGCTATCGTCTACTCGGGCACCAAGATCAACATAGACTACTTCATCGAGGATGTGATGGACGAAGACCACATCGAGGACATCTACCAGTATTTCAAGGAGAGCGACACCGACGACCTCGAAGAGGCACTCGACGAACTCGGCGAGGACTACTCGGAAGAGGAAATCCGACTGGTGCGCATCAAGTTTATCTCGGAAATGGCCAACTAAATCAAGAAAGAATACAAACCTATATGAACGTAAACGCTAATCACGCCGAACCCGCCGAAAAGAAGGGCCTGAACTTTATCGAACAAATCGTGGCAACCGACCTCGCCAACAACAAAAACGGAGGACGGCTGCAAACACGCTTCCCGCCCGAACCGAACGGCTATCTGCACATTGGCCATGCCAAAGCCATCTGCATGGACTTCGGCGTGGCACATAAGTTCGGCGGCGTGTGTAACTTGCGCTTTGACGACACCAACCCGCAAAAGGAAGACACCGAATACGTAGAGGCTATCAAGCAAGATATCGAATGGCTGGGCTTCAAGTGGGGCAACATATACCACGCTTCGGACTATTTCGACCAGCTCTACCAGTTTGCCATCCGGCTCATTGAGGAAGGAAAGGCGTACGTGGACGAGCAGACCAGCGAACAGATTGCCCAGCAGAAGGGCACTCCCACACAGCCGGGACAGGACAGCCCTTACCGCAACCGCCCTGTAGAGGAGAGTCTGGAACTGTTCCAGAAGATGAACACCGGCGAAGTGCCCGAAGGCGCGATGGTGCTGCGTGCCAAAATCGACATGGCCAACCCCAATATGCACTTCCGCGACCCTATCATTTACCGTATCATCAACAAGGAACACCACCGCACGGGCAGCAAGTGGAAGGTGTACCCCATGTATGACTTTGCCCACGGGCAGAGCGACTACTTCGAGGGGGTTACCCACTCTATCTGTACGCTGGAGTTTGTACCTCACCGCCCTCTCTACGACTACTTTATCGACGAACTCAAGGAGGGACGGGACCTCGATGACAACCGTCCGCGCCAGTATGAGTTCAACCGACTGAACCTGACCTACACCGTCATGTCGAAGCGCAAGCTGCTGGCATTGGTTCAGGAGGGGCTGGTCGACGGATGGGACGATCCCCGCATGCCGACCGTATGCGGCCTGCGCCGCCGCGGCTACTCGCCCGAGGCTGTGCGCAAGTTCATCAACATGATCGGCTACACCAAGTTCGACGCGCTCAACGACTACGCCATGCTCGAAGCGGCAGCCCGCGAGGACCTCAACGCGCGTGCGCTGCGTGTGAGCGCCGTGCTCAACCCCGTGAAACTCATCATCACGAACTATCCCGAAGGCCAGACCGAAGAGATGGAGGCACAGAACAATCCTGAATACGAAGCCGACGGCAAACACACCGTCACCTTCAGCCGGGAGTTGTGGATGGAGCGCGATGACTTCATGGAAGACGCGCCCAAGAAGTTCTTCCGCATGGTGCCGGGCAAGGAAGTCCGCCTGAAGAATGCCTACATTGTGAAATGCACGGGCTGCAAGAAGGATGACGAAGGCAACGTAGTCGAAGTGTATGCCGAATATGACCCCACCAGCCGAAGCGGACTCGAAGGGGCCAACCGCAAGGTGAAGGGCACGCTCCACTGGCTCAGCACAGCCCACTGCCTGCCGGCCGAAGTGCGCCTCTACGACCGCCTGTTCACGGTTGAAAATCCCAGTGCCGACCCGCGTGACTTCCGCGAGCTGCTGAATCCTGACTCGCTCAAGGTGCTCACCAACTGCTACGTCGAGCCTTTTGCTGTAAACAATGACACGTGCAACCGCTACTTGCAGTTCCAGCGCACGGGCTACTTTACGCTCGACACGCACTCCACTCCCGACCACCTCATCTTCAACAAGACAGTGGGACTGAAGGACAGCTGGAAGGCATAAAAAAACTTTCTGTGTAGGGCCATGCTCTTTGAGAGAACATGGCCCTCATTTCTAAAATTCCCGAAAGCATCATGACGGACAAATACCTGCAAGAAGCCATCGAGACCTACGAACGCTTTGTGGCGCAGGGCGGACCGTTCTATATGGACGCACCGACCCTGATGGACATCGAGGAGCACTACGAAAAACAGGGCATGGAGTTTGAGGCCGAGCAGCTTATGCGCACGGCCGAGAAACTTCATCCCGACAGCGAAGACGTGCTCGCCGTCAAGGCTTTCAGGCTGAAAGTGCGCGGCAGGTGGAACGAGGCCATGCAGGTCATCAAACGCATTGCCAACCAGCAAGCACGCGACGTACAGGTCTTTATGGCAGAATGGGAAACCGCCCAAGGATTTCCTGACAAGGCCGAAAAACGCATCAGGCAGCAAATGCCCGAACACCGACAGCCAGAAGACTACGACTGGCTGCTCAATCTGGCCGAGGTCATGGTGGATTATGGCTACTACGAGCGGACCATCAGGCTGATCGGGGAGATTCCAGCCCACTATCCGCTGCGACGGCGGGCCGATGAATTGCTGGCCGAATGTCACTGGCAGCTACACCACTATGACCAAACCATCGAGGTGACAAACCGGATGATTGATGCCGACCCCTACGACACCACACTGTGGGGCTATCTGGCTGACATCCAACAAAAGTGCGGTAACTATGAGGATTGCATCGAAAGTTGTGACTATGCGCTGGCCATCGACCCGAACATGCAACAGGCCATGAGCCTCAAGGTGTTTGCCACCTTCGGACTGCAACGCTTCGACGAAGCCATGAAGCTGTGCCAACAGTACATGCCGCTCATGCCCGACGACTACACGCTGCGCATGTATGCCGGCGAACAGTACTACGCCGCCGCACGTTTCGAAGAGGCTGCTAACCAACTGCACGAGGCCCTGCGCCTCTGCCCGACCGACAATCCCGACCACAAGCGCATCCTGACAGACCTGGCTTTTACCATGGCCAAGACTGACCGGCTGGACGAGGCAGAGGAGCTGATGCTCACGCTCAGCCAGACCCACATGACACCGAGCGAATGCCACTATCATGCCGCAGGGGTCATGCTGGAAGGCGGACATACAGAACGGGCGGTAGAGCAGTTGGAAAAGTCGTACTTTGCGCCGCCCCAAGGTGACGAAGAACGCTTCCGCGTGATGGCTATGCTGACGAAACAGGGGTGGTTCAAGCCTGCCGAACACCTGTGGCGGCATTTCGTGCAACACGACCTGCGCACCAGCAAGCTCGAAGCTTACGCCTATGTGACGGTGGCAATGCGCGGCTTGCGCGATGCCAATGCGTATCTGGGGTTTCTCAAGCTTTCGCTGCAATTCTGTCCGTTGGAGGTCATTCCCCTACTCTCCCACGACTATAAGACCTGCGACCCTGACGAGATTTTCCGCAAGGCGGAGCAGGAATGCGCGGAGTGGTAGGCTGTGGTGCAAAAGGGAGGGGCTTTCTACAAGGCCATTGCCCAAACAAGGATTCATCATCTCAACCAACCTCGTCCGAACCCAAAATGGTGGGCGTAGCATCGGGAGAAGATTCTTCCCGGTACTACGCCCACAATTTTTAATAAGGCATCTGCTGCCTGTCGTTCAGAGTGTGATGCTGATGCAGCCACGCGAATGGGTGAGTCTGCCTGCCTGCGACATGCGGGCCAGCATGTGTGACACATTGAGGCGGGTGGTACCCAATTGAAGGGCCAAGTCGGTCATGCGCACATAGAGCTGCTTGCTTCCCACGGGGCGCAGCGAGCGGCTGAGCAGGAACTGCAGGATATGTTGCTCCAGATTGGAGGGCGGCTGTTGCCAAACAGCCCGTTCACTGGCCTGACCTTGTGTGCAAAGCATGTTGTAGAAGTTGATTTGGAAAGCTGCATAGGTGGAAAGCAGTTGCTGTACGCTCTGTTTGGACAGCATCACGACCTGCAAGGAGGTGTGTGCGCGGTATGTGCGGGTGTAGCGGTTGTGCAGGCCGAACAAGGAAACGGGCTCCACCACCCAGGGTGCCGGAAGGATTTCGGCCAGCCTGTAGCTATGGTCGGGACTTTCGCCTACCGCCTGCAGTTCGCCGCCCAAGGCGATGCACAGCGAACGGCATTCGCTGTCTTGGTGAAACAACACTTCGCGCGGATTCAGGGTACGGAAGTCGAAGGGCGTCTGTGCCACGATGTCGAGAAAATCCAAACGGCTGAAACCCTGGAACAGGGGTACATGCAGCAGCCTGTCAGAAAAGGTGTGTTCCATAATGATTTCCTAAAAAATAGGCTGGAATCCAGACGGGGAGGTCACGGTTGGAGTCACAGTTCAGGGCTTCAGCTTCACCGACTCTGTACGAAGCCGCCCCTGTCCGTCGGCATAGATAAAGAAGGCGCGCAGTCCCTTCTGCGACTCGACAATCGTGCGGGCACTGTCAAGGCCCAGCACCATGAAGGCCGTGGCAAAGGCATCTGCCGTGGCACAGTCGGGGGCCATCACGGTGGCCGAGAGCAGGCTGTGCTGTACGGGGCGTGCCGTTCGGGGGTCTATGGTGTGTGCATATTTCCGTCCGTCCACAGTGTAATAGTTGCGGTAATTGCCGCTCGTTGCCATGGCTGTGTTCTCCACGCTGAGAACGGTCTGCAGCGACTCGCTGCCTGTGGTGTCAGGACGGCTCACACCGATTTGCCAGGGCTGCCGCGTCTGCGGATTGCGTCCCTTGGTGACCACTTCGCCGCCAATCTCCACCATGTAGTTTCTCACGCCTTTTTCGCGCAGCAACCGGGCCACACGGTCCACGCCGTAACCCTTGGCTATGGCCCCGCAGTCCAAGCTGATGCGCGCGTCAGCCTTGCGGAGTACGCTGTCTGTGCCCAGCGAAATGTACCGGTAACCTACCAACTGGCGCAACGAGTCAACCTGTTTGCCGGTCGGCAGTTCGCCGTGCTTGAAGCCGAAGCCCCAGGCATTGACGGCCGGCATCACCGTCACGTCGAAGGCTCCCTGTGTCAGTTCGCTCACCGCCGCCGCCTTTTGCAGCACCTCGTAGAGCATGGCATCGGTGCAGTCGGTCTGTCCGGCATTGATGCGGGACAGGGTGCTTTGTCTGTTGAACACCGACAGGCTGGCATCGACCCGCTGCAACTCGCTGAGGATGAACGTGTCAAGATTCTGCGCCGCCTCGTATTTCACATGGTAGACTGTGCCGAATATGCTTCCCTGGGCCGTGCGCAGTGTGGCGGTTCCACGGTAGCGCAAAATCCACACCGTGCCGGCCACAAGCAGCAGCAGGAACAGCGTGGCGGCCGTCTTCTTGGCGGTAAAGCGTCGGGTTGTTTTCATCAAATGTCAAGTATAAGGTTAAAAGTGGCTCCCATGGAGTGGGTGTCGTTTTTGCCATAGCCGGGAACGTACCACGGGCTGCCCACCACCGAAGTCTTGTTGTAGAACCTCATGCGGTAGCGCACGCTCCAGCCCAGCCTCACCATGCCCCAGATTTTGGCCTCGAGTCCGAACAGGATTTCCCCCCAATGATTGGTACCCTTCAGGTCTTGGTAGACAAAGGGCTGGGAGGTGCCGTAGTTCAGGTCGGGCACGTCGGGTGCCAAGAGGTCATAGTTGAAGCTGCTGAATCCGTAGCGCGCACCGACAAAGATGCGTCCAGCATCGCGCACATTCTTGGCCACGTTGTAGTCCACGCCGAGACGGAAGAAGGGCGCACGGGTCTTGTAGTGGATTTCGGTCGTTTCGTTCTGGTGGTCACTCACGCCGATGCCCGCCTCAAAGGTGGGAAAGAATCGTCCGCGCAGGTTCAGGCGGCCTGCCGCTTCATACTCGCCGTAGGGCGAATACAGAGCCAGTGCGGCACCGGCCAGATTGACCGACACGCTTCCGCCGGCCCAAAACGGCAAGCGTTCGGCTGCGGCCAGCGCGGCGGCGGCTTCTTGGGGCGAGGCATACTGTACACCGCGCACCCGAGCCTGCCGCACCGTGTCGGCGGCCTGACGCTGCGGTTGCTGGGCTAATGCCGTGCTAACGGTCAGAAGTAGCGCGCAGATAGATGCGAATATTCTCAATGTCATCGTAGTTTACAATAGGACGGATCAACGAAACGCTGTCGACTGTGAGGGGCATTTCGGCCAGCGGATGGGAAGTGGCCCGGACGGCAGTCAGGGTGTGGAAGAAGGAGGGCGGACAATCGAGCGACTCGAAGTGGGGCTGTGGCCGGTGTTCGACCACCAACGTGTCGGTAGCCAGCTGGCCCTGTGTGTTCGAGAAGTGCAGGAGCAGGGTGTCACACTCGCCACTGTCCTTGAGCGGAGCCAGAAATTTCTCCACGCCCGTCGAGGTGTTCACCACAGTCAGGCCGTTGGCTGCCAATCTGACGCTCAGGCTGTCGGCCAGCTTCAACGGGCTTTGCGTTTCGGAGGAGTAGAAGTTGCACTGCATCAGCACCACATTGTCGAGCGGGCAGTCAATGTTGGAACACGCCGCCACGCCGCCAATCAGGAGTCCCAGCGCAAGCAGGCGTTTCAACGGGTGTAATAGGCTTGTCATATCCGAGGTGTGTGGTTGCGCTCAAATGGTCTTTTCTATCTGATAGTCGTTGCGCCCTGCGGCGTTTCGGCTGATGAGTTCGCCGAGGAATCCGGCCACAAACAGCTGGGTGCCCACAATCATGGTGGTCAGCGCAATGTAGAAATAGGGTGAATCGGTCACTAACGGGGCATGGATGCCGTGAGAGAGGTGCCACAGCTTGACCCCGCCTACCACGATGCAGGCCACGAAACCGAGGAAGAACATTACCGAACCGAGAAAACCGAACACGTGCATAGGTTTCAGGCCGAAGCTGTTCAGGAACCACAGCGAAAGAAGGTCGAGATAACCGTTCACGAAGCGGTTGAGTCCGCCGAATTTCGTCTTGCCGAACTTGCGCGCCTGGTGGTGTACCACCTTCTCGCCGATGCGGGAGAAACCGGCGTTCTTGGCCAAATAAGGTATATAGCGGTGCATTTCGCCATACACTTCGATGTTCTTCACCACCTCTAACCGGTAGGCTTTCAGTCCGCAGTTGAAGTCGTGGAGGTTATGAATGCCGCTCACCTTGCGCGCCGTGGCGTTGAAGAGCTTGGTAGGGATGGTCTTCGACAGCGGATCGTAGCGTTTCTGCTTGTAGCCCGACACCAGGTCGTAACCGTCTTCGGTGATCATGCGGTAGAGTTCGGGTATCTCGTCGGGCGAGTCCTGGAGGTCAGCGTCCATGGTGATGACTACCCTACCCTTGGCCTGCTTGAATCCGCAGAACAGGGCGGGCGACTTGCCATAGTTGCGGCGGAACTTGATGCCGTGGATGTGGGCATCGTGGGCCACAAACTGCTCGATGACCTCCCACGATTCGTCGGTGCTACCGTCATTGACGAAGATGATTTCATAGCTGAAACCGTTGTCGTTCATCACGCGTTCAATCCAGGCCCTGAGTTCGGGCAGGCTTTCGGCCTCGTTATAGAGCGGAACGACCACTGAAATATCATATTGATAGTCTTGCATGGGTCTGTTTTATATTTATGAAGAGCAAAGTTTTCGTTTTCTCACAACACAGGGGGATTTCGGTCAGTAACGCCTCTCCCGCCGGGTGTTCAGCAGGCCCGACAGAATGGCCACAAAGGGGCCGACCAAAAATGCGCCATAGAGGGCCAGCGAGGCATAGGTGGCAGCCCCGACGCGCTGCATCGCCGCCACCAGTCCCTGTATGCCCTGCCCTTCGGTGAGCAGGTTGACCTGCGCTTCCATGCCCGACTGCTGCATCCATGCCTTCATTTCGGGCGTTTCGAGCGAGTTGGCATAGGCGGCAAACAGGGAACCGTGGTCAAAGTAGCGCAGGTAGACAAAGATGAAGAGGGCGACCCACACCGAGGCATAGAAACCCGTAAAGAGGGCGTGCATAAAGCCGCACGCAAAGCTGAAGGGTTCTTGCGGCGCAACCACCTGACTGCGGTACTTGCGGGTCAGCACGACGGTCAGCACTGGACCGCCCAGCAGCATCACCGTGAAGAGCATGCTGAAGAAGGGATAGGTCAGCGACCATTTAAACACGGCCAGGGTCAGGCAGGCAAACAGTCCGAGCACGATGCCGTGCTGCATGGCGTAGCCGTTGGTATGCTTGATTGTTTCGTTAGATGATGACATGCAGTGGATTGATTTTCGGAGTTTTGTCGGGCTGTCTGTTGCCGGAACGCTCCTATATGATGTGCAAAGGTAATGTATTTTGTACGAAACATTTGCGCGTGGCCGAAAAAGTTAAACGGGTACTCTCAAATGACGTTATCCTTTGGGGATAAGGGATGAGGTTATGAGGTTATGAGGTTATGAGGTTATGAGGTTATAAGGGATGAGGCTATGAGGTTATAAGGTTATAAGGAATAAGGTTATGAGGTTATAAAGTTACTGTTGTAGCGTTGGATTTTCATTTGCTCCAGTAGTAACATTATAACCTCATAACCTCATAACCTTATAACCTCATAACCTGATAAAGCCGAGGTTGTAAGGGATAACCTTATCTCTTATAACCTGAAGGATTTACAAGATGCCCTGTGCCATCATGGCCTTGGCCACCTTCATGAATCCGGCCACGTTAGCACCCTTCACGTAGTTTACGTAACCGTCGGGCTGTGTACCGTACTTCACGCAGTTGCGGTGAATGTCCTCCATGATGAGGTGCAACCGGTGGTCTACCTCCTCGGCCGTCCACGACAGACGCTCGGAGTTCTGGCTCATTTCGAGTCCCGAGACCGACACACCGCCGGCATTGGCGGCCTTACCGGGCGCATAGAGGATGCGTGCCTCCTGGAACACGCGGATGGCACCGGGAGTAGAGGGCATGTTGGCTCCTTCGCTCACAGCTATCACACCGTTCTGTACCAAGGCGCGGGCGGCCTCCTCGTTCAGTTCGTTCTGCGTGGCACAGGGCAGCGCGATGTCGGCCTTTTCAAACCAGGGCTTGGCTCCTTCGACATACTTGCAACCGTACTTTTCGGCATATTCGCGAATGCGCCCGCGATAGAGGTTCTTCAGCTCCATGATGTAGTCGAGCTTTTCGCGGTCAATGCCGTCGGGGTCGTAGATGTAGCCGTCCGAGTCAGACATGGTGAGCACCTTGCCACCCAGCTGCAGCACCTTTTCGGCGGTAAACTGGGCCACGTTGCCCGCACCCGAAATGAGCACGCTCTTGCCCTTCAGGTCCAGTCCCTTGGTCTTGAGCATCTCCATGAGGAAGTACACGTTGCCGTAACCCGTGGCTTCGGGACGGATGAGTGAACCACCGAACTCGCGACCTTTGCCTGTGAAGGTGCCAGTGAACTCGCGCGTCAGCTTTTTGTACATGCCGAACATGTAGCCCACTTCGCGTCCGCCCACACCAATGTCGCCAGCAGGCACGTCGGTATCGGGACCGATGTGGCGGCCCAGCTCAAGCATGAAAGCCTGGCAGAAGCGCATCACCTCGGCATTGCTCTTGCCGCGGGGCGAGAAGTCTGAACCGCCCTTGCCACCGCCCATGGGCAGCGTGGTGAGCGAGTTCTTGAAGGTTTGTTCGAATGCGAGGAACTTCAGGATGCTCAGGTTGACCGAGCTATGGAAACGGATGCCGCCTTTATACGGACCGATGCAGTTGTTGTGCTGCACGCGGTAGCCCATGTTGGTCTGCACTTCGCCCTTGTCGTCCACCCAGTTCACGCGGAACTGGTACACGCGGTCGGGGATGCACAGCCGCTCGATGAGCTTGGCTTTTTCAAATTCGGGATGCTTGTTATACTCTTCTTCAATCGTTCCGAGCACTTCCTCTACTGCCTGATGGTACTCGGGCTCATTGGGAAAACGCAGTTTGATTTCGTCCAATACTTTTTGTGCTTGCATAATTTTGTGTTGCTTAAGAATTATTTTGATTGATTGCGACCGCAAAAATAGCACACGAAATTTTAAAAAACAAGCATTTTGGCAAAATTCCGCATTTTTGATTGTCAATTTTTAGGCAAGCAGGGCAAAATCATTACCATTTGAAAGATTTTCGCTGGTTCCCGCTTGGTTGAACGCGAATGCCCGCCAATTGACCGTGAATTTTCAAAAATAATTATGGGCTTCCATTCACGGTCAAGAAAACATTCACGGACATTTGCGGATAATTCACGGACATTCGCGTTCCCAAAAAACACTCACGGCAATTCGTGTCCGGGGGCTACAGGATGACTACGCCTTCTTTCTTCATCCCGTCGGTTTTCACCACCAAAGGCTTGTCGAAGCGTACGTGGCGCACATGGGCCGTTTCGTCCACCGCCGGCTGTTGCTGCAACAGGTGGTAGTGGTACACGCCGTCGCCCTTGTAGTCATCGATGGTATAGTAGGCCACGCCGAAGCTCGTCAGGTTCTGGAAGAAATGGGTGCCCTGGCTGGGGTCAATGCGGTAGTTGCTCAGCCCAGCCTCGACAATGACCTTGGCCCCCGAGATGTGCGGCCACTTGACTGGGATGCCTAACCAGGGGTCACTGCTGCCCCAACGGCCCGGCCCAATCAGGATGTAGGGCCGCCCTTCAGCCACCAGCTTGCGGTTCACCGACTCAATCTCATCGGCCACCTGCGGATTGTGAGCCGCAGAGAAGCCTTCGGTCTTCACATACACCACATCACAGACGTCGGGCAGCACACCGTGGCCGATGGCATGATGCGAATGGAGCAGCACCTTGTCGTCGGCGATTTGGGTCAGGTCTTCGTCCAACTGCATACGCGGGGTGACCATCGGCCTGATCTGCAGCGGATAGAACACGCCCGTGCGGTCGTCGGCCAGCTTGACGGCAAATTCCACCTCGACTTCGCGGCGCATTTCCTCGCGGCCATACTCCAAGAGTAGCTGAAGCAGTTTGGGCAGGGGGAAGACCCCGTGTTGCAGCACGCCACTGAAGGTGACGAGCTTGCGGCCGCCGTCATACACGCCGTCGCGTATCACCATGTCATAGGGGTCGTAGGTCGAGGCCGTGAAGCGCATGGCGCCGTCTTTCACCGCCTCCTGTACGGGCAGTTTCAGCAGGTTGAAGCCGTCGTCCACCTGGAAGGGCGAGGCCGTCTGCGTCATGTCTAGGGCATAGAAGCGGGTCTGCGTCTGGCGCAGCGCCATCTCCATTTCGCTGGTTTGCAACACCTTGTGGGGATAGGCGGGACAGACGCGCAGGCTCAGTCCGCCGTCCACGATATACTTGCCCAAGCCCAGTGCCAGGTCGGCAATGCCGTCGGTAGCCTGCTCGTCGCCGATGGGGTAATAGTTGAGCGAGCGTGCCACTCCCGAAATGTGGGGATAGTAGCGGCCTTCGTAGGCCGTTCCGACCACCTCTTGCAGCAGCACGGCCATCTTTTCCTGGTCGATCACGTTGCGCGTAGCGGCCATGTATGCCTTGCTGTCGCTGTAGTATACCGAGGCATACACGCCCTTGACGGCCCCCGACAGCAGCTGCAGGCGCTGTTCGAGGTCATCGGCAGGCGGTATCATATAGGTGGAATAGATGCCGGCAAAGGGCTGGTAGTGGGCGTCTTCGAGGAGTGACGACGAGCGGATGGCAATCGGGCCGGTCACCACCTGCAGGTAGGTCACGAGGTCATCATGCAGCCGTTCGGGCAGCGGCGCGTCGAGGAAGGCCTGCAATATTTCGTCGTTCGGCGCATCGGACAGGGCGATGGGGTAAAGGTTCCCCTTTTCCATAAACTCGTCGAACACGTCGGTACAGAGCACCACCGTCTTGGGCAGCTGCACGCTGGCCCCGGGCAGGTCGTTCAGGTCGGGGTGACGCATGATGATGTGGTCGAGAAAGGCCAGACCGCGTCCCTTGCCGCCCAGCGAGCCGTCGCCGATGCGGGCAAAGTTGCTGTACTGGTCGAAGCGGTGACGGTTGAACACAGCCACCACGCCCTGATTCTTCATGCGACGGTAGCGCACAATGGCGTCGAATATGATTTGCCGGTGGGCATCGATGTCCTGGAGCGAGTCCCAGGTGATGTCGCGCAGGAACTCCGAAATGGGAAAGAGGGCACGCGAACCTAACCAGCGCGACACGTTGTTGCGCCGTATGTGGTAGAGGAGCGACTCCTGCGGCAGGGTGAAAATGTTGTCCTGCAAGTCCTTGAGGTTGCGTATGCGCACCTCCTCGTGGCGTGTGCCGGGCTTCCGGAAGATGAAGTCGCCGAAGCCGAAGTTGTTGAGCACCAGCTGGCGCAGGTCGTCGGCGGGCTTCTTGGAGTTCTTGTCGATGAAGGCCGCCCCACAACGCTGTGCCCACACGCTCTTCTCGGTTTCGGAACTCTGCATGATGAGGGGCAGGAAGGGATCGGAGGCCCGCATGGCCGAGAGCAGCTTGTAGCCGGCCAGCTCATCGGTCTGGCCCTCACGCGGGAAACGGCAGTCGCTGATCACGCCCAGCGTGTGCTGGCGGTAGCGGCTGTAGAGCTGCCAGGCTTCTTCATAATTGCGTGCGAGCACGATTTTGGGCCGTCCGCGCATACGAAGCATTTCGAGCTGTGAGTTCAGGGCCTCGGTGGCAAACTCCAGACTCTGCTGTAACACGAACTTGTAGAGGTTGGGAAGGATGGAGGAGTAATAGCGTATGGAGTCTTCGACCAGCAGGATCATCTGGACTCCGGCATCGTGTACGTCGTGTTCCAGGTTCATCTTGTCTTCTATCAACTTGATGATAGAAAGGAGGAGGTCGGTGTTGCCTAACCAGCAGAACACGTATTCGAAGATGGAGAGGTCCTCGTTCTGCATTCTCCCCGTGATGCCGTGGCTGAAGGGGGTGAGCACCACCAGCGGAATGTGGCTGAAACGCTGTTTGATATCGCGGGCTATGCAGAACACGTCGTTGTCCTCGGCCCCAGGCATACAGATGACGAGGTCAAAGCTGGTGCGCGCCAGTTCGTCCTCGGCCTCGGCGGCCGAGGCCGCCTGTGTGAAGCGCGGCGGATAACGCAGGCCCAGCTTGGCGTATTCGTCGAAGATTTTTTCGTCCACGCGGCCGTCGTCTTCGAGCATGAAGGCGTCGTATGGGTTGGCGATGATGAGCACGTTACAGATGCGCCGCGTCATGAGGTGCATGAAGGAGGTGTCTTTCAGCAGCGGACAGGCGTTGATGGATTCTTGGGGCATGGGGAGAGGTGTTTGGGTTGGAGGGGGAGCTTCGGGATGGCCCGGATAGTCCGGAAAGTCCAGATAGTCCGGATAGTCCGGATGGCCCGTGATTTCCGGAGTCAGCCCCGAAGGACGGCCAGCAGTGCGGCGTTGTCGGCCGGCAGTCCGATGGTGATGCGCAGCCCCTCGGCATAACGCTTCACGCGGATGCCGCGTTGCAGCAGGGCGCGCTCTACTGCCTCATTGTCGGCAAAGCGGGCCAGGAGGAAGTTGGCCGGAGAGTCGTAGACCTTGTTGCATCCGGGCAGCTGGCGCAGGGCCGCCGCCATGCGTCCGCGCTCTTCGACCAAGGCTCGCTGCCACTTACACACGTCGCTGATTTTGCGCAGATGCTGTTGCACCTCCTCTATCTGCATGGAGCTGAGGGGGTAGGTATAGCCTGTTTCAGCTATCCGGCTGACCACCGAGGGACGGGCCAGAATGACACCGACGCGGAGGCTGGCAGCCGACCATCCACGCGAGAAGCTGCGAAAGAGCAGCAGGTTGGCATGGCGGGCCAGCAGGGGCAGCACTGTCTGGCGCGGCGTGAAGTCGATGTAGGACTCATCGACCACGACCCACCCCTTGAAGCGGGCCAGCAGGGCCTCCAGCTCGGCCACAGCCAACAGCTGTCCTGTGGGGCAGTTGGGTGAACAGAGGAACAGGAGCGAGGCGCGCGGATTGACGCGCTGCATGAAGGCGGCGCACTGAAAACGGTAGCCGCTCGCCTCGGACTGCTCCACCTCCTGTAACTCTACGCCAGAGGCCAAGGCCCGGCGGCGATAGACCGAACGGGTGGGCACGGCAGTAGCAGCCAGGTCACCATGCAGGCAGAACAGGCGCAGACAGAGGTCGGCAGCCTGTTCCGTACCATTTCCGCAGAAGTAGATGCACGACGGCGGAATGTTCTCGCGTTTTCCATAAGCGACTTTCAGCTGTTCGAGTGCATCGTCGGGAAAACGGTTGTAGGGGGTGTTGAAGGGCGACTCGTTCGTGTCGAGCCTCACCCTTGTTGCCGGATTGTTGTCCATGGCCCTTGGGTATTGGGGGGGGCGTGAGATTCCGGAAAGTCCGGAAAACCTCAGCTCAAAAGGGTGTATCCACTCCTACTGCGTCTGGAATCGCTTGGAGGCGCGCAACAGGTGGCGTGAGATGCTGACCAGCTCCTGCGTCTCCTGCAGGGTCGAGAGGTAGAGCAGTGCGAGCTTGATGTTGGAGTCTTCGCGCTGTATGCGGTCTTGCTGCGAATGGCGGATCTGGGAGATGCGACTCTTCACGGCGTTGCCCTCCACCAGCAGTTCGTCGACATTCTTGAAGTCGCCTTCAGTAATCATCTGGTACGCAGATTCGAGGAAGCGGTCTACATCGTTGCATACGGGGATGAGTTCATCGACATAATCCTGCGGCAGGGGCTTGAAGTTGTTGTCGACATGTTCCACACAAGGCTCCAGCATACGCTTCAGGCCATAGATGATCTGGGTGGCACTGTTACAGCCCAGATGGAACCAGGTGTTCTTCTCGACAGCCAGCAGGTAGTCGATTTTGCGCATACCCAGTATTTCCTTCCGGCGGTATCGCTTCCAGAGTGCCTTTTCGTCGTCAATAGCCTGTGTGGCGGCACGCAGTTCCTTCATATTCTCGTGCATGAGGCCTTGCGTGATGCTCCTGAAGGTATTGCGCGTAAAGGTGAGGATGTCACCCTGCGTGCGGCGCACGTGTTCGAGCAGCAGCTGCCAGGTTTCCTCCTTGTCGTGCGAGCGAACTAACTGGCGGAAGAGCGTGTCGACATTGTCCTGCTCCTTCTTCTGCTTGAATCGCCGGTTGTTGCTGATCACCACAGCCGCTACCACGCACATTACGAGGATCATGGCGATGAATCCGCCGAAGTGGTTGATGCTGGCAATGAGGTAGCTCACGATGAAGGCAGCGCCGGCTGTGATAAACCAGCCGCCAATCACGGTGATCACGCCCGTGATGCGGTAGACGGCGGTCTCGCGTCCCCAGGCTCGGTCGGCCAGCGACGAACCCATGGCCACCATGAAGGCCACGTAGGTAGTAGAGAGCGGCAGCTGCAGGGTGGTGCCCACCACGATGAGCAGGCCGGCCAGCACGAGGTTGATGGAGGCACGCACCTGGTCGAAGGCCGCACCCTCTTCGAGTTCCACGCTGTCCTGCGAAAAACGGCTGTCAATCCAGCGCGCCATGCCAGCCGGCACAAAGCGGCCGACAAAGGAGGTTGCACTCAAGACCGCGCGCACCGTGCGGCGGGCTATCTTCGAAGAGGAGAACACCTCTTCGCCCTCATCCTGACGCGAAAGGTTCACGGTGGTTTCGACCACCTTCTGCGCCTTCTTGGAGGTACAGATGGCCACCGTCATGATTACGCCCGCGCCAATCAGGAACCAGTGTTTGCCTGGCAGGTGGCTCTCGCCTGCCAGCACACTCACGGTGTACTGGCTGGCGGCCGTGCCGTTGCCGTTGGCCGTGAAGTCGAGGAAGGACTCCAAGCCGGCTAACGGTGTACCGATAAAGTTCACCAGGTCGTTGCCTGCGAAGGCCATGGCCAGCGCGAAGGTGCCGAAGAGCACCACGATGCGGAAGATGTTGACCTTAAACAGGTGGAGTACTTCCATCAGCACGCTGAATCCCACGATACACGAGAGGAGGATGGTGGCGCGGTGTGCGTCGATCCAGTCCGGCGTCCAGCCTATGGCCGTGAGCAACGTGCTGTTTTTCAGGCCGCTCACCAACAGGAAGTAGAAGATGGAGGTCACACTCAGGCCGCCGAAGAGGGCAATGCTCCAACGGAGGTGTTTCTTGTAGTGGAAGGTGAACACCAGGCGCGTAATCCACATGACAATCAGTCCGACCACAAAGGCGATGGCCACCGAGAGGAAAATGCCGATAATCACACTCAGGGCCTTGTCGGTGTTGATCAGCTCAGCATAGGTGTAGCCGCTGCCCAGCATTTTCGACATGGCCAGCGCAGTGCTGCCACCCAAGAGACCGAAGACCATCGACACCGTAGTGGAGGTGGGCATACCCAGCGTGTTGAAGATGTCGAGCAGAATCACGTCGGTGGCCGCCACGCCGAGAAAGATACACATCACATCGTCGAGCGTGTAATAGAGCGGGTTCAGTATGCCGTGTCGGGCAATATCCATCATGCCACTCGAAGTGCTGGCACCCACGAAGATGCCGATGGCCGCTACAAGCAGGATGGTGCGGAACTTGGCGGCCTTGGCACCCACGGCGGGGCTCATGAAGTTGACTGCATCATTCGCCACGCCTACCGACAGGTCGAAGGTGGCCAGGACAATAAGGAATACCAATATTCCCAGATAGAAGAAATCCATATAAAGTGGGGTTATAGTTGCCTGAAGTAAAGGTGTTCGCGGTGAAACACGCTGCAAATATAGGGTAACAGGCACGAAGTACAAAGCTTGTTTCTAATTTTTTGTAACAAAAATAAAACAACTATGACCATTTCTAAACACCCTCAACCCTATAAGGCGTGTTCCGCACACATTGTTTGAACCCAAATGAACGAGAATGAGCCGCGAAACTTGAAATAATTATGGCCATTCGCGGATAATTTACGGCCTTTCGTGTCGCATTCTTGGTTTTTGAACGCGAATTAGAGAGAATTTGCCGTGAATTTTCGAAAATTTTTTGCGGTCATTCGCGGATAATTTACGGCCTTTCGTGTCGTATTCTTGGTTTTTTGAACGCGAATCAGAGAGAATTTGCCGTGAATTTTCGAAAAATTTTTTGCGGTCATTCGCGGATAATTTACGGCCATTCGCGTTCCAAAAGACATCAGGGGATCATTATTTTCGGTCATTCGCGGGCCATTCGCATGTCGTCACCCCTTTTTCCACTCACGTTCTGTGCACGTAGTTCGATTCCGTTTGAGGCATCTGAAGCCCGATTTATACGCTGGTTTAATTGTTTTTTACGCTATGTTCGCCATATTCATAATTTTTCTAGCTATGACGCAAAACACGAAATACAGCGACCCCCAAAAGGGGGAAAAGCAAGAGACTTTACCCTCAAAGAGCCAGAACGTGAGGCGCGCCTAATTGCTTCATCGGATGGATACGCCTCTGGTAAGTTTGGGTGCTGCCATCGCTGTAAATGCGAGTTACATGCACTTCCGTAAGGGTAATTTCTTGCTTTTCCATAGGTTTTGATGGATTTGTGATGAGGTTTCGGCTGCAAATATCGTAATAAATTCCAAATATCCAAGACCCAAATGTTTTTTTTTCTAATTTCGGGCGGCGGGACAAGAAATTGGTGGCAAAGGTGACAGGTGACAGCTGCCACCTTGCCACTTTTGGGAAAAAAGCGTGCTATATATATAATATGAATATTAT
>CALZRA010000019.1 GCA_945828345.1 uncultured Bacteroidales bacterium
ATGTCTGAGAATCAGGTATGTTGTACCTTTTACCAAAAAACATCCAGACTGAGGTTTGCAGTCAGCGGTATACTACGGGTTTATCCCGATGAATAGCATGGCCATACTTGATTAGTTTGTTCATGTCCGCCTCAAAGATGATGACGCTGTCGCTCATGGTGAAGTGTTTGGCAAAGGCTTCGATTTTTGTTTTGAGGTTTTCAACTATTCTTTGGGTATTGTGTACTTCATATACTGAAAATTGAAGGCGGATAGCGCCTTGCTTAGTCAGCATTTTGGCAAAGCGGTTGCGTATCTTATCATCGGAGATGTCGTAACTAACGATGAGCATCAGAACAGGAAGGTTGGATAGGTTGAAATTGACTTGCGGCCCATAAAGCAGCGATAGTAGGATTGAACGTACTTGAAAATGTCGGCTTTGTGGGCTATCAGCGAATTGAAGAAAACCTGATAGTAGGCAGCAGTTCGTTCATATTTCAGGTGGTATTCCTGTTTGCTGCAGATAAAATCCGTATCAGAGAATTGTTTGCGATGGAAGGCCAATAACACCGTGTGGTCAATGATGCACCTGAAGGGCTCCATGATGTCGCATACCAATGATTTTCGTTTAAACCACAGTCGGTGGTAAACACCCATGTACAGGTCGAAACCATACATCCGCAGGAAACATTCGACAAAGTTGAAGAGGAGTGTGTAGCCAATGTCCAACACTACATTCAGTGGGTCTGTCTTCATCCGTGGATGCCGGCCTTGCCAGTCCAGCGATTGGAAGTAGGCGGCAAAATAGACTTTGGAAACATGGCCCTCTACGCCCATCAACTGGTTGTAATTGGTTGTGTGTGCCACTTCGTCCATGGATTCCCGGCACAGACTGATGGCGGAAGTTGTCGGTTCGTCTCTTTTTCGTGTTTTCAGTAAGGTCGCCATTTGATTGATAATTTTATTGTGTACGATAGTACGGGCTACGCTTAAATCGCAGTCGTAATATTCGTATTGCCGTTTTCGAAGCAAGTAGTTGGCTTCGGCAGCATCAGCCCAGTAGAATACGGGGCGTAGGTTAGGCTTCATGACAATCAGGGCTACTCCGTAACGTTTGCACTTTTCGATTAGTGGCGTGGTCAGGGTGAAGTGGCCAATGACGAATAAGGCCAGAACCTTTTGAAAGGGGAACTTGGTCAGAGCTTTCGTCTTGCGGTCGACCGTCTCTTCAACCATTAGTTCCCCACTGCACACGCGCAGGGTGCGCTTGTGTTCTATGCAGTTTACCACGAAAATGGTGCGCATTTCAATGTCTTTATGTGTAAACATTGTCTACTTCGGTTTTGTCGCAGAGGTTACAGTAAATGCAGTGCCGGCACTTGTTGGCATTGATTGAGAAAATGTCGTGACTGGGGTCGAAGGCACGAATCCGTTGAATGAATCGTTCCATCTCTTCTCGTTCGGCCTTACCGGGCAGGGCAACTGGAATCATCGTGTTAGAGCAGATTTCGTAGAAAGCGAGTTCGTTCACTGCATATCCCATTTCGGTCATACAGAAATATTGGCCCCACAGCTGGTAGTAATGCCCACGGAAGATTTGCTTCAGGCAGTATTTACGCTCAATCAGTTTTCCTGTATCCTGTTTAAAGATGTCGATTTTTCCAGTTATGCCCAGCACTTCGGAATATACGGGCAGTGACATGAGATTGCTCTTTCTGCTGCTGGCTGTTTTGCTGTCAACGGGTTGGTGTGCGATGCTTCCTTGGGTCTGGGGTGTTGCTTTATAGAGGTCTTCGTCCGCCTCCATATACACTTGGTGGAGGTATATGGAGTACGGACAGAAGACAAAGTCATTCAGTACTGACAGTGAAATGTAGTCAGTCATTCAGATAGGGCTTTTGCTGGGCAAAGTTGAGCCAGCTCTTGTTGGTGATGTCGAACTTCAGGTCCTTGAGGTCGGTAGCCTTCTTGATTTGTTCAATCAGCATGAGTCCTTTGCGCGCAATGTTGTAGGCACCATTGGCATCGGCATTGGCCGGCAGGGTGGTGTCGCAGCTGCGACTGTCGTAGAATTGTCCTTGCCCATTGGCTACGGGAGAGATCATGAAGTCAATTTCTGTGCCCGTTACGCTGTTGCGCATTTGAAGTGTCAGCTTCAGGCATCTCAGCAACTCTACGAAGAAATCCTTCTTCGTTTGCTGGGCAATGGACTCCTTCAGATTGCCGTACGGATTGATGTCGTAGGCAGCAAACAGATCTTTGAGCATTTGGGTGGGCCAGACAGACTGACTGTCCCACTGGTTGTTCTTCAGCACATTACGGAAGGAGATGATGCGTTCGCCGCGGGTACAGAGCGTCCATGTCGTGCGTGTGCCTTCGGCTTTGGTGGTGAAGTCGTTGTAGTCAAAGGAAAATTCAAACCAATCATCTTGTTCGTTGTAGCGGATGGAACGGAATTTGGAGAAGAAGCTTCTGGCCTTTTCTACATTCTCATATCTGGTGTCGAACAGGTTGACGAATCCTGTGGTGGGGTCAATCTTCGAGGTGTTCCAAGCTGGAATATAGAAGAGGAAGCCGCTCTGCTTGCCCAGCTTTCGGAACGATTCGAAGGCATTGGCCAACTGATAGGCATGGTACAGTCCGCCGGGCTGGTCGCAGTCGGCCTGTTTGTCGACCAGATAGTTCAGTTTGTCGATGAGCATTTTCTCGAATTTCTGATAAACCTGCTTTTCCACCTTCTGACGGCCTCGCATAAAGCCCAGATTGAGGTCTTCGAGGACCACAATGGCGTGGTACTTGACCATCAGGCTGGTAATCTTGTGTATCACCTGAGACAGGTATCCTTCCTTGAGCTCCTTGATGGTTTCAATTGACTTCCAGCTCTGCCGCGCTTCGAGCCTGTCCTTCTCGCGCTGGTCGAGCAGGTCGTGGTAGTTGGTGCGATAATGGTTGCCGTTGTATTCATTAACAATCTCATTCAGGGAGAACTGTTCCTTGATGTTGCCATGGCGGTCGATGACGACAAGGTAGAGCAGGTGGCGTTCGCCCCGGTCAATGCCGATGACGTGGGTGTCGTTGGCTGTTTGCAGATAGCTCCTGACTTGCTGGTTGATGTCGCTGTTGCCTGCACTCTTGAAGTTGAGAGTGATGGGCACATGGAACAGTACCTTGTCGACGGTGTAGCGGCGGTCCTTGGTTAGGTCGTAGTTGAACAGGCTTGTCTGCTTCTCATTCTGCTTGTTCTTGTTGGCAATGGGCACGTGGGCCGGATGGGTGGGACGTGACGGAGAAAGGCTGTGCTTTCTGAAGAAGATTTCGGCCTCTCCATTCAGCTTGTAAACCACTTCGGACAAATTCCGCTCGTCAAAGAGTGCACGCCAATAGAGTGTGTGCATGTTGGGGGTGCCCTTGCTTGAGGGCGAGAAGTCCTTGTTGTAGATTTGGAACAGATACATCTTGCCTTCGCTGACCAGCCTGTCAATGTGGTCAACGGATACGGGCGAGAAGGTAACTTTGTAGCCTTGCTGTTCTACTTCACGGTAGAAGCCGCTCAAGTCTTCGTAGGTGTCGGTGGGGGAGAAGTGGAAACCGAACTTGTGCCAGTCATGATGTTTTTCTATCGACTGTTTGAAGAAGTCAATTAAATCATGGCAGTCGGCCAGGCAGAATGAATCTCCTTTCTTGTGTGTGCCCTGTTCGTAGTGCTCCAGCAGGGTTGGGGAAGGTGAAAACTCATCAATCCTGGATTTGGAAAAGAACACCTTTGGGAGCATCTTGTTGGCCCCAGGCAAGAGCTTGTAGGTCATTCGCTCATAGCAAGGGCCTTCGGTGGGCATCGGTTTCCCCAGTAATGAGCGATAATTCTTGTTCATGATGGCCAGATAGTAGAGGCCGTCTTTGCGCAGAATGATTGAGGCGTTTGTAGTTTCTTTGTTTTCGTCCCACCCATCGAGTAATTGCGCGTTGGCGAAGTTCAGCTTGATTTTGTCTGTGTCATAAGGCTTCTTGGTGATATGGTTTCGCACTTTATTATAAAGTAGGGTGACTTTGTCCATGTCGTTCCACTGCAGGGCCATTTCTCCGGCAAAACGCTCGTCCTTTCCGCTTTCATCGCCCTTGCCCAACAGAGGCTTTACGAATCTTTGCAGCGACTTGATGGCATCGAGCAGCTTCTTCAGCAGTTCTACGTGGCTGTCATTTTGCGACAGTTTCCTGTCTGAGGGATATTCCGAATGCAGTAGAGTTTTTGCTTCGGTGTATGCATTAGCAATTTGAGCAAAGAGGTTCTCGCGTTGTTCGGTCTCAGTGTCTTCGGCACCTAATGTGGCAAAGTAGTCTTCGATGCGGCGGTGTTCGTCAGGAAGGGCCTGCGCAATGCAGTGGTTTATGTAGGCTATGCTGAAGCTGTTGGCTTGTTTGTAGATGCCGTCGATGCGCTTGTCGTAGTCCTCAGCGGTCTCTTTCTTTTTTCGTGGCGGGGCAATGCGTCGAATGTCCTCCTTGACGGCACCCTCTATCAGGCTCCAGTCGCCAAGGAGCTTTTGCGAGATGCGGGTGAGTTGCAAATCATTGCGCAGGAAAATACCTTCTGGGTCGTATGTCACGAGTGAGCGCAGCAGGTGTTGCAGGCTGTTTTCGCCACTGGCCAAAACGCGTTCTTGGAGTTGGCGGTAACATTGCTCAACGGCATCGAGTACTTGCTGGTCGGTCGAAAAGGCTTCGGGTAGCCATGACAGTGCCACACGGTCGCTCAGTATCTGCTTGTAGAGCATCTTGAATTTCGGCAGCCTATGGTCCTTGTGGTGTTGGTTGTAGAGGTTAATGTGCTCATTCAGCCCCTGATATTTCTGCTGTTTGTCTTCGCCGGTCCGGCCACCCAGAATACCGTTGTATACCTCGATTTGGGTTTGGGTGAGCAGGGTGTTGAAATAATCCAGCTCAAACATTTCGCTGAGACTGTTTATTCCCAGATACGACTCGAAGGCTTGGTAGGTATCTGCCAGACAGGGCTGCATTTCGGGGATGGAGGCTATTTGGGCAAACACGGCCATGTTGTCGATAAAGCGGGGCAGGTTTTCGTGAACCAGCCGGAAGGCAATGGCCGTGGACTGCTCTTTGTCTACATAGAGGTTTGATCGATTCTCGTGGAATCCCTTGAAATAGGTGGTGAAGCCTTTGAACTCGTCTATCAGTTCGAGGGCTTGTGAGGCATCCAGTCCGTTAGGCAGTGGGGTGTCGGGCTGACAGACAAAGGCTGCCAGATCGCTCTCTATGAGTTCTTTCTTGTCTATCCGCTTGAAGGCCTCGTTTTTTCGTAGGGCTTGGGAGATGGCCTTGCGCAGGTTGGCTTGTATTTGTGCGAATTGTTTTTTCGCCTGTTCGCTCTTTTCCTTGTTCATGTAGCAGTCGTGGTACTCCTGCAGCGAGTTGAGCTTGCCTTGCGAGGCAAGAGGAAGGCAGAAGGAGTCCATCACTTTGTCAATGAACGCTTTGTGATACTCGTCGATAAGCTTCTTGACCACCTTGTAGCTTTCAGCTCTGTGCTGGTCTTCGTTGAGCAACTCGCTTTGTTGGATGTGGTACCAGGTGGCTCCCACAGGCTTTGCCTCAAACCGCAGGGTCTTGGAAAGTGAGTACAAGCCGGTAAAATCGTTGAAATTCATGGTTTATTATCGGTTGTTGGCCTAAATTGTATGTTTGGGATTCAGGCCGGGGTTAATATTAGGATTCGTGCAGTAGGTGTTGGAGGCGAGCATTCATGCGCTTTTCTTTGCCGAGTGTTTCAGGAAAGGCATAGTGTCCCCAGCCCTCTTCGAGCAGGTTGTGTTTGATGACGGTGTCAAACCACCAGTCGTAGTGCTGTCTGGAGATGATGTGCAGGTCATGGGCTTCATGCACCAGAGCTGCAATCGAGACTCCATACAATTCACGCAGGTCAATCAGTTCTTCTAGATAGATTTCGTCTCGGCTACTTCCTCCCAGTTCTTCGATGAGTGTTTGCCCAGGAAGGAGGAAACAAGAGGCAAACTGGTTGCACAGTTTCTCTATTTGGACACCTTCGGGAAAGGTGAGCAACAGGTGTCCCAGTTCATGGGCGGCTGTGAACCGCAGGCGTTCGACTGTGGTCTTCGAAGGGCGCATGTCGAGAAGCATAAGTGGATGACATCTGTCGGCCCATGTGCTCAGTCCAAATACATGGTCAGGCAGTTCTGACTCAAATATCTTGATTCCGCGACGTTCGCAAAGGCGCAGCACGCTGGCAATGGGTCCGTCACCGCAGTGCCAGAATTTGCGCACTTTGTGGGCTGCTTTCATGGCATCGCTGAACTGATTGACTGCAGGCAGTTGCAGCGAGGTGTCGAAGTGCTCCTGCATGTTGGTTTTCAATTCCTTGTTCAGGAAACGTTCGGTGTGGTAGGAAAGAATGGAAGTGATGTTGTCCAAATCAGGGTCGGTGAGCTTTGCACCCGATGAGGTACGCAACATGGTGGTGTCAAGGTGCAAATTCTTGCCTTCGAAATAGGCACAGCTTATGTCGAGAGCTTGGGCTATGGCTGCCAACAACGCGGGCTTGGGCATCATGATGCCACTCTCATATCGCGACAGGCTTTGCTTGGTAACAGGCTGCTGAACCAGTTGCGCCAATTGTTCCAAACTCATTCGGCGAATGGTACGTGCGGCTTTCAGACGGCAGGCAAAAAGGGTGCGGTTCATGTTTAACGAGATTAATTTGTTGACAAATGTATTTATAAAAACGATACGCGTCAACAAAATCTGCGTTTTTCTGCGTGTTTTTCACAAAAAGGTGGCACAAGCCGGGTTTTTAAGCTGACTTGCGCTATCTTATGTGACGATAAGTGGGGAACGGTGTCTTCCTACCCGGCAGCGGAACTGCCGGGAACGGTGTTTTTTATCTGGCAGCGGAAGTGTCGGGGGTGGCTATTTAGAAAACCCCTTCAGGGTGAATGCCACAAGCAGGGAGATGAGGCAGAGGATGATGTCGGGCAGGCCCAGGGAAAAGGCTTGGCTGGCACTGGCCGCAAAGCCCAGGGCGAAGGAGATGCGCCAGGAGAGCATGTAGGTGCTCTGGGCTGTGCCGCGCTGGCAGTGCTCGGCTTGTTTCACCCAACAGGACAAATGGCGCGACGACACTTCGCTTACGCCCAAGCCGATGAGGAAACTGCCTGCCAGAAGCTGCACTTCGCCGCCCAAGGATGTCCATAGCAGGGCGGGAAGCAGGAAAATATAACATAGGCTCACCGAGAGGGTGGGGGAAAAGGAACGGCATAGTAAGCGCTGCAACAGGAATGCTGTCAGGGTGCCGGCTACCATGGCGCAGCAGGGGAACAGTCCGCAGCTTTCGGTGCCGGCCAGTCGCCCCAACAGCCATGGAGCGGCAAACAGGGTGAGGCTTAAACGCCAGGAACCGGGCCAGAAAAAGCGGTCGAGGGTGAACAGGGGTACTTTGACGGGGGCTTTGACTGGTATTTCGGTCTGGGCTACCAGCAGAAAGGATGCGGCACAGGGTAGCAAGGTCCACCAGAAGGCTGCGGGAAGCGGAACGAAGTTGGCCAACAGGAGGCCGCACACCAGTCCCATGGGAATGCCCAGACGGCCAGCCCAGGCATAACGAACATCGCCCTGGCTGCGCTGGTTGGAAGGCAGGAGGTCGTTGACGAGCGTGGTGCCCAGTGCGGTCTGGGCTATGCCGAAGGCTACTCCCTGCAAGCCGTGAAGCACGATGCCCCACACGGGGAGGGGCAGGTTGGCATAGCCCCATGTGGGCAGCAAGCCCAACAGGAGCATGGCGCGCAAAAACACGCCTTTGCGCCAATGCTGTTCCATCAGCCAGGCTCCCAATGGACCGGGCAACACCATGCCCAAGGCAAAGGCGAGTACAGCCCAGCCTGTCGGGGCATGGCCTGCGCCCGACTGTCTATACCCGGCATCGAGCAGGGCTGGCATAGAGAACACGTAGAGATGTAGCAGCCAGTTGGCCACGCAAAGCTTGATGAAGCGCGGGCTGGTAAGGCGGCTGTAGGAGGTGGATGGCATGGCGGGGTTAGTAACGCTCGTTTTCGTTGGGGAAGTCGCCCGACTTGACATCGCTGACGTATTGGCCTATGGCATCGGTCATGATGGTGTGGAGGTCGGCATAGCGGCGCAGGAACTTGGGCGAGAAATCTTTGTTCTTGCCCAGCATGTCATCAATGACCAGTACCTGACCGTCGGCAGGTCCGCCGCCGATGCCGATGATAGGAATGTCGGTGCTGGCACATGCCTGGGAGGTGAGTGTGGCGGGAATCTTTTCGAGCACTATGCCGCAGCAGCCTGCTGCTGACAGGGACTGGACATCGCGGAGAAGCTTGGCGGCTTCGGCTTCTTCGCGGGCACGCACGGCATAGGTGCCGAACTTGTTGATGCTTTGAGGGGTGAGTCCCAGATGGCCGAACACGGGGATGCCGGCATCGAGGATGCGCTTTACAGCTTCGAGTATTTCGACACCGCCTTCGAGCTTGACGGCATCGCAGCGGGTCTCCTTCATGATGCGTACGGCATTGCGCACGGCCTCCTTGGCATCGACCTGATAGGTGCCGAAGGGCATGTCGCACACCACGAAGGCGCGCTTCACGGCCCGGGCCACCGAACTGGCATGGTAAATCATCTGTTCGAGGGTGATGGGCAGCGTGGTGGAGTTGCCGGCCATGACATTCGAGGCACTGTCGCCAATGAGTATGCAGTCTACGCCTGCACCGTCGACGATCTTGGCCGTGGTGTAGTCGTAGGAGGTGAGCATGGCAATTTTCTTGCCTTCGGCTTTCATTTCTTTCAGACGGTGCGTCGTTACCTTGCGGGCATCGTCAACCAAATAACCTGGCATGATGTGATACGTGTTTGTTGCAGTTAAGGGGGATTGTTTAGTTGTTGTCGGTCGCCTGCAGGCTGAGCATGCGGTCGACCGTGAAGCTGCCGAAGTGGGGCATGGTGTAGCAGCAGTAGGGAGCTATGACAGCGGCCGGATGGCTGGTGGTGAGTCCGATGACAGTGGCTTGGCTGGCTTGTGCAGCACGGAGTCCGTTGAGGGAGTCTTCGAACACGAAACAAGACGAAGCTTCCAGTCCGAAATGGCGTGCTGCGTTGAGGTAGCAGTCGGGGGCAGGCTTGGAGCGCAGTGCGTCCTCTGCGGTGAATATGCGGTCGAAGAGTTGCGGAAAGTCGGGGTGGGCCTGTAGCAGACACTGCATCTTGTCGTGGTTGGAGCTGGTTACGATAGCGGTGGGAATGCCCTGGGCACGCAGTTGCGCGACAAAGTTGAGGGCTCCTTCGATGAGGGGATAGCTCATGCGCTGTTCGAAGTGTACCAGCTCGGCGGCTATCTCTGCCTGCCGTTCGGGACGTTCGGGGTAGTATGCTGCATAGATCTGTGTGAGGGTGTGGCCCTTAATGCGGACGGCAAAGTCGGGGTCATGGGGGAAGTCGCGCTGCGCGATGGTTGCCCAGAATTGGGTGTACTGGCTTTCGGTGTCGACCAGCACGCCGTCTAAGTCAAATAGTGCTGCTGTTTGCATGGGGTTGGGGTTGAGGGGGCGGATAGTCGGGATAGTCCGGATAGTCCAGAGTTTCCAGAGTTTCCGGAGTTTCCGGGGGTTCCAGAGTTTCCAGAGTTTCCAGAGTTTCCAGAGTTTCCGGAGCAAAGCGGGTGCAAAGGTAAGGCATTTTTCTAAGGTATGGGGCAATAAACAACGAAAAGGGCTTTGCCTGCGGAACCTGCGGTCCTTTGCAGACAAAGCCCTTGGGGGATAGCGGCGTGTGGAGTGGTCGCATCAGTTCTCCTTCAAATTGCGCACGATGCCGTTCTTGGCACCTTTGATGAAGTCGAGAATCTTGTCGATTTCGTCGCTCATGGGAATCTGTTCGGGAATCTTGATGACAGCGTCCTCCAGGCTGAAGTTGCCGGTATAGATGATGCGGTAGGTGTTGGCGATGTGGCGCAACACGCGGTCGGACACGTTGAAGTGTTTGAGCACTACGGTGTTCACACCGTGGTATGAGGCGGGATTGCCGCCCAGAATGACGTAGGGAGGAACGTCCTTCTGCACGCGGCAACCGCTCTGGATGAGCGAGAATCGGCCTACGCGCACGTGCTGCTGCACCACTACGCCGTTGCTCTGAATCGAGTAGTCATGCAGTTCGCTTTCGCCGGCAATGCAGCTGCCAATGCCTACCACGCACTTGTCGTGTACGTGTACGTCGTGGCAGATGTGTACACGGTCCATGATGAAGTTCTCGTTGCCGATCGTGGTGGCTTTGTCGGGGTAGATGCTACCGGCAATGACCACGTTCTCACGGATGTGGTTGTGGTTGCCGATGACAACGCGGGTGGGCTGGCCTTCAACGTAGTGGAAGTCCTGGGGCGTAGCCCCGACTACGGCATTCGAATAGACCGTGTTGTGGTGGCCGAGGGTTGTGCCCTTGAGGATGCTGGCGTGTGGCTTGATGACGCAGTGGTCGCCAATGGTCACACCAGCCTCAATGTAGGCAAAGGGTCCTACTTCCACGTTTTGCCCCAGTTGGGCTGCGGGGTCAACGTATGCTAAGGGAGAAATCATAGTAAAGAGGGTTGTTAGGTGAGGGGGTTGTGTACCCTTGGATTATTTTTCACGTCCGCCTCCGAGAGCCTGATAAAGGCTGATGGCAGCCTGCACCTTGTCGAACTTGTCCTGAATGAGGCTGAGCTGGGCCTGAATGAGGCTCTGTTGTGCCGTGAGGGTTTCGAGATAGGTGGTGCTGGCACTGCGCTGGAAGAGTTCCTGCGTGTTGTGCAGGGTGGCAGTGAGCGTTTCGACCTGCTGTTGGCGTGTGGCCTGACGCTGTGAGGCTGCCTGATAGTCGGTGAGGGCATTGCTCACTTCCTGTCCGGCATTGATCAGTGCCTGCTCAAACTGCAGCTGGGCGTCTTCATACTGCAACTGCGAAACCTTGAGGTTGGCTTTCAGCTGTCCGTTCATGAAAATAGGCTGTGTGAGCGAAGCGAAGGCAGAAGCCAGAATCTTGCCGGGATTGACAATCACGCCGGCATTGTTGGTCCAGGCAGCTTGTGCGCCGATAGAGAGTGAGGGATAGAAGGAACTCTTGGCCACACTGACATTGTAGAAGCTGGAGGCCAACTGCATTTCGGCTGCATGCACATCGGGACGGTTGGCCAGCAGTTGCAAGGGAACGCCTGCGGAGAAGCTGGTGGGGAAGGCATCCGCATCGAAGCTGCCGCGGGCAATGGGGTGGGGAGCCTCATGCAGCAAACTGCACAGCGCGTTCTCGGTCTGCGTGATGTTCTGCTTGAGCGTCGGCACAGAGCTGAGGAGACTGTAGTAATTTGCCTTGGTCTGTCCTACGGCGGCTTCGTTGGTCATGGCAGCCGTTTTCATGAGTTCCATGGTGCGCACGTTTTCGGCCCAGATAGCCACCGTTGCTTCAGTGGTCTTGAGCTGTTCGTCGAGCATTTGGAGCGTGTAGTAGAGGTTGGCCACCGAGGCAATGATAGCCGTGCGTGTGGCCTGCTTGGCCGCCTTGCTCACTTCGAGAGTAGCTTCGGCCTGCTTCTTGGCGTTGCGCAGCTGTCCGAGTGCACCCACCTGCCAGCTGGCAGTGAGGGGGAAGCTGTAGGTCTTGGTGGCTTTGCCGAAGTCCCAGCTCGAAATGTTGCCCTGCGGGCCGAACGACACAGAGGGGTAGTATGCCAGGCGTGCTATGCTCAGGCCGGCTTCAGCCTGTTGGATGGTGAGGTCGGCACTGCGCAGGTTGGTGTTGTTCTCCAGTGCTTTGGAGATAAGGGCCTGCAGCTGCGGGTCGGTAAATACTTCCTGCCAAGGGGTGTTGCCGAAGTTGGCGGTGTCGGCGGGCAGGGCAGCCTGTGTGTCGGTCGTGTCGCGGTAGAGGGTTTCGAGCCTGTTTCCGATGCTTTGCGGCCGCTCGTAGTTGCGGAAGAGGTGGCAGCTGCTTAGCAGGGCGGAACAACCGAGGATATAGATGAGATGTTTCATTTTCTTGTCTGTAGGGTTGCGAGGGTAGGGGTGGTCCGGGAAAGTCCGTGGGCCGGTGCGCCGAAGCCTTTCGGGCCCGGTTCTGGCGGCCTTTCGGGGGCCACCCTTATCCCAGCTATTTAGAGTATTGTTCGATATCAGAGTCAGCTTCGCCGGGTTCGATGTCCTCCCAGGTCATCGGCTTGATCTTCTCTTGCAGATACTGGAAGATGACGAAGAGCACGGGCACGATGAAGATTTGGCAGATCATACCGATCAACATGCCGCCGATGGCCGTCGTACCGAGCGAGCGGTTACCGTTGGCACCTACGCCGAAGGCGAACATCATGGGCAACAGACCGATGATCATGGCCAGTGAGGTCATCAGGATAGGACGCAGACGGGCACCGGCACCGAGCACGGCAGCCCAGGAGATGCTCATGCCCATCTTGCGGCGGTCGAGTGCGAACTCCACAATCAGGATGGCGTTCTTGGCCAACAGACCCATCAGCATGATTAAGGCAATCTGCACGTAGATGTTGTTTGATGCGCTGCCGAATATCATGTTGAAGAATTGTCCCGCTCCGCCGGGCAAGAGGCTGAGGCTGCCCATACCCTGGATGAAGAGGAACGATCCGGCCAGACCGAAGGGCACGGAGAGCAGTACGGCCAGAGGCAGGACGTAGCTTTCGTACTGGGCCGAGAGCAGGAGGTAGATGAAGACGAAGCAGAGGACGAACACCATGGCCGTGGTGCTGCCAGCGCTCGACTGTTCCTCGCGCGACTGGCCTGAGAACTCGAACGAGTAGCCTTGGGGCAGTGTCTGTGCGGCCACTTCTTCGATAGCCTTGATGGCCTGGCCCGAGGTGTAGCCCGAGGCCGGGTTACCGTTCACCGCCATGGAGGTGTACATGTTGAAGCGGTTGATGTTGTCCGGTCCGAAGCTGGGCTTGATGGTCATGAACTCCGTGATGGGAGCCATTTCCGAGCCGTTGCGCACTTTCACCTTGTAGAGGCTCTCGAAGTTGGCGCGTTCGCTCTGTTCGCCCTGGATCATCACGCGGTAAATCTTACCGAAGCGGTTGAAGTTGGACGAGTAGAGACCGCCGTAGTAGCCCTGCAGTGTCGAGAGAATGTCGGAGGGCGAGATGCCGGCACGCTTACACTTGGCAGCGTCGATGTCGATGATATACTGCGGGAAGTTCGGGTTGAAGTCCGTCTGTGCCGATTCGATTTCGGGACGCTTCACGAGTTCGGCGAGGAAGTCCTTGCTGATGTCGTAGAACTTGTTCAGGTCGCCACCCGTACGGTCCTGCAGGTTGAAGGTGAAGCCGTTGGTAGCGCCGTAACCCGTGATCATAGGCGGCTGGAAGAAGAGTACCTGGGCATCCTTGAACACGTCGCGCGAACGGAGGTAGAGGTTGGCGAAGATGAGCGTCGAGCTTTCCATCATCGAGCGTTCTTCCCAGTCCTTCAGCTTCACGATAAACGAACCGTAGGAGGGACCTTGTCCGCCGATGAAGCTGTAGCCCGAGATGAGTGTGCTCTGCTCTACAGCAGGGACGGAACGGATGAGGCTGTCCACCCGGAGCATAAAGGCTTCGGTGCGGTCCTGCGAAGTGCCGGGAGGCATGGTCACCACGCCCATGATGGTACCCGTGTCTTCGTTGGGCACCATGGCCGTCGGCGTGATGTTCATGAGCCATATGAGCAGTGCGATGGAGCCGCCAGTCAGTCCGAGCGAAAGGATCGGGCGCTGGATGAACTTGAGCACGGCTTTCTTGTAGCGTTGCAGGATGCGCTCGTAGGAGTTGTTGAACGAGTTCATGAACTTCTTCGTCGAGAGTCCGATGAGGCCGAGCACGGCGAAGAGCGTGAAGATGCTTGCAATGACGGGGTGGGAGCCGAAGCTGAATGCCCCGAAGATCATGCCGAGGATGGCCACCGTTACCAGAATGAGTGTTACGCTCGGGTGCAGGATGCGGCCGATAGACTCGACATAGCGCTGCACGAAGGTCTGGCGGGCCGCCTTGTAGGCGACTCCCATGCGTTCTTTGAGCGAGGCTTCCTCCTCGTCTTCCTTCTTGTGGGGCTTCAGCAGGATGGCACAGAGAGCCGGCGAGAGCGTCAGGGCGTTGACAGCCGAGAAGCCGATGGCAATGGCCATGGTCAGACCAAACTGGCGGTAGAACGTACCCGACGTGCCCGACATGAAGCTCACGGGGATGAACACGGCCATCATGACCAGGGTGATGGAGACGATGGCGCCGCCGAGTTCGCGCATGGCATCGATCGAAGCCTTGCGCGAGGAGGTGTAGCCCTGGTCGAGTTTGGCGTGGACGCCTTCCACCACCACGATGGCGTCGTCCACCACAATCGCGATGGCAAGCACCATGGCCGAGAGGGTCAGCAGGTTGATGGAGAAGCCAATGAGGTAGAGCACGAAGAACGTACCCACGAGGGCCACGGGGATGGCGATGGCGGGGATGAGCGTACTGCGGAAGTCCTGCAGGAAGAGGAACACCACGATGAACACGAGGATGAAAGCCTCGATAAGCGTCTTGATTACTTCGTGGATAGAGGCGAAGAGGAAGTCGTTTACGCTCTGTGCCACCTTGATTTCCAGACCTTCGGGGAGGTCCTTTTCGCAGTCTGCGAGCAGTGCTTCCACGTCCTTGACAATCTGCGTGGCGTTGGAGCCGGCAATCTGCATCACGATACATGACACGGAGCGGTGGCCGTTCACGCGGCCCGAGAAGGAGTAGGTCGTACGGCCGAGTTCGACGCGGGCCACGTCCTTCACGCGGATGACGTTGCCGTCGGGCGTGGAGCGGATGACCATGTTCTCAAACTCCGAAGCCTCGCTGAGGCGGCCCTTGTAGCGGAGCGTGTATTGGAAGGTCTGGTTTTCGCGTTCGCCGATGTTGCCCGGTGCAGCCTCGATGTTCTGTTCGGCGAGTACGCCCGAGATGTCCGAGGGCACGAGGTGGTGTTCGGCCATCTTTTCGGGGTCGAGCCAGATGCGCATGGAGTAGTCGGCGCCCATCACCATGGCGTCGCCCACACCCTTCACGCGCTGCACCTGGGGAATGATGTTGATTTTCGCGTAGTTCTCGATGAAGTCCGGTTCGTACTTGTCAGAAGCGTCCACGACGGAGAAAATCACGAGCATGGAGCTCTGGCGCTTCTCCGTAACCACACCGATGCGGGTTACTTCCGAGGGGAGCAGGCCCTGTGCCTTCGAAACGCGGTTCTGCACGTTCACGGCGGCCATGTTGGGGTCGGTGCCCTGCTTGAAGGTGATTTCGATGGTAGCGTCACCCGTGTTGGTGGCGGTGGACGACATGTAGTCCATGTTTTCCACACCGTTCACCTGCTCCTCGATGGGGGCAATCACGGAGTTCAGTACAGTCTGTGCATTGGCACCCGTGTAGGAGGTGCTAATCTCTACCGTCGGCGGTGCGATGTCGGGGTACTGCGTAATGGGGAGCGAAACCAAGCCCAGCACACCCAGGATGACGATTACCACTGAAATCACAGTGGAGAGCACCGGGCGGTTAATAAATCTATCTAATTGCATGAAACTTTTCTTTTAGACCTTTAGACCATTAAGTGTAATTTCGCGTGTGGCGGTTTAGTCCTGGCCGGGCATTTTGCCGTCCTTCAGAGCCTGTTTGGCCTTTTGTTCGGCCGCAGCGGCCTGTTGGGGGGTAATGGGGTTGATCTGCATGTCGTTCTTCAGCTTGCTCACCCCGTCGACCACGATGCGTTCGCCGGCTTTCAGGCCGTTGGTCACCACGTAGTTTTGTCCGTCGTGCTGTACGAGCACTTCGATTTCGCGGCTTTGCACCTTGTTGCCGTTGCCCACCACGTAGACGAACTTCTTGTTCTGGATTTCGAAGGTCGCCTTTTGGGGAATGACGATGGCGTCCTTCTGGCTTACAGGCACCAGGACGGAACCCGTACCGCCCGAGCGGAGCACGTGGCCCGCGTTGTCGAAGGTGGCTCTCATCTGGACAGAACCCGTGTTTTGGTCAATCACGCCACTAATGGTGCTGACCACGCCGCTTTGGGCGTATTCCGTGCCGTCGGTCAATACGAGCTTCACAGGGGGCATCTTCGAAATGGCAGCAGACAGACCGCCCTCTTCGCGGGTGAGGGCCAGCAGCTGCTTTTCGGTCATGGAGAAGTAGACGTACATCTTGTTAATGCTCGAAACGGTTGTCAGCGGCTGTGCATTAGATGCGCTCACGAGGCTACCCACGCGGTAGGGAATCGTACCGACTACACCGTCAGAGGGGCTGGAAACGGTACACCAGCGCAGGTTGTCCTGTGCACTTTGCAGCTGGGCCTGAGCGGCAGCCAACTGGGCTTCATAGCTTTCGAGGGTGTTCTTGGCCATTTGCAGGTCGTAGCTCGAAATGATCTTCTGGTCGAACAGTGCCTGCTTGTTTTCTACGGTCAGCTTCTGGGTGGCTATGTTGGCCTTGCACACACGCACCTGGGCCTTGGCGGCATTCACGGCAGCCTGATACTGTTCTGAGTCAATCAGGAAGAGGGGCTGGCCCTGGCGCACGGTGGCACCTTCGTCGACCAGCAGCTTGGTGAGGTAGCCCGCCACCTTCGGACGAATTTCGATGTCCTGCATACCCTTGATGGTAGCGGGGTAGGAGGTCTCAAGTTGTGCTTCAGTGGCGTTGAGGGTCACCACGGCGAAGTCGTTGTTGGCTTCGGGCATTTGCGATGACTTGCTGCCGCAGGCTGTAAGCAGCCAGGCGGAGAGCATCCATAAAACGGTTTTCTTCATGTTGGAGATTATTTATAGATGATGTTTATGTGTATGCTTGCTGTTGGCTCAGGCTATAGACACATGAGGTTCACGTTGGTTAGGCTGGGCGCAGGCGACGGCAAAGGTACGGCAAAAAACTTTTTGATTCCTTGTAGTTTTTCCCTAAATGTGCTGGCGTTATGTTTTTTTATATTGGCGTGAGGCCGAATTTTCGCTTTTAATAGACGAAGTTTACAAAAATAGTGTTTAACGGCGGTGGCAAGGGTTGGCCATGACGCACAGGCAGGCGCAGAATCAGAGGCAATGCCCTGGATTCTGCGCCTGTCTGCATGGAGCGGCTGACAGGAAAGGGGAGGCCGCTTGGGGTTGTTGGAGCCTTATCGCAGGTAGCGGTTGGAGCTCCGTTCGGTGGCAATGGAAGTGGCCTCTCCGTGTCCGGGCAGCACCTGCACTTCAGGAGGTAGCGTGAGGATGCGTTGGCGAAGGCCCTCGATGAGTTGTATCTCATTGCCGCCGGGCAGGTCACAGCGGCCTATTTCGCCGTGGAACAGGCTGTCACCGCTGAAGAGTACGCCCTGCTCTTCGAAATAGAAGCACACGCCGCCCGGCGTATGGCCCGGTGTGGCAATGACGCGGGCTGTGAGGTTTCCTATCTGCAGTGTGTCGCCGTCCTTGAAATAGCGGGCTTCGGGGGGCAGTTGCAGTGGGATGGGGCGGTGCATGAAGCGGGCCATCTGTTCGGCCGACGATTCGTAGGTCTGGCGTTCGGCATCACAGAGCTCGATGGGCACACCGTATGTGTCGTAGACGAACGATGCGCCGAAGATGTGGTCAAAGTGGCCGTGGGTGTTGAGCAGGCGGGCCAGCGTGAGTCCCTTTTGGGCGATGAAGTCGCTGATGGCCTTTTGTTCTTCGGGGTAGAATGCGCCACAGTCGATGAGGGCGGCCTGTCCGGTGTCGTCCCAAACGAGGTAGCAGTTCTCCTCAATCATGTTTACGATGAAGCGGGTGATGTGCATGGTTCAGAGGGCTATGTATATGGCTTTTTTGGTTTCGAAGAAGGGTCCGCTGAAGAAGTCGCTGAGCTGCCACTGCTCGCTGCGGTGCCTGAAGGCTTTCAGCTCTTCGTCGAGGTCGCCGCCTTTGAGGCAGATAAGTCCGTTGGGCAGGGCATTGCGCTGCTCGCGTGCGATGTTCTTGCGCACCAGCTTGACGAGTTCGGGGGCATTCATCACCGCCCGGCTCACCACGAAGTCGTAGCGTCCCTTCTCTTCGAGCACGTTGCGGTGTTCACACACCACGTTCTGCAGGCCGATAGCGTCGGCCACGGCCTGGGCCACCTTCACCTTCTTGCCGATGCTGTCGATGAGCTTGAAGTGGCATTCGGGGAAGCAGATGGCGAGGGGAATGCCCGGGAAACCGCCGCCGGTGCCCATGTCGAGCACCTGCGTGCCGGGGCGGAAGTTGATAATCTTGGCTATACCCAGCGAGTGGAGCACGTGGTGGGGATAAAGGTTGTCGATGTCCTTGCGCGAGATGACGTTGATCTTGGCGTTCCAGTCGCGGTAGAGAGCATCGAGCTGCCTGAATTGTTCCCGCTGGGTGTCGGTGAGTTCGGGAAAGTAGTTGAAGATGATTTCAGCTGTCATGTAGGGTTGGGGGCTTGCTTGGGAGTGGGGGAGTGTCGGCTCCGTTGTAGAATTACAGTTTATGGTTTTAGCTTCAAGCTGAGAGGTATCCCAACTTGAGGCTAAAACCATAAGCGTCTTGGTTTTCAGTGCTTAAACGAACACTAAGAAGTCTGGGTCAAAGGGCCTTTACCCACTTCTTCTGTCCGTTGATGAGGTAGATGCCCGGCTGCACGATGCGGTTGAGCCTGCGGCCCTGCATGTCGTAGATGACGGGTGCCTGGCTCTGGCTTTCGGCGGCCTGGTCAATGTGTGTGATGATCGGCTTGTCCTTGCCTTCGTTGTAGATGTCGAGCAGCAGGTTGTAGATGATGTTGAGCGCGTTGTACTCGGTTTGCAGCTCGCTCTGCGTCGTGCTGCTGTAGTCCAGCAGCAGTTTGGCGCACTGCACTTCGTCGAGCGCACTCAGCACATCGTCCTTTGTCAGTGTCGTGAACCGGCCGTCAATGGCGTGTACGGCATTCTCCATGCGGTAGATGCCCAGTTCGGCCAGACCGAAGTAATAGTGCGTGCCGAACAGGCCGCCCGTTGTCTGCGTCACCCGCAGGCGGACGAAGCGGTAGTCCTCGCCGTTGCCCAATACGCCCGAGGTGTAATACTGGTTCTTGGCCGTAGGCAGCGGGGTGGCATCATTGGACGTGAGCGTGGCTATTTCGGTGAATCCTGTAGGCAGGCCGTTGGAGCCAGTCTGGTTGGCACCTTCGATGACCAGCACGGTGGGTGCGTCTACGTTGTAGGCCGACACGGGGAGCGTGTAGTAGTTCAGCGTGAAGTCGCCCAGGCTCAGGCCCTCGCCGCAGTCAATGAGCAGGTAGTGGTCTTCGTTGACCGCCGAGCCATACCAGGCTGTATGGAAGTAGGTCTCGGTGTTGCCATCGGCCACTAAGTTGGTGCCGTGTCCGGGTTCGGGGGCATTGCTGCTGAGGCTGAAGCCGCTCATGTCCTGTGCGCCCTTCTGGCTCACGGTGGCCATCTGGTCAATCAGCTGCTGCGTCTTTTCGGCCAAGGCGGCGAGGTCCTGTCGCAGTTCGGCCACTTCGTCCTTGCTCACCATGGTGATGTACCACAGCGAGGGGTCTTCGTTGTCATCCCAGCCCACCACCTTGTAGCTTACGCCTGCTGCCGAATGGAGCGTGTTGTTGGCTGCTCCGTTGTAGCGCAGTGAGAACAGGCCGGTACTGATGGGGTGGAGGGTGTAGCCTATGGGGGTGCTGCCCGTCTTGAGCACCGTGGAGCGTGTCAGGGCTTGGGCATACTGGCCCGAGCTGACGTTCTTGAGGTAGTATACGTTCTCCTGCCCGGCTTCTTCAAATATCCATTGTCCGTTGGCCGGCACAGTCGAGGGATTGACGCCGCCCGACTGCGTGTTGGTGATGACATTGCCCGAGGCATCTTCGGCCATGTACCGCTCGGAGTAGGCGTAGTTGGCCAGCACGCAGGCACTGCCCGGGAGCAGCGTCACCTGGGCGTGGCTGTTGGCCATGACATCGGTGTAGGCACTGTTCAGCGCTTCGTAGGCCGAGAGGTAGCTGCCCGTCAGGTTGCCGATGTAGATAGAGAGGGCTTCGTTGTAGGCGGCCTGCAGTTCGGCCACTTCGTTTTGGCGGTAGAAGCCTACGCGGGTGTAGTCATTGCCCGAGGAGCCTCCGTCGTCCACATTGTCGAGTAAGGTCCGCACCTTTTCGAGGGCAGCTTTCAGCAGGCTTTCGGTGGCTGCGGTGTTGTCAATGCCCACTTCGACCGTTTCGCCCGAGCCGGTCACGGCCAGCACTGTGGCAGTGCCTGATGCCAAGGCCGCAGCCGTGGCGTCGCTCACGGGGAAGGTGTAGTCGTTGGAGAAGGCCAGCAACTTGCCGTCCTTGTCGTAAATCAGGAAGCCCACGCCGCCTTCGGCACCGGTGAGCGACACCTCGTTGTTGTTCACCGTGAGGCTGTAGGTGCCGCTGACGGGCGATTCGCTGGCGTTCTGGTAAGCCGTGTAGCTGCCCAGGTCGGCAAAGGCTTTGCCGTCCCAAAGCTTGCGGGCTGTCACACCGTCGTGTTTCAGGTAGGTCGCGCGCTGCGCGTTGTCGTTGATGAAGATAATCTGTCGGTTTTCGGGATAGCCCTTGGCCTTGATGTAGTTGATGGCTTCGTCGATGTCGGCCTGTGTCTGCGTGTACTCAGCGTTGCTGTAGTCGCCCACGAAACGCTTGTCCATCACTTCGAAGAAGCCGTGGGCGCGGAAGAACTCGGTGAGGTCCTCGCCGGCGGCCTCGCATGACTTCTTGTAGAAGTGCAGCAGGCTGGTGCTGCCCTGCTGGTCATACTGGATGACCATGGGGTCGCGGCGGAGCATCTCGATGAGGCGCGGCACGAAGTTCGTGTTCTTGCCCACAAGGTGGTAGTAGAGCCAGAGCTTGTAGAACATCTGTGTCTGTGCCCAGATGTTGTTGGTGAAGAAGTCGTGGCCGTCGGTGTTGTAGGCTTCGAGCACGTAGCTCAGGTCGCCTTGGCCGGCATTGGTACGTGAGGTGCCGCGTCCGTCATACCATACGGCTACGTTCGAGAACATGTTGTTCGACACCTCCGTGAGGCCGCGCATGTTGAGCAGCTGCTGGTGTTGGTGTCCCATTTCGTGGGCCGGTCCCCAGAGCACGCCGCCCGCCGAGCTTTCATCGTTCATTTTGCCGATGATGTCGGGCAAGGTGTTGTTGTTGTAGTTCGCGCTGGTCCAGCCGCCCGACATGTAAGTGCCGGGGTCAGTGGTCGAAATGGCCAGGCCGTGCAGGCGGTAGTGCTTCGAGTAGTCCACACCCCATTCCGCGTCGTCGCCAGTGTAGCTGAAGATGTCGTGCTTCGTGGCATCCCAGGCGTGGTAGCGGGCGTTGGCTTCCTCCACTTCCTCGCGGCTCAGCACGCCCAGCACCAAGCGTTCGCTCATCATGATGCGGTCCCAGCGTTCGAGCCAGTCGGTGATGCGTACGCGGCGCGACCCGTTTTGGGTGGTAAACCAGTAGTTGGTACAGTGGCTTGCGCTGCTGCCTGCGGGCGGGTTGAAGCTGAACTGAATGGTTTGGTAGCGGCCCAGGATAGTCAGGTCGTCGAGCACGTTGCGCGCAGCATAGTAGTCCCAGTCGCCTTCGTTGTCGCCCTTGGGATACACGTTGTTCGATTGCAGCAGGTTGTCGTTGGCGGCGGTCTGCGAGCCGTCGGCCTTGGTCAGTGTGGTGGCTAACGAGCTGAGGTTGTGTCCGCTGTCACATCCGGTAGTGGCAGCGTTGTGTGCCCAGAGGTCATCGCCTACGGCGTTGTAGAAACCGTTCACGTTGCCGCCCTCAATGTGGATGGTGAGGTCGGGGAAGTCAGTCAGCGAGAAGTCAGCCAGGTTCGTGCGGCCGTCCCATGCCTTCATGGTCTTGGCGGTGTAGTAGATGCACGACCAGGTCTTGTCCTCCCAGGTGGCCACCACGTTCAGCCCCTTGTGCAGGGCCACGCCGTCGTTGTAGTTGCCGGCCTGGCCGTGTCCTTGGTAAGTGCCGAAATAGAGCGAGGCATTGGCCGGCACGTCCTGGTCAACCATGATGAACAGGGCCTGACGCTTGTTGCCGAAAATGCCGGTCGGATTGTTCAGGTTGGTGTGTATGTTCACCTTCAGCGCCTGGTTGGTGCAGTCGCGTTCGGTGTACACCTCATAGTTCTGGATGCGGAAGCGGCGGGCATAGTCGCCGTCCCAAGCGGGCTTCGACGCGTCGAAGTTGTCTTCGCGCCAGGCCTCCGTGAGCGGTGTGCCGTTCTGCGTCTTCCAAGTCTTCAGCACCATCTGTTGCAGGGCTTCGGGCAACTGGGTGTAGTTGCCGTCGGCTGTCAGCGCGGCCTGGGTCATCTGGGCATAGGTGGGGCGCAGCGTGGTGCAGGCCATGTCGGCAAACAGGGTCTCCAGTGCAGCCTGCATGGACTCAATCTGTGCTTGGGTGAACATGGTGCCCTCCAGCGACTTCCAGTTGGCCTCGATGGTTGCCTCGTCGAGCGGTTGCTCCACGATGTCCCAGCGGGTCGATTCGTTATTGGCTCCCTCCCAGCTCACCACGTCCTGGCTGCCGTCGAGGTGCATGAGCTGGTAGCCGTTAGTGCGGTTGTAGGGACTGAGCGAGTTGTGCGTGCCGCCCAGCGTGACGAGATACAGCTGCGTGTTGGCCTCATTGGGGTCGCTCACCATTTGCCACTTGCCGCTCACGGCAGTGTTGGCTTGCAGGTACTGTCCGCTGCCCATGTTGCGCAGGCGGTACTGGTTCACGCCGTTCAGCGTGGTGATGTCGGTCACCACCCACAGCTGGTTGTACTCGGCCTCCGTGCAGCCCGAGGTGGCAGTCTGTCCTATGGCAGTTGTGCCGGCAGCGAGCGCATAGCTTGGTTGCCCCACGTTCAGGAATCGGTAAGCCTTGCCTTGTTTGAGTTCGGTGAGTGCCTGGGCGTGGCCGCACAGCACAGGCCATGCTGCGCAGAGCAGTACGAGCAGACTTGTTCGAAGTAGAATGTTCTTCATGTGTTAGATAATTTGGTGTGTATGCCTGCGCTTGTCGGCAAGGGCAGGCTTTGGTGATACTCTGATGTTGGGGGCAAATGTAAGGATTTATATTGGGAATGACGAAACATTTGGCTCATTTAAGTGAAAAAAGCATAGGCATTACGCGCTGGGCCGACATGTCCGCTCTGCGGCATGTGGCCGATGGGACAGGTCGTTGCCGTATAACACCTGGCGGTCGCCGATAGCTCCTCTGCAGGCCGGTCACAACAACATGCCGAGTTGTTTTTCCGAAGTGCCGCTTAGAAAAATCTAAGTGCCGAGTTGTTTTTCCTAAGTGCCGAGGCAGTTTGCTGACATGCCGATTTGTTATCAGAGGCTTTCCTGACAGTCCGTCCACATGCCGTGTGCCGCTGCCGAAATCTGCGTTGCACTCCTATATATAAATAGGGGTATGGCCGCCCCCTGGCTTCGGAAGCAGGGGAGGTGGCCGGCGCGGAGCAACTTTTTTAGCATTTCTTTTGCCCGAGTTTTACGTTTGCACTAATTTTGCCGCGCAAAACTGTGTATCACTCAGAAACATCTCAAACACTTAAAGCATATCATCGTGGCAGAGACTAAGTACATTTTCGTGACCGGCGGCGTGGCTTCTTCGCTCGGCAAGGGAATCATTTCCTCCTCCATCGGCAAGTTGCTGCAGGCACGCGGCTACCACATTACTATCCAGAAGTTCGACCCGTATATCAACATCGACCCGGGTACGCTGAACCCATACGAGCACGGCGAATGCTATGTGACCGACGACGGACAGGAAACTGACTTGGACTTGGGGCATTACGAACGCTTTACGGGCATACAGACCACCCGCTACAACAACTTCACCACGGGACGCATCTACCAGAGCGTGATCGACAAGGAGCGTCGGGGCGACTATCTGGGCAAGACCATCCAGGTGATTCCCCACATTACCGACGAAATCAAGCGCGACATGCTCTATCTGGGCAAGAAGCACAAGTATGACTTCGTGATTACCGAAATCGGCGGCACGGTGGGCGACATCGAGAGCCAGCCCTTCCTCGAAGCCATCCGCCAGTTGAAGTGGGAGCTGGGCAAGAATGCCGTTTGCGTACACCTGACCTACGTGCCCTATCTGGCTGCTGCGGGCGAGCTGAAGACCAAGCCCACCCAGCACTCGGTGAAGGAACTTCAGAGCTTGGGCATCCAGCCCGATATCCTCGTGCTGCGCACGGAACATCCGCTCGGTTCGGGCCTGCGCCGCAAGATAGCCAACTTCTGCAACGTGTCGCCCGAGGCCGTGGTGCAGAGCCTCGACCAGCCCACCATCTACGAGGTGCCCCTGCGTATGCAGGAGCAGGAGCTTGATGCCACTATCCTGCGCAAGCTCGACATGCCCGTGGGCGAAACTCCGGGACTGGGACCCTGGCGTTCCTTCCTGGACCGCCGTCACAAGGCCATCGAAGTGGTCAACATCGGACTGGTCGGCAAGTACGACTTGCAGGATGCCTACAAGAGTATTCTCGAAGCCCTGTCGCAGGCAGGCACCTACAATGACCGCAAGGTGAAGTGCCACTTCATCAACAGCGAGAAGATTACGCCCGACAACGTGGGCGACATGCTGGCTGGTATGCAGGGTTATGTAATCTGTCCGGGCTTCGGACAGCGCGGCATCGAAGGCAAGATACTGGCCGCCCGCTATTGCCGCGAGCACGACCTGCCCACCTTTGGTATCTGCTTGGGTATGCAGATGATGGTCATCGAGTATGGCCGTAACGTGCTCGGCTACGAAGATGCCAACTCTATCGAGATGGACCCCAAGACCACGCACAACGTGATCGACATCATGGAAGACCAGAAGAACATCACAAACATGGGCGGCACCATGCGTCTGGGCGGCTACGAATGTGCCTTGGCCGAAGGCAGCCGTGTGCGCCAGATTTACGGCAAGGAGATTATCCGCGAACGCCACCGCCACCGTTATGAGTTCAACAACGACTTCCGTCAGGAATACGAGCAGGCAGGTATGCACTGCGTGGGCACCAATCCCGACACCGAGCTGGTGGAAATCGTTGAAGTCCCGAATCTGCGCTGGTATGTGGGCACCCAGTTCCACCCCGAATATTCGAGTACGGTGCTGAAGCCCCACGCCCTCTTCCTTGACTTTGTCAAGACCTGCGCCGGGCTGGCTGCACAACAGTAAGAGACGGGGGCGGCCTCCCGTTGGGAGCAGAAAGGCCCAGGGCGGACGACTTCATGAAGCATAAGCGTCCGTTCCGCCGGATGCCTCCTGCCCACGTTCCGCTCCCCTGTACAATAAACTTATCCCTGTTACGGCATCATGAGGTTATCCGTGTTGCTGCTGCGCCTCCCCTGAGGCGTGGGCGGTAATGGGATAACCTCATCGTTGCAGACTTGCCGCAGTCGCGGCGCGCCCTTTTATTCACTGCTTCACACAACAGACTATTTCAAAACAATTCATGGACAAAAACACCATTGTTGGCCTCGTGCTGATAGCCCTTGTGCTCATCGGATTCAGTTGGTACAACACCCCTACGCAACCCGTCGCGCCTGCCGAGCAAAGCCAGCAGGCTGCTGTCGTCGACACCGTAATGGATGCAGCTTCGCTCTCGAAAGAGGTGGTGAGGTCGCAGGCGTCTGATTCTTCCGACATCTTCTTTGCCGCTACACAGGGCACGAACCGCGAGGTCACGCTCCATAACGACAAGGTGCAGGTAAAGATTGCCACCCAGGGTGCCGCCGTGAGCGAAGTGCTCCTCAAGGAGTACAAGAGCTACACCGACTTTGAGGCCGGCAACGACACTCCCCTGCTGCTCTACTCCAAGAACGACGCCGCCTTCAATCTCACCTTCGACACGAAGGAAGGCCAGTTCTCCCTGCGTGACTATTACTTCACTCCCGTCAGCCAGACCGACTCAACCCTCGTCCTCCGCCTCACCGCAGCCGATGGGGCTACGCTCGATGTAGCGTACAGCCTGTTGCCCGACAACTACCTGCTCAACTTCAGCGTCAAGGCCAACGGCCTGGCCAAGCACATTCCCGCCACGACGAAGGTGATGCAGCTCGACTGGAACGACCGTGTGGCCCAGCACGAAAAGGGATTCTACTTCGAGAACATGTACTCCACGCTGACCTACAAGCTCCACGGTGATGACACCGAAAAGCTCTCGGAGGCCGAGACCGAGCAGGAAAGCGTGACAGGCGGTGTGGACTGGATCGCCTTCAAGAACCAGTATTTCAGTGCCGTACTCATGTCGGCCGAGCCCCTGACCGAAGTAGACCTGAAGAGCGAACAGCTCAAGGAAGGCAGCGGTTACCTGAAGCAGTATGCCGCGCAGATGCAGGCCCCCTTCGACCCCTCCGGCAGCAAGGCCAGCCGTTTCCAGTTCTACTTCGGCCCCAACAATTACCGCCTCCTGCAGTCGATGGACGACCACAAGGTTTCGGCCCACGACAACGACCTGCAGGAACTCGTCTATCTCGGCTGGCCTATCGTGCGCTGGATCAACCGCTACTTCACCCTCTACGTGTTCGACTTCTTCACCCGCATGGGCCTGCCCATGGGCATTGTACTGTTGCTCATCACCCTGCTGCTGCGCGTCATCGTCTATGTGCCTACGCGCAAGAGCTACATGAGCAGTGCCAAGATGCGTGTGCTGAAACCCAAAGTCGATGCCATTACGGCCAAGTATCCCCGTCAGGAAGATGCCATGAAGCGCCAGCAGGAAATGATGTCGCTCTATTCGCAGTATGGCGTAAGCCCGATGGGCGGCTGCCTGCCCATGCTCATCCAGATGCCCATTTGGATTGCCATGTTCAACTTCGTGCCGAACGCCATCGAACTGCGTCAGGAGAGCTTCCTCTGGGCCGAAGACCTTTCGACCTATGACAGCCTCATCTCCTGGAACTTCGAGATTTGGGGGCTGGGCAACCACCTCAGCCTCTTCTGCCTGCTGTTCTGTGCCACCAACCTGCTCTACAGCTTTATGACCATGCGTCAGCAGCGCGAAACGATGTCGGGCGACCAGGCACAGCAGATGAAGATGATGCAGTGGATGATGATGCTCATGCCCCTCTTCTTCTTCTTCATGTTCAACAAGTACTC
>CALZRA010000020.1 GCA_945828345.1 uncultured Bacteroidales bacterium
GCCGTCTTGAGGCGCTAACGGCTGGGAGGGCGGGCTTCCAGCCCGCCTAAAATATATAAAGCGGGCTTTTGCCCGCTTAAACACATCCTGTTATCTTGACAACGGGCGGGCTGGAAGCCACGCCCTCCCAGTGCACCGTCGCCTCGGGTTATCTTGACAACGGGCGGGCTTTTGCCCGCTCTCCAAAAAAACTGCGTTATTTTCTTTCCGTTGCTCTCGCCTTGCACTAACTTTGCTTTGCGAAGTTAGGCTGCGGCTCGGCAGTGGAAAATGAAAATCTTTCGCTTTTCTTTTGCACTGCTCTCGCCTTGCACTAACTTTGTCCCCCGAAAACAAAACTGACATTATATATAATATGAGTAAGAACATCAGCTTGGAAACAAGCAAGGCTGTACAGTTCCTTACAGCCGGAGCCGTTGAAGCACTTGAGCCTCGCGTGAAGGCTGCACAAAAAGCACTCGAAGAAGAAACCTGTGCCGGTAACGATTTCTTGGGTTGGATGCATCTGGCATCGAGCACCTCTGACGAACTGCTGGCGCAACTGAAGCACACCGCACAGGTGATGCGCGAAAACTGCGACACCATCGTGGTGGCAGGTATCGGTGGCAGCTATCTGGGCGCACGCGCCGTGATCGAGGCTTTGGGAAACAGCTTTGAATGGCTCGTGAACGACGGAAAGAATCCCGTGATGCTCTTTGCCGGCAACAACATCGGCGAAGATTACCTCTATGAACTGATGGACTACCTGAAGAACCGTCGGTTCGGTATCATCAACATTTCGAAGAGCGGCACAACGACCGAAACCGCCCTCGCCTTCAGACTGCTCCGCAAGCAGTGTGAGGACCAGCGTGGCGTGGAAATGGCCCGCAAGGTGATTGTGGCTGTTACCGATGCCAAGAAGGGCGCAGCCCGCACCACGGCCGACAAGGAAGGCTATGCCAGCTTCGTCATTCCCGACAACGTGGGCGGACGCTTCTCGGTGCTCACACCGGTCGGACTGCTCCCCATCGCCTGTGCCGGCTTCGACATTGAGGCTCTGGTGAAGGGTGCTGCCGATATGGAAAAGCTCACCGCACCCGAAGTGCCTTTTGCCGAAAATCCGGCTGAACAGTATGCTGCCGTGCGCAATGTCCTCTATGCCATGGGAAAGAAGACGGAAATCCTGGTGAACTTCCAGCCCAAGCTGCACTACATGAGCGAGTGGTGGAAGCAGCTGTATGGCGAGAGCGAAGGCAAGGAAGGCAAGGGCATATTCCCCGCCGCAGTTGACTTCACCACCGACCTGCACTCGATGGGCCAGTGGATTCAGGAAGGCGAACGCACTATCTTCGAAACGGTCATTTCGGTAGAACAGCCTGAACACAAGGTGCTCTTCCCGCACGATGAGGAGAATCTCGACGGCTTGAACTTCTTGGAAGGCCGCCGCGTGGATGAAGTGAACAAGATGGCTGAGCTGGGAACGCAGCTGGCCCATGTGGACGGCGGTGTGCCCAACATGCGCGTGGTGATGGAACGGCTCGACGAGTACCACCTCGGACAGCTCATCTACTTCTTCGAGCGCGCCTGTGGCATCAGCGGTCTGCTGTTGGAAGTCAACCCCTTCAACCAGCCCGGTGTCGAAGCCTACAAGAAGAATATGTTCGCGCTGCTCGGCAAGCCCGGCTACGAGGCAGAGACAGAGGCCATCAAGGCGCGTCTGTAGTGCGTAGGCTCTTATCAATCATCGCACGATGAACGCAATACAGCATTATTTACAGAAGCACGGCTTTGAGGCATTCACCCCGAAGGCCGTGCTTTTCGATATGGATGGCGTGCTCTTCGACTCCATGCCCTACCATGCCCGTTCGTGGGCACAGGTGTGTCAGGCATCCGGACTCGACATGAGCGAAGAAGAAGCCTATATGCACGAGGGGCGCACGGGGGCGGCCACCATCAACATCCTGGCGCGCCGCCTGTGGCACCGCGATGCCACGGAGCAGGAGATTGAGGCGATATACAGAGAAAAGTGCCGTTTGTTCAATGCCTGCCCCGAAGCTCCGAAAATGCCCGGTGCTGAGGCCGTACTGCAAAGGGTGAAGCAGGCTGGCCTGACCATTGCGGTGGTGACAGGCAGCGGACAGAAGTCACTGCTCGACCGCCTCTTCTCCAACTATCCCGGCTATTTCACGCCCGAGCTCATCATCAGCAGCCGCGACGTGAAGCACGGCAAACCGCATCCCGAGCCATACCTCATGGCACTTGAACGCTTGGGACTGGCACCCTGGGAGGCTGTGGTGATCGAGAACGCACCGCTGGGCGTGCAGGCAGCTGTGGCAGCCCGGGTGTTCACCATAGCCGTCAACACCGGACCGCTACCGCCTCAGGTGTTGCTCGAAGCCGGTGCCGACAGCCTGTTCCCTTCGATGGATGCACTGGCACAAGCCTTGGCCCAGTTCTGACAAGGCCAGTCTTGTCATAAAGGAAAAAGCATGAAACAGATAGAAAAAGCCATATTCAACCGCACCGAGCGGTTGTTGGGGACAGAAGCCGTAGACCGTCTGGCCGACCTGCGCGTCATTGTCATCGGCGTGGGCGGAGTAGGGAGCTGGTGTGCCGAGGGACTGGTGCGCTCAGGCATACGCCACCTCACCATAGTTGACTCCGACCGCGTGTGCATCACCAACGTCAACCGCCAGCTCATGGCCACCATGCAAACCGTGGGCATGGTCAAGGTCGAAGCCCTGCGCCAAAGGCTGTTGAGCATCAATCCCCACGCCGAGATTCAGGCCTTGCAGAAAATCTATTCGGCCGAGACCGCTGCCGACTTCCACCTGGAGGACTACGACTACATTGTCGATGCCATCGACTCGCTTCAGGACAAGGCGCAGCTCATTCTCCACGCCTGCCGCACCAAGGCCCGGTTCTTCTCCTCGATGGGGGCCGCCCTGAAGCTCGACCCCACACGCATTGCAGTGGCAGAGTTCTGGAAGGTGCGCGGCTGTCCGCTGGGAGCCGCCTTGCGCCGCCGCTTCAAGAAGCAGGGTGTCAAGCCCGCGCGCAAGTTCAAATGCGTGTACAGCGAAGAACTGTTGCCCAATCTGGGCGAAACCCATGTCTGCGACACGGCAACGTGCATGTGTTCAAAGGCGTCCGAAAAGTCTGGAGACCCCGCGTTGTTCGACCACGATTGGAACAGTTCGAAGGCGCAGATCAATGGCAGTCTGGCCCACATTACCGCCATATTCGGCTTTACATTGGCCGGTCTCATTCTGCAAGATTGCCTGCGTCCACACTGAGGCGCATACAGAAGGGCGCAGCCGCTGAAATCAGCCGCTGCGCCCTTTCTGCTGTACCGTTGCGGCTCATAAATCTGGGTAAATTTGCAGCAATAGCAGAATATGCCTATTTTTACAGCCGAATAAACCTTAAACGTATACAGTCTATGAAAAAAGCCTTTCTATTCCTTCTGATGGCGGGGCTGTTGGGCGGCAGCTTGTGGGCCGACGAACCCTTCCGCAAGCACCGTTATGACCAGTTCAAGGTGCTGCCTCCCGCTGAGGGCAGCATCGTGTTTGTGGGCAACAGCATCACCGACATGCATCCGTGGGTCGAAACCTTCCGTACAACCGACGGACAGTCCCTGCCCATTGTCAACCGAGGCAATTCGGGCACCTATTCCACCGAGCAGGGCGACAATCTGGAAAGCTATCTGGCCAACCGTCCCAAGAAGCTGTTCCTGATGATTGGCACCAACGACATTGCCACCAACGGGCTCAACTACACGGGCGAGCAGGTGCTGGCACAGGTCCAGGCTATGGTGAAGCACGTACACTTGCGCTCCCCCCAAACCAAAGTCTACCTCTACAGCATCCTGAAGAACGACACCGGCAACCGCGCCGCCGAGCGTTGGCTGAAGGCCAATGAGCTGGTCAAAGCCTACGTAGAGGCCGAACATGCCGACTGGCTCACCTATATTGACATCTACGACCAGTTGGCCGGCATTGCCGACGGTGGCGGCTGGAGCTACGACAAGCTGCATCCCACGGCAGCCTCCTATGAAGTGTGGTGCCGTGAGATATGCCAATATCTGCAAGAAGGCGAGAACTTCGAAGTCCAGCCCGTCTATCCCGCCGATGCCCTCAACTTACAGCAGAACGGCGGCCTGCAAGCCTCCAACGGTATGCGTGCCACCTTCTTCAGCCTGCTGCCAGTCGCCTCGACCGACATCCTCTTCTTTGGAGATGAAGAGGTGAAGAACGGCGAGTGGAACGAACTGCTGCACAACGGCCACATCAAGAACCGCGGCACAGGCTGGGGCTTTGGCGGCAACATTGCCACCACTTCGGGGCTGGTTGATGCCACCTTTGCTGCGGTCGAAGGCGTGAGCAAGGCTGCGCCCAAGGCCATGCTGCTCTACACCGGCACTGCCGACATGACCGGCACTGCCGACCTTGAAACCGTCAAGACTAACTACAAGCAGCTGGTCGACAAGCTGGTGCAGCAGGCTCCCGATGCCAAGGTCTACCTGCTGGCCCTGCATCCCTTAGTCAATGCCTCGACCAATGCCGACCGCGTGGCGATGCTCAACGCCTACATGCAGGCCTTGGCCGGCAGCGAGGGATATGAGCAGGTGCGCTTCATCGACACCTACACCCCCTTCCTCAACGGTACGGTGGCCGACACCCGCTACATCAAGAACACCAACTACCTGTATGGACTGGGCTATGTGAAAATGGCACAGCTCATTGCCGACGCCCTGGGGGCCGACTTTGCGGAGGACAGCTACCGGGTAGTCACCGAAGCCGAGGCCGAACAATATATCGAGCAGGCTGACCTGCGCAATGCCGTGTCGCAGGCTGTCCACAAAGGCTGGCTGGCCCAGACAGGCACGCAGACGGGGCAGTATGGCGAGGCCGGCATGGCTGCTTTCAACGCTGTGGCCGAAGAGGCATTCGGCCAGCTGTCGCAGCCGGCGCTGACAGCAGACTACGTAAGCACCGCCACGGCGGACTTGGCCGATGCCCTGAACGCCGCCTTGAACATGCCTGTGGCCAGCACGGACGGTCAGGAACAATGGTATCAGCTGCATTCGCTGCGCGCTCCCGACCGTTATGTGTCGGTCAGCGAGGCAGCCGGCACCGTGACGGGCGACGAGACCGCTGCGGCCTATGCCCGTTCGCAGTGGAAGTTCGTGAAGCGCAGCGACAACACCTTCGACATCGTGAACCGCAAGCATGGCAGCTACCTCAGCCCGGCTTCGAGCTACAACACCGCCATCAGCACCACTGCCTCACAGCCTTCCAACGGCTGGACCGTGAGCTATGCTTCCACACCCGGCTGCTACATCGTGAGCAGCGGCGAAGTGCAGCTCAACCAGACCCAGGCAGCCCAGCAGTACAAGATATACAACTGGAGTGCCCAGTCCAACAAGGGAGCCGACCGCACCGATGCCGGATGCCAGTTCTACATCAACGAGGCTCCCGAACCCATCGAAGAGTCCGAGCCTGCCGAGCAGCTCGACATCGTGGTCGACAAGTTGAACGGCAATCTCTATAACGGCACGACGGCCAATGCCAGCTTCAACTCCGTGTGGCGCAGCAACACCGCCCCGCAGTTCACCTTTACGAGCAATGCCAACAACATGAACTGGAACGGCAACAACGTGCAGCTCTATTCGGGAACGGCAGGCCGTGCCACCTACACCCTGAATGCTCCCGAGGGCTATGTCATTGACAGTTACAGTTTCACCTTTGCCAACAACGGCCACAGCGTGCAGCTCACACTCACCATGGACGACGGACAAGCCTACACCACTTCGGCCACGGCCCAGACCCAGGCAGCCGAAAGAGTGGGCGCATCGGCTGTGAGCTTCACACTGGCAGGGGCCAACGGCAATCCCGTGAAGCTCACCGACTTCACCGTACACCTCAAGGCCGGCACTGCCGCTTCGCTGCCCCGTCCAGAGGTCAGCACGGCGGGAAACGAACACTGGTACTACATCACCAGTGCCTCGACCAAGACCTACTGCGCCGGCAAGGTCGTGTACTACGATGCCGAAAACGACCGCCTGCGCTTTGGCGACAAGTCCTTCTCGCCCGACCGCCTGTGGAGCTTTTGGGAGCAGAACGGCAAGTTGGCCATCAAGAACTACGACGGCGTGTATTTCGGCACAGCCGGTGCGGGCACGGGTGGCGGCACCCAGTTCGGCAAGAGCGACGAGCCGAACTACATCTACCAGATAGAAGAAGCCTACGATTTTTTTCTGATTAAGGACAATGCCGTGGAGCTTCACGCCCAAGAGGCCGGACAGGTGCTGGTGCGCTGGGCGGCTGAGGCCGGCGGGGCTTCGCTCTGGAAGTTCGTCGAGGCCGATGTCAGTCATCCCGAACTGGCTGTCACCTCGACCACAGTGAAGCAGGGCAAGGTGACTACAGGCATAGGCAACAAGAACCAGCCCATTGTGCGTGCCACACTGACGACACAGGGCCTGACCGGCACCTGCCAGTTGCAGGCCATCAGCGGTCAGGTGGTGGCTGACAACCTGGCCGACGTGAAGCGCGTCAGGGCGTATGTGGCCACCAATGCCCGTGAGCTGTTTGTCGACGAGGAGGGCCTGATGCCCTGGCGTGAGGCCAACGGAGAACTGTTCGGCGAGGCTGCCGAAGTGGCCGCCGACGGAAGCTTCAGCATAGCGGGCAACGCGACCTTGCACGCAGGCGACAACCATGTGTGGATAGCCTACGACATTGCCGATGAGGCCACCGAGGGCAACCAGGTCGATGCCGTGGTCGGCAGCTACACCATCGACGGAGCCGTACGCACAGAGGCGGCGGGCAATCCGGCCCATGCCGTGACGATCTTCCTCTCCGAAGGCGCGGCCCTCATGCCCTACGACTGCGGTTCACGCTACTACCGCATTCCGGCTATCACTACCGTCAAGAAGCAGCTGGCCGACGGCACGGAAGTAGACCGTCTGGTCGTGCTCACTGACGACAGGCTTCAGCACAATGGCGACCTGCCCAATCAAGTGTACTTAGTGGCACAGTACAGCGACGACCTGGGCCGCAGCTGGAGCCGCCCAGTACGCGTGGCTGGCACAGCCGAGTTGGGAGGGGCATACGGCCATGGCGATGCATCGCTGGTGACCAACCACCTGAACGGCGACATTATTGGCATCATGACTTCGGCCGGAACCTACGGCCACGGCTTCTGGGCATCGACAGCCGACCAGCCCATGCTCTGGAAGACCATTACCAGCAGCGATGGCGGCGAAACCTGGACCGTTCCTGCTGACCACACGTCCGACCTCTACGGTGTGGGCAGTCCCCATCCCACGTGGAAAGGCGGGTTCTCGGGTTCGGGAGCAGCCTTGCAGAAGCGTGACGGAACGTTGGTGTCGAGCTTTGTGAACCGTGAAGCCGACAACTCCCAGAACTTCTATTTCTTTATGAGCAAGGACGGCGGGCAGTCGTGGTACGTGAGCGGGACCAGCGGCACCACCAGTGCCGACGAACCGAAAACGCTGGAGCGCAACAACGGCGACCTATCCATCTTTGTGCGTGCCAATGGCTACAACTTCCACAATGTCAGCAGCGACGAGGGCCAGACCTGGCATTATCCCGCCGAGACACGTTTCAGCTCGGGCATCAGCGGCACAGCCTGCGACGGCGAGTACATGGTTTGGTGTTCCACGCTGGAGGGAAATCCCTGGAACATCGCTTTCGAAACCCTGCCCAACAGCAGCCGCCGAGAGAACGTGAGCATCTGCCTCTCGACCGACGAGGGCGAAACCTTCGGTGCGCCCAAAACTATCTGCCCCTGGGGTTCTGGCTACAGCACGGCGGTGGTGTTGCCCGACGGCACGCTGGGCGTGTACTACGAGGAAGACGGCTACTACAACGCTTCGAACTACGTGCTCCGCTTCGTGCGTTTCAGTATCGACTGGGCCTCCGGCGGGACGTACAAGTTCACGGAGAGCACCCCCTTCTTCCCCATCCAGTATACGGGCACAGCCACCGGCCTGCAGCAACCCTATGAGCCGACGGTTAGTGTGCCCACCCAGATGTACGACCTGCAGGGCCGCCGCGTGAAGCAGGCTGCCGCGCCGGGAGTATATATTAAGAATGGAGTGAAAGTCGTTCAAGGCCGGTAGGCCGAGGCCAACTAATCAGAAATATGGAGACAAACAAGGGTTGATGCGTTCAAGGCATGTGGCGCGCTCATGGTGCGGCCCCAGCTCGTAACGCATCAACCCTTGTTGGGTGCATAGCCCGGCTTCCGGGCAGTCATGTCAGAGGTAAAAGTCGCGGCACAGTGTGGCGTAAGCCGCTGAACGGCCTCCGTCGTCGCCCACCAGCACCAGCTCGTCGTCCGCTGTCGGCTGCGCCTGTAGCCGCAGTTCGAGCAGGGTACGCTTGCAGGGCTTGCCCGGTCGCGTGATGACCCGCGTGCGCCTGGTGAGACAGAAGCCATAAACGGCGGCCAAGGGCAGGAAGTGGGGTAGGGCAGCAGTGGGCAGCACTAACGAGAAGCGTGCGGCGGGACAAGTGGCGTCCAATAGCGTGGCAACCGCCCGCAACAGTGCTTCGAAGTTCAAACCGCCGCCGCCCGTGTGGCGTGCAGCGGCCCGGGCAGCCAATGGAGGCAGCAAGTCCTCCTGATGGTAAGGCGGATTGCTGAGAATGCAGTCGAAGCGCAGGCCGCGTTGGGCAAAGCGCGTGATGTCCTCCCGTACTATCTGCATTCGGTCAGCAAAGGGTGAGGCTTCAGCATTTCGTTCGGCATCGCGTGCGGCCCCTGCGTCAATTTCCACGCCGGTAATCCAGGCTTCGGGAGCGCGTTGGGCAGCCATCAGGGCAATCACTCCGCTGCCGCATCCCACATCCAGTATGCGCCTGCATTCCTGCAGGTCAGCCCATGCGCCCAGCAGCACCGCGTCGGTGCCGACCTTCATGGCGCAGTGCGTATCGTCGATAACAAATTGCTTGAATCTAAACATAGCGTCGTCGTGTGGCTGGGTGAATGAATGGGGCAAAGGTAGTGCAAGGCGAGAGCAGTGCAAAAGAAAAGCTGAAAGTTTTTCTATTGCACTGCCGAGCTGCCGCCTACCTTATGTAAAGGTAGTGCAAGGCGAGAGCAGTGCAAAAGAAAATCTGCGGATAGGAAGCGACGGTGCACTGGGAGGGCGTGGCTTCCAGCCCGCCCGTTGTCAAACGAATAAGAGGTAACGGCGCACTGGGAGGGCGTGCAAGGGCCCGCTTAAATATATTTCTGGCGGGTTAGAAGCCCGCCCTTCCGCCGTTAGTGCTACATCCCGGTTGGGAATCATTGGATGAAACATCCGTTCAACCTTTTCTTGTTATATAAAGGTAGTGCAAGGCGAGAGCAGTGTAAAATCTTTCAGCTTTTCTTTTGCACTACGCTCGCCTTGTGTTACCTTTGCTTCGCGAAGTTAGGCTGCGGCTCGGCAACAAAAAGAAAAAACTGCGTTGTTTTCTTTTTGCTGCGCTCGCCTTGCACTAACGCTGCTTCGCGAAGTTAGGCTGCGGCTCGGCCGAGCAAAATGAAAATCTTTCAGCTTTTCTTTTGCTCAGCTCTCGCCTTGCACTAACTTTGAATAAGTTAGGCTGCGGCTCGGCAACAAAAAGAAAAAACTGCGTTGTTTTCTTTTTGCTGCGCTCGCCTTGCACTAACTTTGCAAACTCATAGAAAAGCCCTTAACACAAATCAATGAATATAAAGGACGATAATCCCCAAAGCGCATTTTCACTTGTAGCAGACTTTGAGGGCGATATGGATGCCCTGATGCATACGCCACACGACGGCGTGTTGCCAGCCTTGCCGTTGCGCAACATGATGCTGTTCCCGGGTGTGGTCGGCTCTATCTCCGTGGGACGCGAATCGAGCATGAAGGTGGTGAACGGTGCCTTGAAGAACGGTTCGCTCATTGCCGTATTCACCCAAAAGGATGCCTCGGTCGACGAGCCGGAGGGCAAAGACCTCTATCCGCTCGGCGTGCTGGCCCGCGTGATGCGCACCATCGACATGCCCGGCGGCACAACGGCTGCCATCGTGCAGAGCTACGGCCCCCTGAAGCTGGAGGCCGTGAAGCGTCGCAAGCCTTATCTGCGCGTGGAGGTGTCGTCGTTGGAGGAGACGCTTTATACGGAGGAAGACAAGGAGTTTTCCGTCCTGGTGGAGTCGTGCCGCGATGCCGTGGTGCGCTATCTGAAGCTCAACGACGGCCTGCGCGTTGATGAGGCAACCTTCGCCGTGCGCAATATTTCGCACCCCGTATTTCTGATTAACTTCATCTGCGTGAACATGACGTTCTCGCTTGACGAACGGTTCCGGCTGCTCGAAGAGCGCGACGTGAAGCAACGCGCCTACAAGCTGTTGCAGCTGCTCAACCGCGAATGTCAGTTTGCGCAGCTGAAACACGAGATACAGATGCAGACGCGCGAAGACCTCGACCAGCAGCAAAAGGAATTCTTCCTGCACCAGCAGATCAAGAACATACAAAGCGAACTGGGGGAAGACGAGAACGCCGATGTGCTCGAACTGGAGAAGAAAGCCATTACGCTGTCGTTCCCCGAAAAGGCCGAAGCCGTGTTCTGGCGCGAGCTGGACAAACTCAAACGCACGAACCCGCAGATGCCCGACTACAACGTGCTGCTCAACTATCTGCAAACGCTGGTCTCGCTGCCGTGGGGTGTATGTACCGACGACAACCTGAACATTCGCCATGCCGAGCGCATCCTGAACCGTGACCATTACGGCATGGAGCGTGTCAAGGAACGCATACTCGAACACCTTGCTACCCTGCGCTACCGCCAAAACGACAAAGCGCCTATCCTCTGTCTCTACGGTCCTCCCGGAGTGGGCAAGACCTCGCTCGGCAAAAGCATCGCCGAGGCGCTGGGACGAAAGTATATGCGCATCTCGCTGGGCGGCGTTCACGATGAAGCCGAAATCCGAGGCCACCGGCGCACCTATGTGGGAGCCATGCCCGGACGAATCATCAAGGGCATCATGAAGGCCGAATCGGCCAATCCGCTGTTCGTGCTCGATGAAATCGACAAGGTGTCGGAGCACAACTACAACGGCGACCCGCACAGTGCCCTGCTGGAAGTGCTCGACCCTGAGCAGAACAACGCTTTCCACGACAACTACCTCGACCTCGACTTCGACCTCTCGAAGGTATTCTTCATAGCCACGGCCAACAGCCTGCAGACCATTCCGAGTCCGCTGCTTGACCGCATGGAAATCATTGAGCTCGAAGGTTACCTGACGGAGGAGAAGAAGGAGATAGCCCGCCGCCACCTCATTCCGAAGGAACAGAAGGACTTCAATTTCGGCCAGAAGGCGGAACTCAGGTTCACGCCCAGCGCCGTTGAATTCATCATCGAGAAGTACACCCGCGAGAGTGGCGTGCGCCAGCTCGAAAAGCAAATCAACAAGGTGTTCCGTAAGGTGGCCTATCTCACCTCCACCTCCGACACCGACACCATGCCCTATGTCGGCACCAGCATCAAGCCCGCCGATGTCGAGCGGCTGCTGGGCAAGCCCCTGTTCAGCCGCGACCGATACCAGGGCAACAAATACGCCGGTGTGGTGACGGGACTGGCCTGGACTGCTGTGGGCGGCGAGATTCTGTTTATCGAGACGGGAGTCAGCCGCAGCAAGGGCGGCAAGCTCACCATGACGGGCAATTTGGGCGATGTGATGAAAGAGAGCGCCGTGTTGGCACTGGAATACATCAAGGCCCATGCCGACAGCCTGAACCTGGACTACCGCGTGTTTGACCACTGGGGCGTACACGTGCATGTGCCCGAAGGGGCCACGCCCAAGGACGGTCCCTCGGCTGGCATCACCATCGCCACTTCGATTGCCTCGGCACTCACCCAGCGTAGGGTGCGCGACCACCTGGCCATGACTGGCGAAATCACATTGCGCGGCCGTGTGTTGCCCGTGGGCGGCATCAAGGAGAAGATTCTGGCCGCCAAGCGGGCGGGCATTACCGACATCCTTATCTCAGAGGAGAACCGCCGAGACGTGGCAGACATCAACGAGCGGTATGTCGAGGGGCTGACCTTCCATTTCGTCGAAGATGTGCAGGACGTGCTGCGCTTTGCGCTGCTCGACGAGAAGGTTCAGAACGCTGTCGAGCTCACCGTGCCGGCCGATGAGGCCCAGCCGCAGGGCAGCGGCACGGAAAGCAACGTCTCGGTCAGGCTCATGAAGGGCAAATAAGCGCGCAAACACGCAAACAAGGCAACTCCATGGACTTTACACTTCAACATACCGATGCACACAGTGCGGCGCGCGCCGGCCTGATTACCACGGCGCACGGACAGATTCACACCCCTATCTTCATGCCCGTGGGCACGGTGGGCAGCGTCAAGGGAGTTCACCTCCACGAACTCAAGGACGACATCGGTGCCGAAATCATTCTGGGCAACACCTACCACCTCTACCTGCGTCCCGGCCTTGACATACTGGAGCGGGCGGGCGGCCTCCACAAGTTTAACGGCTTTGACCGCCCCATGCTCACCGACAGTGGCGGCTTCCAGGTATTCTCGTTGGCAGGCATCCGAAAGCTCACTGCCGAAGGCTGCGAGTTCCGTTCGCACATTGACGGCAGCAAGCATTTCTTCACACCCGAAGGAGTGATGGACATAGAGCGCACCATCGGGGCCGACATCATGATGGCGTTCGACGAGTGTCCGCCGGGCACAGCCGACTTCAGCTATGCCCGCCGCAGTCTCGACCTCACGCATGGCTGGATGAAGCGCTGCTGGAAGCGATTCAACGAGACACAGCCCAAGTATGGCTATCCGCAGGCCCTCTTTCCGATTGTGCAAGGCTGCGTCTACAAACAGCTGCGCCAGGAGAGCGCGCACTTCATGGCCGACTTCGGGGCCGAAGGCTATGCCATTGGCGGCTTGGCCGTGGGCGAGCCGGCCGAAGTGATGTACGACATGATTGAGGTGGTCAACGACATCCTGCCCGCCGACCGTCCCCGATACCTCATGGGCGTGGGCACGCCGGTCAACATCCTGGAGGCCATCGAGCGTGGTGTCGATATGTTCGACTGTGTCATGCCCACCCGCAACGGGCGTAATGCCTGCCTCTTCACCGCTGAAGGCGTGATCAACATGCGCAACGCCAAGTGGGCTGACTGCTTCGAACCCGTTGACCCCATGGGCCACTGCTTTGCCGACCTGCACTACACCAAAGCCTACCTGCACCACCTCTTCAAGGCCAAGGAACTGCTGGCCATGCAGATAGCCTCCATCCACAACCTGGCCTTCTACCTTTGGTTGGTGCGCGAGGCACGGCGGCACATTCAGGACGACACCTTCGCCGGGTGGAAGAGCCAGATGGTCCAGCAGCTGGCACGAAAACTGTAAGAGTGAAACTTAGTTTGGAGTTGAAGAGTTTAAAGCTTATAAGTAGGCTCACTGAGCGGATGACACTGCGCTTCATAGTGGCCTTATATACTTTCCAACTCTCAACGACAAGCATTCAACTTCAAACTTTAAACTATAAACTTCCATCCCCCTACCATGTTTGGCAAAAGGAAGAAGAAAGAAAGGAAGACGCGTAGCCGGGGTCGCAAGCCCTGGTTAGGGCGCATTGACCGATACATCATCTACAAGTTCCTCAGCACCTACATCTTTCTCATCACCATTATCGTGGTGATCGCCGTGATTTTCGACTTCAACGAGAAGATCGACAAGCTCACGCAGAGCCAGGCGCCGGTACAGAAGATTATCTTCGACTACTACGTCAACTTCGTTCCCTATTTCGCCAACCTGTTCAGCCCCCTCTTCGTGTTCATTGCCGTCATCTTCTTCACCTCGAAGCTGGCCGGCAATTCCGAAATCATTGCCATGAAGAGCACGGGCATGAGCTTTCGCCGCCTGCTCAGGCCTTACATGTTCTCGGCAGCCCTCATTGCCCTCACCACCTACCTGCTCGGTGCCTACGTCATACCGCAGAGCAACGTGGCCAAGGTCAACTTCGAAAACCGATACATCAAGAAGAAGACCGACATCACCTCCGTCGACAACGTACAGATGCAGGTCGATACCGGCGTGGTGGCCTACATCACCCACTTCGACAACGTGACCAAGAGCGGTTACGGCTTCTCGCTCGACAAGTTCGAGGACAAGAAACTCGTGTCCCACCTCACCGCCCAGAGCATACAGTACGACACCCTGTCTGACCGCCGCTTCTCCTGGACCCTGCGCCAGTACAAGATACGCACCCTCAAGGGTATGCGCGAGAAGCTCGAAAGCGGCAACAAACTCGACACCATTATCATCATGGAGCCCAAGGACTTCTTCTATGTGCGCGGCCAGCAGGAAACCATGACCGTGCCTGAGCTCGAAGAATTCATCGGCCGGCAGAAGCTGCGCGGCGCAGCGGGTGTCAGCACCTTCGAGGTGGAATACCACAAGCGGTTTGCCACCCCCTTTGCCGCATTCATCCTCACCCTCATCGGGGTCAGCCTGTCGTGCGAAAAGCGCAAGGGCGGCATGGGAGCCAGCATCGGAGCCGGCATCGCCCTCAGCTTTGCCTACATCCTCTTCCAGACAGTCTCGGCCACCTTTGCCATCAATGCCGGATGGCCCGCCATGCTGGCCGTGTGGCTACCCAACCTCCTCTTTGCCATAGTGGCTGCCGTGCTCTACCGCCGCACGCCGCAATAACCCCCATCTTATTCACTGTGACCCATTATGACAGACGAAGAAATATACTTTGAAGACCTCGACCTGTCGGACGATGTGCTCGATGCGCTCTACGACATGCGCTTTGAGAAATGCACACCCGTACAGGCGCGCTGCATTCCTCCCATACTCGAAAACCGCGATGTGCTGGGTGTAGCCCAGACTGGAACGGGCAAGACGGCAGCCTATCTGCTGCCCCTGCTCACCCTGCTGCAGCGCCACGAGCATCCGGCTGATTCGGTCAACTGCTTGGTCATCGCGCCCACCCGCGAGCTGGCGCGCCAAATCGACCAGGCCCTGCAAGGCTTTGCCTATTATACAAGGGTCAACGCCGTGGCCGTCTATGGCGGCAACGACGGTGTGCGCTACGAGCAAGAACGCCGTTCGCTCCAGGCAGGTGCCGACATTGTGCTGGCCACCCCAGGCCGTCTCATCACCCACCTGCAGTTAGGCACGCTCGACCTGAGCCGGACCACCCACCTCGTGCTCGACGAAGCCGACCGTATGCTCGACATGGGCTTTGCCGACGACATTCTCTCCATCGTCAAGCAGATGCCCGCCGAGCGTCAGACCATTCTCTTCTCGGCCACCATGCCGCCCAAGATTGCCGAACTGGCGCGCACGGTGATGCATGACCCCGTCGAAGTGGAGATAGCCGTTTCTAAACCCGCCGAGAACATTGCGCAGAGCGTCTACCTCTGCCGCGAAGGCGACAAGCCCCTCGTGTTGCGCCATATCTTCGACAAGCAGCCCCCGCAGCGCGTTATCCTCTTCTGCTCCTCCAAGCAGAAGGTGAAGGAACTGGCCATTGTGCTCCAGCGCAAGGGCTACAACGCCCGGGCCATGCACTCCGACCTGGAGCAGTCCGAGCGCGACGAAGTGATGCAGCTCTTCAGATCGCAGCAGATTGACCTCTTGGTGGCCACCGACATCGTGGCCCGAGGCATCGACATCGACGACATCACCATGGTCATCAACTACGATGCACCGCACGATGCCGAAGATTACGTACACCGCATAGGCCGCACGGCGCGGGCCGGAAGGCAAGGCAGTGCCATCACCCTCATCGGCGAGCGTGACCGTTACGGCCTGCAGAACATCGAAAGCACGCTCCAAATCGAAATTCCCCGTGCCGAACTGCCCGAAGGCGTACGGCCTCCCGGAAGCGATAGCGACCGCCGCAAACGTTCGGCAAGCAACCACGGCAGGCATTCGAAATCTGATGAACGACAAGACGGCAGCGAATCCACTTCTGGCAAACGTCATCGGGGTGGCCGCCGCACCCACGCCAAGGAGCAGAAACCGACGCAGCCGGCGACGGAGCAGAAAGACGGACAGCCCGCTGCTAACGAGACACCAGCCGACGAACAGAAAAAACGCCGCCGCAAGCCGCGCCGGCGTCGCCGGCCTGCCGGGCAGCAGCCTGCCGAGTCCAACAAGAATGAGTAACCCCATAACACAGCATCCGAACATGAATACAGGAGATTTGGCCCCCGACCTACTGGGCATTGACGACCAAGGAAACGAACTGCGCCTGAGCCAGTTCCGCGGCCAGAAAGTCGTGCTCTACTTCTACCCCAAGGACAACACATCGGGCTGCACGGTCGAGGCTTGCAGCTTCCGCGACCATTATGCCGAGTTGCAGCAGGCCGGCTGCGTGGTAATCGGCGTGAGCGCCGACAGTGTGAAGTCGCACGCCGGCTTCCGCCAGAAGCAGCAGCTGCCCTTCCACCTTGTAGCCGACACCGAACACCGCCTGCTTGAAGCCTACGGCGTATGGGGCGAGAAGAAGATGTACGGACGCACCTATATGGGCATCTATCGCACCACCTTCCTCATCGACGAGGAGGGACGCATTGCCCGCATCTTCACCCCGAAGGAAATAAAGACGAAAACGCACGCCCAGCAGGTGTTGCAAGCAGTAGAACATCCCTCTATATAAAGAACTATGGCAAAGAATACAGACGAAAACGCATTGGCCGCCAACGAAAAGCTCAGAGCCTTGCAGGCAGCCATGGCCAAAATTGAAAAGGACTTCGGACGCGGCTCCATCATGAAGCTGGGCGACCAGCAGGTGGAGAACGTCGAGGTTATACCCACGGGCAGCCTGGCACTCAATGCCGCACTCGGTGTGGGCGGTTACCCCAAGGGACGAATCATCGAAATCTACGGTCCCGAATCATCGGGTAAGACCACCCTCGCCATCCATGCCATTGCCGAGGCCCAGCGTGAAGGCGGCATTGCAGCCTTCATCGATGCCGAGCACGCCTTCGACCGCTTCTATGCCGCCAAGCTTGGAGTCAATGTTGACGAGCTGCTCATCTCGCAGCCCGACAACGGTGAGCAGGCTCTCGAAATAGCAGACCAGCTCATCCGCTCGTCGGCCATCGACATCATTGTCATCGACTCCGTGGCAGCCCTTACGCCCAAAGCCGAAATCGAGGGCGACATGGGCGACAACAAGGTGGGCCTCCAAGCCCGCCTCATGAGCCAGGCCCTGCGCAAGCTTACCTCAAACATCAGCCGCACCAACACCACCTGCATCTTCATCAATCAGCTGCGCGAAAAGATTGGTGTCATGTTTGGCAACCCCGAGACCACCACGGGCGGTAATGCCCTCAAGTTCTACGCTTCGGTGCGCATGGACATACGTCGTGTCACCACCCTCAAGGACGGCGACACCCCCATCGGCAACCAGGTGCGCGTGAAGGTGGTGAAGAACAAGGTGGCTCCCCCCTTCCGCAAGGCAGAGTTTGAAATTACCTTTGGCGAAGGCATATCTCATGCCGGCGAGGTGGTCGATCTCGGTGTGGAACTGGGCATCATCAAGAAGAGCGGTTCCTGGTTCAGCTATGGCGAGAGCCGTTTGGGACAGGGACGCGATGCTGTCAAGAAGGTCATCAAGGACAATCCCGAACTCTCGGCCGAAATCGAAGCCCAGATAGCCGAAGCACTCAGCAGGCAGAACGACGAAAATGCATGAACGAATCTATTGGGAACAAACGATAAAAGCTGCGCCTCAAGGCGCAGCTTTTATCGTAGTTACAGGTTCTTGTTTCACTTCGTCGAGCGGGGCACTCTGCCGTTTGACCTTCTTGAAGTCAATGTGATTCAGGTCGATGCACCGGACAGAACTGTTGTACATGGTGCGGTAGTAAATGCGGCGTTTCGACAGGTCGCTGGCCACTGTCCACTGCGTGGCACTCGGAATGTCGGGCACCTGTTGGCTCTCTTCGAACTGTATGCCCGTGGGGATGTCGAAGTTGTTCAGAATATGGAACGCCTGCATCACCGTCTGCTCCGTCGTGCTCAGCTTGGGAGCTGTGGCCTGGAAGAAAGCCGCCCTTACGAAGCGCGAAGGAGGCGTCATGTCGCCCGGAATGCCGTGCAACCCGCTGCCGCCTCCAAAGGCCGAAAGGTTCAGACCACCCACCCGCTGCTGGGAGTGCGGACTTCCATCCTGTTGCTGTTGCTGCTGGGAAGGCACACTGCCGGCACGCAGGTTCACGTAGTTGTTCAGGTTGGTCAGGTGCCAGTCGAAGCCGGGCGAGTTGGTCAGTACGCCCAGCGTGTTCTCATAGAACCTCAGTTCGCGGTTCACAATCTCCAACACCACTTGCCGTCCGCTCCTTTCGGTAATGCGCCAATGTACCGTGGAGCCCCGTGGGTCGACAGCCACAATGTGGATGTGCCGGATGGCGCGTTTCATCTCGTCGATCGACTCGAAGTTGCCTAAAATCCACGACACCACTTGTAGGTCGCTCAGGGTGCTGTCGCGCAGCGCGGCATCGTAGGGTTCATACGCCCCATAGCCTGGAAAGTAGAACAGTCCGGCCGAGAGGCCCGCCTCGTTCATGCCTTCCACCACAAAGTCGGGCTGTTCAACGGACAGCCCCACATAGCCGTAGCGCGCTGTGAAGCGCAGGCCGTCGTGTTCTCCGCTCGGAGTGAGCGAACGCTGCACATGGCCGCGTGGCACGATGTTGTAGCAGCTGTTTAGGTCGCCGGCAGCCCATTCGATGGTGCGGGCTGGCACGGTCTCGCCCGTGGCAGTCCGCAGCGTGATACCCGTACAGGCCGATGCCTGCCGGACAGACAGGACCGCCAGAGCGGCAAGCAGAGTAATCGTCAGTCGTCTCATAATTTCTTACAGTTTAGTGGTTAGTGTTGCATATTGCGCCGCCTTGTCGGGAGGTCGCGGTGTAAAGGTACGGCAGGCGAAAGTGCCGCGCCACTTTTTTCAGTTCTTTTATTCATTCTTCATAGCTTTGAAGCCTTTTCCCGAAGTCTGTGGAAGGAGCCTTGTTTCTTTAGCTGAATCAACACTATTGACTAACAGTGTTGTTAATGATGCATAAAGAACAATAGAAATCAGTGAGTTTTCTTGTTTGTTCAGAATATAAGTCCCTACATTTGCGCCAACAATATTGTTAATCCCATACATCCTTGAATATGTCTACCCATCAGGAAAATACATCGGAGCGCATCCTGAAAGCAGCAGAAGAGGAGTTCATGAACAAGGGCTTTGCCGGTGCCAAGACGGTGGTGATAGCCCGGAAGGCCGGTGTGACACATGCCATGCTCCACTATTACTTCCGCACCAAGGAAATGCTCTTCGACCGGGTGCTGGACGACAAGATTTGTTGTCTGGCTGAAGGTGTGGTACAAGCCCTTCAAACCCCGGGACGCACCTTCCAGGAAAGGCTGGCCGAGGGTGTGGCGCGCCATTTCGACTTTCTGGCAGCCCATCCCTCGCTGGCGCGCTTTGTGGTGAACGAAGTCATCTCCAAGCCCGAACGGTTAGTCATGGTGCAACGCACGCTGGGAGGCGTGTTGCGCATCATTGTAGAACACACGCAGCAGGAAATCGACGAGTTGGTAGCTCGTGGCGAGATGGTCCCGATGCGCATGGAAGACCTCTTGCTCGATCTTGTGTCGCTCAATGCGTTCCTCTTCATTGCCTTGCCTGCCATGGAACCTTTCGTGTTGCGCGAAGGCGAAACGCGTGAGGAATTTCTGGAACGGCGCAAGCAGGAGAATATCGAAGTGATTTTACGACGCATCAAACCTTGAAGCTGTATGAAAAGAATAGGCTATATGCTGCGCAGGGCCTGCGGCCTGTGTGCCGCCGTGTGCTGCCTGCAGGGGGTGGCACAAACTCCGTTGCAGGCGTGTTACGAGGCGGCCGAAAAGAACTATCCGTTAGTGCGACAGTACGGGCTGGTCGAGCGCTCGCTGCAATACACGCTCGACAATGCCCGGAAGGGCTGGTTGCCGCAGGTGCAGATGCAGGCCAAGGCGCAGGTGCAGAGTGACGTCACGGAGCTACCCTTCGACCTGAACCGCCTGGGGCTGGCTGGAGTGGACATGCCGCACATGTACAAAGACCAGTATGCACTGACCGCATCGGTGGAACAGCCCATCTATGAGGGCGGGCAAATCCAGGCCGGCCGCCATGTGGCCGAGGCTCAGGCTGCCGTGCAAAACCAGCAGGTGCGCACACAGCTCTATGCCCTGCGCGAAAGGGTGAACCAGCTCTACTTCGGCATCCTGCTGACGCAGGAGCAGGAGCGGCTGAACGAGGTGTTGCAGCAGAACTTGCAGATAGAGCTGGAAAGGGTGCGCCACTTGGCGCAGAACGGCATGGCACATGAGGCCGACTTGGATGCCGTGCGCGTGGAGCAGGAGCGGGCCAAGCAGGTGCTGGCAGGCTGTCAGGCCACGCGGGCGGCCTATACAGCCATGTTGGCAGCACTGACAGACTTGCCCGAGGCGCAGTTGCAGTGTCCGCCGGTGCCCGCCTTGCCGCAGTGCGTACAAGGCACTGAAATCCCCGGTCCACGCCGGCCGGAGTGGCAACTCTATGCCTTGCGCCGGCAGGCCGTCGAAGCGAAGCGCGAAAGTCTGGATGCCGCCCTGCGTCCGCGCTTGAGCCTTTTCGCCCAAGGAGGCTACGGCAGGCCGGGACTGAACATGCTGAAGAGCGACTTTGCGCTTTACGGTCTGGCCGGACTGAAGCTGACCTGGAGCCTGACCCCTTGGTACACGCGCAAGGCCGACCGTGCACTGTTGCGCGTGGAGTGTGACCGGGTAGAGGTGGAGAGCGACGTGTTTGCCCGCACTCTGCGGCTCGACCTGGCCGAGCGCAGCCACGCCCTGCAGGGCTATGAAGAGCAGCTGGCCCACGATGATGAAATCGTGCGCCTCAGGCAGAACATCCGGGAGGCCGGACAGGCGAAGCTCGCGGGCGGAACGCTCACGGCGACCGACCTGATGCGCTATGTGAACGACGAACAACAGGCACGCCTGGACCGTGCGCTGCATCAGGTGCAGCGCCTGCTGGCGGCCTATCAGTTAGATTATGCCAACGGACAATGAACAGAAACAGAATGAAAAGTCCCTTCCCCTTAATTCCGGTCTGGGTGGCCGGTTTGTGCTGTGTGGTGTGTGGCGCATGCGGCTCAGACGAGCACGACTATGATGCCCACGGCGTGTTTGAGGCCACTGAGGTGGTCGTTTCGGCCCAAACGCAGGGCGAGTTGCTGATGTTTGATCGGACCGAAGGCGACACGGTGGCCCACGGTGCCATTGTGGTTCAGGTGGACACGGTGCAGCTGAGCTTGCAGCGCAGGCAGCTGTTGGCCAGTCTGGATGCAGTGGCCAGCCGCCACTACAATGTGGCGCGGCAGGTGGCGGCCATCAGACAGCAGATAGCCACACAGCAATCCGAGCGCACGCGGTTTGTGCGTTTGGTGGCCGAACATGCGGCCAACCAGAAGCAGGTGGACGACATTGATGCGCAGATAGCCCTGCTCAAAAAGCAGCTGGCCGCACAGACCGAAACGCTCGAAAATACCAACTCCGGCCTGCGGGCTGAAGCACAGGCTATCGAGGCACAGCTGGCCGCACTCGACGACCGGTTGCAGCGCTCGGCGGTGCGCAGCCCCATTCAGGGCACACTACTGGCCAAATATGCCGAGCGCGGCGAACTGGCCACGCCGGGCAAACCGCTGTTTAAGGTGGCCGACATGGAGCATCTCTACCTGCGGGCCTACGTCACCGCTCCCCAGCTCACGCTGCTGAAGCTGGGCCAGCAGGTGCGCGTGTTTGCTGACCAGGGCAGCGAGGGACGCAAGGAATATCAGGGCCACATAGCCTGGATAGCCGATGAGGCGGAGTTTACGCCCAAAACCATTCAGACGCGTGACGAACGGGCCAATCTGGTGTATGCAGTGAAGATAGCCGTGCGTAACGACGGCCTGATCAAGTTGGGAATGTATGGTTCGTGTGAGTTTCAGTGAGCTGGCCAAGAGCTATGGCTCGCAGCAGGCCCTGAAGGGCGTTTCGCTCACAGTTGGGGCTGGCGAGCTGTTCGGCATCATCGGTCCCGACGGTGCCGGCAAGACCACCCTGCTGCGCATCCTCGCCTCCCTGCTGCTGCCCGACAGCGGTTCGGCCCAGGTGTGCGGCTACGATGTGGTGCGGCAATATGGCGAGGTGCGCCGGCGTCTGGGTTACATGCCGGGCTGCTTTTCGCTCTATCAGGACCTGACGGTGGAGGAGAATCTTCAATTCTTCGCCCGCCTGTTTGGCACCACGGTACAGCGCAACTACGACCTGATAGCCGACATCTACGGGCAGCTGGCCCCCTTCAAGGACCGCAGGGCAGGCAAGCTCTCGGGCGGCATGAAGCAGAAGCTGGCCCTGTGTTGTGCGCTGGTGCACCGTCCTGAGGTACTGTTGCTCGACGAGCCGACCACGGGGGTCGATGCGGTGTCGCGCCAGGAATTCTGGCAAATGCTTGACCGCATCACGGCCCAGGGCATTACCGTTGTCGCATCGACACCCTATATGGACGAGGCGGCCCGTTGCCACCGCATCGCCTTGATGCAGTCCGGGCGTTTCCTGCTGGTCGATGAGCCGCACCAAGTGGCAGCCTCATTCCCCTTTGTCATGTGGGGCGTGCGCGCGGCAGCCATGCACCGGCTGCTGAATGATGTGCGTAGCCTGCAGGGCGTGCAGTCCGCCTATTCGTTTGGCGACAGCCTGCATGTTACGTTCGCCCCCTCCTGTGGTCCCGGGCAACTGCGCAGCCATTTGGCGCAGTGCGGCCATACTGAGGTGGAAATAGCGCGCGTGCCGCCGGGCGTGGAAGACGTGTTTATATATTTGGATTATGAGGGATAAGGTTATGAGGTTATAAAGTTACTTCGTAACCCGGTTATCAGGTTATAGGGTTATGAGGTTATAAAGTCACCAATTGAGCGATTGGAGTTTCGTCTGTTCCAATAGTAATGTTATAACCTCATAACCTTATCCCTCATAACCTAAGACCTCATCCCTCATAACCTAAAACCTCATAACCTCTGCAATCATATAAGATGACAACAGACAGTGAACCGGTAATCTACACGGAGGGACTGACCAAACGCTTCGGAGCGTTCACGGCAGTCAGGGGCATCAGCTTCGCCGTGGAGCGGGGTGAGATATTCGGCTTCTTGGGAGCCAACGGTGCGGGCAAGACCACAGCCATGCGCATGTTGTGCGGCCTGAGCCGTCCGACAGCGGGCATAGCACGGGTGGCAGGCTACGACGTGGCCCGTCAGCCCGAGCAGGTGAAACGCTGCATCGGCTACATGAGCCAGCGCTTTTCGCTCTACGGCGACCTCACCGTGCGCGAAAACCTGAAGCTGTATGGCGGCATCTACGGCATGAGCCGGACACACATCCGGCAGAAGACCGCGCACGTGCTGCAAGAGCTGCGGTTGGACCACGAGGCGGACAAGCTGGTGGGCGACCTCCCCTTGGGGTGGAAGCAGAAGCTGGCCTTTTCGGTAGCTATCTTCCACGAGCCGCAGGTAGTGTTTCTCGACGAACCGACGGGAGGTGTTGACCCGCTTACGCGCCGCCGCTTCTGGGAACTGATATATGGGGCGGCAGAGCGCGGCATCACCGTCTTTGTCACCACGCACTATATGGACGAGGCCGAATATTGCGACCGCGTGAGCATCATGGTAGATGGTGAAATTCGTGCGCTCGACACGCCCCGCCGCCTGCGCCAGCAGTTTGACGCAGCGGGCATGGACGAGGTGTTCCGCAAGCTGGTGCGCGTCAGGCAGGCGGGAGCATGACAGTCCAAAGGGAGACAGATGATAAGAAAGTACATTCGGCAGACATGAAAACCTTTCTCAGTTTTATACATAAGGAGTTCCGCCACATTCTGCGCGACAGGCGTACCATGCTCATCCTGCTGGGGATGCCCATTGCGCAAATCCTGCTGTTCGGCTTTGCCATATCGACCGAGGTGAAGAACAGCCGGGTGGCTGTGCTCGACCCTTCGGCTGATGTCGCTACGCGCCGCATCGTGGAGCGGTTAGATGCCAGTGCCTACTTTGAGGTAGCCCATCGCGTAGACTGCATGGAACAGGTCGACGAACTGTTTCGTCGCGGTGAGATAGCCTTGGCAGTGGTGTTCAGCCCCTATTTCGCTTCGGAGCTGCAACACACGGGAGAGGCGCGCCTGCAACTGATAGCCGACGGCACCGAACCCAACCAGGCCCAAATGGTGGCAGGCTATGCTGCGCAGGTCGTACAGCAGGCATTGCCGCGGGGAGAGCGTCAGGGCGTGACGGCCTGCGTGCGCTATCTGTTCAATCCGCAGGCCAAGAGCGCCTTCAACTTTGTGCCCGGCGTGATGGGCATGATATTGCTGCTCATCTGTGCCATGATGACCTCGGTGTCGATCGTGCGCGAGAAGGAGTTGGGCAGCATGGAAGTGTTGCTGGCCTCGCCCATGCCGCCGTTAGGCATCGTGCTGGCCAAGGCTGTGCCCTACTTTGTGCTGTCGGGCGTGAATCTGGCCACCATCCTGCTGCTTTCGCGCTACGTACTGGGTGTGCCGGTGCAGGGGAGCCTGGCCCTGCTGTCAGGCATTTCGCTGCTCTACATCCTGCTCTCACTTTCGCTCGGCCTGCTCATATCCAACGTGGTACGGTCACAAATGGCGGCAGTGTTAGTGTCAGGCATGGGACTGATCATGCCCACCATCATCCTGTCGGGCCTCATGTTCCCCATCGAGAGTATGCCCGAGGTGCTGCAATACCTCTCGGGCATTGTGCCGGCCCGCTGGTACATCAGTGCGGTACGCAAGGTGATGATCGAAGGAGTGGAGATGTTCCACGTGTGGCGCGAAATCTGCGTGCTGGCCGGCATGACGGTCGTGCTCCTCACCACGAGCATCGTCACGTTCAACAAAAGGCTTTAACCCCTCCTGAAACCTGAAACTTGAAACCTGAAACCTGAAACCCCCAACTCCCCAATGCTCCTGTTCCTGATAGAAAAAGAGTTCAAGCAATTCCTGCGCAACAGTTTCTTACCGAGAATGGTGGTGATGATGCCACTCATGATGATGCTCGTGTTGCCCTGGGCCGCCAACCAGGAAGTGCGCAGCCTGGCCTTGTGCGTGGTAGACCACGACGAGTCCGTCAGCACCCATCGGTTGACAGAGCGCATCGTGGCCACCGACTATTTCCGCCTGACGTGCAAGGCTGCCGACTACAACGAAGCCTTGCAGCAGGTGAAGCGCGGTGAGGCTGACATCGTGTTAGAGTTTCCAGTCCACTTTGAGCGCGACATGCAGCGCGGCCAGCACCCCGTGGTCTATGTGGCAACGAATGCAGTAGACGGCACGAAGGGCACGATAGGCTCAGCCTATCTGACCCAGATACTATCATTGCCGCTGCCCGGCAGGCAGACGGCCGAAGCCGTGCTGTCGCCTCTGAGTCAGCAGTTCCGCTTCAATCCCCATTTAGACTACAAAGTGTTCATGGTGCCAGCCATGATGGTCATGCTGCTCACCCTGCTGGCAGGCTATCTGCCGGCCCTGAACATTGTGACCGAAAAGGAGCGGGGCACGATAGAGCAGATGAACGTGTCGCCGGTGGGCCGCTTGCAGTTTGTTATGGCCAAGCTGCTGCCGTTCTGGGCGGTGGGCCTGTTCGTGATGACCCTCTGCTTGGTGTTGGCAGCCTTAGTGTACGGTTTGGTTCCGCAAGGCTCCATAGCCAGCATCTATGTGATGGCGGCAGTCTATATTCTGGTGGTTTCGGGCATGGGTCTGGTCATATCCAACTACAGCCACACCACCCAGCAAGCCGTACTGGTCATGTACTTCTTCACCATGATACTGTTGCTGATGAGCGGCCTGCTGACCCCGGTGCGCAGTATGCCGGAATGGGCGCAGTACATATCGGCGGCCAATCCGCTCCGCTATTTTGTGGAGGCCATGCGTGCCATCTTCCTGAAGGGCAGCACGTTGGCCGACCTGAACCGCCAGCTGACAGCGTTGCTCGGCTTTGCCGTGCTGTTCAGCGTGTGGGCAGTGTTCACTTACCGAAAGGTGGAGTGAGATGTTTAAAAAGGTGTGGATTATTCAGAGGAACCTTTTCAAAGATGCAGACAAACAAAAAAGAAGACAATGAATGAGAAAGTAAAATGCACGTGGTGTCAGGACGGCGGAATGCAGGAGCATTACCACGATACAGAGTGGGGCATACCCTGCCACGACGACAGACGGCTCTTCGAGTACCTGATGCTCGAAGCCATGTCGTGCGGACTTAGCTGGAAACTCATGCTCCAGAAGCGCGAAGTATTCCATGCCTGCCTCGCGGACTTCGACTATGAGCGGCTCGCAGCCTTTACAGCGGCAGACATCGACAGGGCCATGGCATATCCCGGCATGATACGTTCGCGCAGGAAGATAGAGGCCGTCGTCTCCAATGCCAGGAGCTACATACAGATTCAGCAGGAGTTCGGCAGTTTCGACCAGTACATCTGGAGCTATACAGATGGAAAGACCTACATTTACCAGAGCCGGCTTGACGGCGCATGGCTCACGAAGAACGGGCTGTCCGACCGCATTGCAGCCGACCTGAAGAAGCGCGGCTTCAAGTTCCTCGGCTCCACGCTGACCTATTCCTACCTTCAGGCCATCGGCATGATAAACGACCATGACCCAGCGTGTTGGAGGTTCGGTCAACTCGGCGGGACGGTAGTCGGGTGAGGCCGTTGCGCTCTTAGGTTATGTGGTTTTCTTTAAGTATTAAGTGTTAGTGATTAGTGATTAAGTAGCCTTATCGCTATAAAACTTAATCACTAATACTTAATAACGCTTAATCACTAATTCAAGTTTAGCAGATTGTTGCCGTTTGCTGACAAGGGTTCAAGGCACGCCCCGAAGGGGCAACGAGCGCATAGCCCAGGGCATCGCCCTGG
>CALZRA010000021.1 GCA_945828345.1 uncultured Bacteroidales bacterium
TTGCGGCGGTCAACCTACCCAGGGCGTTGCCCTGGGCTATGCGCTCGTTGCCCCTCCGGGGCGGGCCTTGAACGCTACGTCATGCGATTGTTTGACCTCCGGGGCGGTCCTTGAACCCTACGTCATGCGCTCGTTGCCCCTCCGGGGCGGGCCTTGAACCCTACGTCATGCGATTGTTTGACCTCCGGGGCGGGCCTTGAACCCTACGTCATGCGATTGTTTGACCTCCGGGGCGGGCCTTGAACCCTACGTCATGCGATTGTTTGACCTTCGGGGCGGGCCCTGAACGCTGGAGTGCCGCCGCCAAAACCTGCGAAACGTAAACAAAACATTATATAACGACAATAAAAAAGGGGGCTCGGGGTAGGATTTTCATTTTTCTTATTACTTTTGCAACGCTTACAGGCTCTTACACGGAACGCTGTGACACAAAACACCCTATCCAGCCACGCTGCACCCCTGCCGACACACGGCACACAGAACGGGGTGCTTTGCTTTGTCAAGACCCCTGACATGACCCAACCTGCCGACACCCACACGCCGCCAAGCCCGGACGCGACAGCCGCCGAAACGCTGTCGTGGTACCTGTTGCGCGCCTCCTACGGCATGGAGCGCAAGGCGAAGGAGGCACTCGACGGGAAGCACATCGAGACCTTCCTGCCCACCGAAAAGGTGAAGTCGGAGGAGGGTGGCAAGGTGACGTGGCGCGAACAGTCGCTCATTCCGAACCTGCTCTTCGTGCGCAGCACCGAGAAGCAGCTCCGCAAGGCCATCAACGACTGCAAGCTGAAACACCTGCACTTCTACCTGGTGCCCCAAAAGCAGAAGTTGGGCGACCTGCGCATGGTAGACCGCTACGTGCCCCTGGTGATACCCGACGAACAGATGCTGGAGTTCCGCCGCTGGAACGGGGTGGACGACACGCACAAACTCTTCGTGCCCGAAGCGGAGCTGACGCTGGAGCTGGGGGAATGGGTGCGGGTGACGGACGGCAAGTTTGCCGGCCTGCAGGGCCGCGTGTGCCGCCTGAAGGGGCAGACGCGCGTGGGCATCAGCATCGACGGCCTCGGCACGCTCTTCACCGCCTACATTCCCAAGGCTTTCCTGGAACACATTGACCCCCCACTGGGATAGCAGGCAATGGCCTGCCTAAAATATAGTCACGGGCTGGAAGCCCGCGCTCCCAGTAGCGCACAAAGGCCCGCTGAACCAAGCGTTCAGCGGGCCTTTGTTGTGTGAGTTGTCAGCGCGAAGGCTTTATGCCTTGTGCTCCTCCACCCAGCGGCGGGCGTTGACGAATGCCTCCATCCAGGGCGTCACTTCCTCGTCGCGGCGGGCGGCGGGGTAGCAGGGGTTGTGCCAGGGGTAGAAGGCGCGCTCCAAGTGGGGCATCATGGCCAGGTGACGGCCGTCGGCACTGGCAATGCCGGCTACGCTGTAGCGCGAGCCGTTGGGGTTGCCGGGATATTCGTCGTAGGTGTACTTCAGCACCACGTTGTAGGCATCCTCGGGCAGGGGCAGGTCGAACTTGCCTTCGCCGTGGGCCACCCAGATGCCCAGACGGTCGCCTGAGAGCGAGCCGAACATGACACTGCGGTTGGTGGGCACGGTCACGCCGAGGTAGGCACTCTCAAACTTGTGGGAATCGTTGTGGCGCATGTGGGCGCGCTCGGGATGTTCGGGGTTGATGAGGTTCAGCTCGACCATGAGCTGGCAACCGTTGCACACACCGAGCGAGAGCGTGTCGGGACGGGCATAGAAGCGGTCGAGGGCCTGCTTGGCCTTCTCGTTGTAGAGGAAGGCACCGGCCCAGCCCTTGGCCGAACCGAGCACGTCGGAGTTGGAGAAGCCGCCGCAGAAGACAATCATGTTCACCTCGTCGAGCGTTTCGCGCCCGGTGATGAGGTCGGTCATCATCACGTCCTTCACGTCGAAGCCGGCGAGGTAGAGGGCATAGGCCATCTCGCGTTCGCCGTTGGTACCCTTTTCGCGGATGATGGCGGCGCGGATGCCGCTGGGCGTACGGCGGTCGGGGTCTATGCCGAGGCTCTTGAAGGTGCCCTTGAAGTCCTTGCGGAGGTTGAACTCCAGGGGTTGCTGCTTGTAGTTCTCAAAGCGGGCCTTGGCACGTCCGTTCATGCTCTGCTTCGTGTCGAGCAGGTAGGACGTTTCGTACCACACGTCGCGCAGGTAGTCGATGCCGAACTGGTAGGTGGCGTCGTGGAGCGTGACCATGATTTGCCGCTCGTCGGTGGGGTGGCCCAGCTTGACGTAGCCTACGCCGCAGTCTTCGAGGAGGGCCTTGAAGGCCTTCTTGTGCTTGTCGGCCACCTGTACCACCACGCCGGGGTTCTCGGCGAAGAGCACCTTGACGAGGTCATCGGTGTGGAACTTGTCGAGGCTCACGTCGAGGCCGCCCTCGGTGTTGGCAAAGTTCATTTCGAGCAGGGTGGTGATGAGACCGCCGGCCGAAATGTCGTGGCCGGAGAGGAGGAGTCCCTGCTCCACGAGCTGCTGTACGGCGTTGAAGGCATCGCGGAAGTAGTCGGGGTTTTTCACCGTCGGCACGTCGCTGCCCACGCAGCCCTGGCTCTGGGCGAAGGCTGAGCCGCCGAGGCGCAGCTCGTCGAAGGAGAAGTCTATGTGGTAGAGGGTCGTCTTCGGGTCGTTGACCATGACGGGCGAAACGACCTTGCGTATGTCGCTCACCTCGCCGCCGGCACTGACGATGACCGTGCCCGGCGAAATGATCTTCTCACCCCCGGGGTACTGTTGCGAAAGGGAGAGGGAGTCCTTGCCGGTGGGCACATTGACCTGCAGGGCGCAGCAGAAGTCGCTGAGGGCCTCGACGGCCTGGTAGAGACGTGCGTCCTCGCCGCGCTGCGAGCGGCAGGGCCACATCCAGTTGGCGGAGAGCGAAACGCTGTCGAGCCCTTCGGCGAGCGGGGCCCAGACGATGTTGGTGAGGCTCTCGGCCACAGAGAGCACGGAGCCTGCTTCCGGGCTGGCCAGGCCGGCCTGCGGGGCGTGGCCTATGGCGGTGGCGATGCCGCGGCGGCCACGGTAGTCGAGGGCCACCACGCCACAGTCGGCCAAGGGGAGCTGGAGCTCCCCCTGCGTCTGCTGGAAGGCCACCTTGCCCGTGATGGAGCGGTCCACCTTGTTGGTGAGCCAGTCCTTGCAGGCCACGGCTTCGAGCTGCAGGACGCGGCTGATGTAGTCGTCGAGGTGGGCTGCATCGTAGCTGACGTTGCGGTAGTTGCGCTCGACGGTCTCGTCGACCATGACGGTCTTGGGGGAGTGGCCGAACATCTGGGCTACGTCGAGGTCGAAGGGCCGGCGGCCGTCGGCCTGCTCGAAGGCGAAGTGGGCGTCGCCGGTGGTTTCGCCCACGACATACATCGGGGCGCGCTCGCGCTCTGCGATGCGGCGCACGTGGTCGAGGTGTTCCTCCTGGATGAGCAGGCCCATGCGTTCCTGGCTCTCGTTGGCGATAATCTCCTTGGCCGAGAGCGTGGGGTCACCCACGGGCAGCTTGGCCATGTCTATGAGTCCGCCACACTCTTCGACGAGCTCCGAGAGGCAGTTCACGTGGCCCGCCGAGCCGTGGTCGTGGATGCTGACGACGGGGTTGACATCCTCTTCGCAGAGTGCGCGCACGAGGTTGTTGGCTCGCTTCTGCATTTCGGGGTTGGCGCGCTGCACGGCGTTGAGCTCGATGCCGCTGGAGTAGCGTCCGGTGTCGACGGAGCTGACCGAGCCGCCGCCGAGGCCGATGCGGTAGTTGTCGCCGCCGACAACGACGACCTTGTTGCCCTTCTTGGGCTGTCCCTTGAGGCAGTCGCGCTTGGTGCCGTAGCCCACGCCGCCTGCGAGCATGATGACCTTGTCGTAGCCGTACTTCTCGCCGTTCTCCTGATGCTCGAAGGTGAGCACGGAGCCGGCAATGAGGGGCTGGCCGAACTTGTTGCCGAAGTCGGACGCGCCGTTGGAGGCCTTGATGAGGATTTGCTCGGGTGTCTGGTAGAGCCACTGGCGCACGGGCAGGATGTCCTCCCACTCGCGGCCGCCGTCGAGGCGCGGGTAGGCGGTCATGTAGACGGCGGTGCCGGCAATGGGCCACGAGCCTACGCCGCCGCCCATACGGTCGCGTATTTCGCCGCCCGTGCCTGTCGATGCGCCGTTGAAGGGCTCGACGGTGGTGGGGAAGTTGTGGGTCTCGGCCTTGATGGAGATGACGCTCTCGATGTCCTTGACGCGGAACCAGTCGCTGGTGGCGTGGTCGGCGGGGGCGAACTGCTCGACTACGGGGCCTTCGGCAAAGGCCACGTTGTCCTTATAGGCCGATATGATCTTGTGGGGGTTCTCCTGGGTCGTCTTCTTGATCATGGCGAAGAGCGAAGAGGCCTTCTCCTCACCGTCGATGATGAAGGAGCCGCCGAAGATCTTGTGGCGGCAGTGCTCGGAGTTGATTTGTGCAAAGCCGAACACCTCGCTGTCGGTGAGCTGGCGGCCGAGCTGCTTCTCCACGCCGTGGAGGTAGTCGATTTCGGCGGGCGAGAGGGCGAGTCCCTCCTGTTCGTTGTACGACTCCAGGTCGGTGATATATTCGATGGGGGCGGGCTGGATGTTGACGGTGAAGATGTCCTGGTCGAGCCCGTTGTACATGCGCTGGAGCATGGGGTCGTGCTCGGCATCTTCGCCGGCCACGGGGAAGTACTCCTCGATGCGCGCAATGCCGCTGAGGTTCATGTTCTGCGTGATCTCCACGGCATTGGTGCTCCAGGGGGTGATCATTTCACGGCGGGGCCCTACAAACCAACCTTCGAGGGCCGTTGCATCCTCAAGCTTGGCATCACCATAGAGCCAGCAGAGCTCGCTGGTTTCGGCGGGGCTGAGCTGGTGGTCTACCTGAGTGGCAATGACACTCTGTTGAGGGGTTCGGAAAAACAAAATCATATGGTGCAATTATTAGGTTTTCGTTGTCCGTGCAAAGATAGTGCAAGGCTTGCGCCGAGCAAAACGAAAACTAAAAGTTTTTGACTGCGCGCCGCAAAGCTGCCGCCTGTCTCTTGGAGAAATCATCATCTTCTGGCAGCGGGGTGACGCTCCGCCGCCACGGCGGGGGACTGAAAAGAAACGGCGCGGCACTTCGCTATCTGAATCATTCGCCTTAAATTTGCGGCATTATGAAGAAACTCCACATCATTACTCCTGTGAAGGACTCGATCGACACCGCGCTCGACACGGCGCGGGCCGTGCTGGCCAGCCGGCTCGACATGCCCTTCACCTACACCGTGTTCAACGACTTCTCCACGCCCGACAACACGCGCCGGCTGGAACAGGCCGCCCGCGAAATGGGCTTCGAACTGGTAAACCTGAGCGACCTGACCGACCACCCCTCGCCCAACTACCTGCTCGTGCTCCAGACCATGCAACAGCGTGCGCTCGCCGACGAGGCCGCGCTCTGTATCGTCGAGAGCGACGTGGTGGTGCGGCCCGACACGCTCCAGGGGCTCTGGGACGGCGCGCTCTCCCGCCCCGACTGCGGCATCGCGGCCTCGGTGACGGTCGACGAGGAAGGAAGGGTGAACTATCCTTACCTGTATGCCCGCCGGTGGCAGCACGGCGTGGTCAACAACCGCCGCCACTGCAGCTTCTGTTGCTCGCTGCTCACCCCGAGGCTCCTGCGCGCCTACTCGTTTGGCGAACTCAATCCCGAGAAGAACTGGTTCGACGTGACCATCTCCCACGAGTCGCTCGAATGCGGGCTCCACAACTACCTCTTTGTCGAACTGCCCGTCGTTCACCGCCCCCACCAGAGCCGGCCCTGGAAGCAGCTCAAGTACACCAACCCAATCAAGTATTACTGGCTTAAACTCACCCGTGGGCTCGACAAGATCTGAAGCCCCGCAACCCCACCACCACCGACCCATGAAACGACTCTTATGGCTGTGCCTGATGTGGTGCAGCCTCACGGCCATACAGGCCCAGACTCCCGCCGACTCGGCCCAGGTGCAGGTGCTGCTCGAAACGACGCAGGGCAACATCCGCCTCGTACTGTACAACGAAACCCCGAAGCACCGCGACAACTTCGTGCAGCTGGTGCGCCGGGGTTACTACGACGGGGTGCTCTTTCACCGTGTCATTCCGAACTTCATGATTCAGGCGGGCGACAGTGCCAGCCGCCAGGCCCCCGAGGGGGTGAAGCTGGGCGAGAGCGAAGAGCCCTACACCGTGCCGGCCGAAATCTGCTACCCCACCCGCTTCCACCGCTGCGGGGCCCTGGCCGCCGCGCGCGAGGACGACTCGGTGAACCCCAAGCGGGCCTCGTCGTGTTACCAGTTCTACTTGGTGTATGGGCGGGTGTATGACGAGGCGGGGCTGGACAAGGCGCAGGCCTGGCTCGACGAGCACACGGGCGGAGCGGTGAAGCTCACGCCCGAGGTGCGCGAGGTGTATGAGTCAGAAGGCGGCGTGCCGTATCTCGACGGGCAGTACACGGTCTTCGGCGAAATCGTCGAGGGACTGCAGGTGGTCGATACGATCCAGTGGATGGGCCGCGACGAACACGACCGCCCCTTCGACGACGCGCGCATCCTGCGGGCGACGGTCGTCGGCGAGTGAGCGGGTGCTCCGCCGAACGCGCCGGAAACTCCAGAAACTCCAGATAATCCGGACTATCCGGCCTCCCCGGCCTCCCCGGCGGGAGCCGCCTTCACCGGCTCCACGTGCGTATTGATGAAGGTCTGCGGCCCGAAGTGCTGGCGGAGGCGGTCTTCGATTTCGCGGGTGGCGCGGTGGGCCTCGCTGATAGGCGTGTGGCCCGCCATGCGGAAGTGTACGTCGATGGCCACATAGTTGCCTATGCGGCGGGTGCGCAGGTTATGCGGGTCGGAGCAGCCGGGCTGTTGCAGGATGGTGTCGCAGATGAGTTCCTCCTGTTCGGCGGGCAGGGACTTTTCGAGCAGCTCCTCCAAGCTGGGCACGAAGAGGCCCACCGACACCTTGAGGATGAAAAAGCTTACCACCAGTGCGGCCAAGGGGTCGAGCACACGCCACGACTCGCCCAACAGGATAGCCCCGCCGATGCCTACCGCCGTGCCGATGCTCGACAGGGCGTCGCTGCGGTGATGCCACGCGTTGGCCACCACGGCGGCTGACGACAGGCGGCGGCCCTGACGCACCGTGAACTGAAACAACACCTCCTTCGACACCAACGAGAGCAACGCAGCCGCCAGCGCGATGTAGCCGGGCTGCGACAAGGTGCGGCCACACAGATAGTCATAAATCTGTGTGGTCGCACTGTATAATATGCCCAGACCCACGACGGCCAGCATCAGCCCGATGAGGGCCGTGGCCAGGGTTTCGTACTTGCCGTGGCCATACTTGTGGTCGCCGTCACAGGGCTTGCCCGACAGGTGCACGAAGAGGATGACCACAATGTCGGTGACGAAGTCGGAGAGGGAGTGTACGGCGTCGGCCACCATGGCGGCACTGCCGCCCACCACGCCGGCGACAAACTTGAAGAGCAGCAGCAGGAAGTTGACCACGCTGCCCCACAGCGTGACGCGGTAGATGGCGCGCTCACGCTGCGGCTGGAGGGAGGTTTCGGGTTTCATAGGCAAAACGACCGCGCCCGGTCTGTGCCGGCGCGGCCTTCAAATCAATAAGACAACAGTATTTAGCAGCCAAGCACCTCGATGCTGAAGCCGCCCTGCCAGCTGCCGCCGGCGGGGGCGCACTGCATGTAGGGGCGTTGGGGCACGGTGCCCTCGAAGCCTACGGCATCGCAGAGGCCGTACCACGGCTCGCAGCACACGAAGGGGGTGTGCAGGCCCTGCGGACTCCAGAAGAGCCACACCGGGGCGGTGCTCTCCACGCGGGCCACGGGGCGGCGCTGCTTGTCGAGCAGGGTGGCCGCCGTGACCTGGCCCTGGTCGAAGATGAGGGCCTCGTGGGCAAAGGTGTCGACACCCAGGGGCACCAGGCCGTCGGCCTCGCGGGGCACGGCGTGGCGTTCGGGCAGCCAGCAGCCTTGTTCGCCCACACGGAGCACGCTCTCCGCGCTGCCTTCGAGCTTCAGGTAGCCGTCGACCGGCTCCTCCTCGCACCAGCCCGGGAGGTTGAGCGCGGGGTGGCCGCCCAGCTGGAAGAAGAGTTCACTGCCGCCGAGGTTGCGCACCTCGAAGTCGGCCAGCACCTTGCGCCCTTCGAGCGTATAGGTGACACTGAGGCTGAAGGCGAAGGGGAAGACAGCGTAGTCGCCGACCGTGCCGACCAGCTCGAAGCGCACGCGCTGCGCCTCGTGCTCCACCATGCGCCAGGGGCGGCGGCGCACGAAGCCGTGCTTGGCGAGCTGCATGGTGGTGTCGCCGAGGCGGCAGGTGCCGTTCCACAGGCCGCCCACGATGGGGAAGAGGATGGGCGAACGGCCGCTCCACCAGCGGCTGTCGCCCTGCCAGAGGTATTCGGTGGCGGAGCGCACGTCGCGCACGCTCTGCAGCTCTGCGCCCACCGGGCTGACGGTGACGCAGAGTTCGGAATTTTGGATGGTATACATGGTAAGAACAATGATTGTGCCCCTTCGCCCGGCGCGGCAGGCGCGCTCGCGGCTCAGGGCGTAAAACCGAAAAGGCAGTCTGCGGAACGAACCGCAAACTGCCTTGTGTCGTCAAGTCGGGATGACTGGATTCGAACCAGCGACCACACGCCCCCCAGACGCGTACTCTAACCGGACTGAGCTACATCCCGAATGCGGGTGCAAAAGTACGACTTTCTTTTTACCGAGCAAACTTTTAGGCGTTTTTTTTGCGGAGAAAGCGATTTTTGGGGGAAGGAGCGGCTCTGAAAGGGCTGAGGGCTCTGAGATTCCTAGAAGCTCTAGAGATTCTAGAAGCTCTAGTAGCTCTAGAAAATCTAGAACTTCTAGAACCTCTAGAACCTCTAGAACCTCTATCCCCTATCCCCTCACCTTCCCCAATTCACCAGCAGCCTCACGTCGCTCTCCTCGCCCACGACCCACATCACGTCGGAGCGGCGTATGAGGCGGGAGGCCGTGGCGGGCTCGATGTTGCCCTCGTCGTCCTCGAAGCCCACGGCCATGCAGTGCCAGCGCTCGCGCATACCGCTCTGGGCCAGGGTCTGGCCCACGAAGGGCAGGTCCTCGCGCACGAGGAGGCGGCGCAGCTGCAAGCCGCTGCTGAGTGGCGGCAGGGGGTGCTGCTCGCGGCCGAGGCGGGCGGCAAAGGCTTGGAGGCTCTCGTCGTCGCCGATCACTTCGAGGCGGTCGCCGGGAAAGAGCATGGCCTGCGCGTCGGGCACATTGAGGCGGTGCGCGCCGCGCACGATAGCGGCCACCATGACTCCGTCGGTGTGGCTGAAGCCCAGCTCACCCAGCCGCTTGCCGGCCCAGAGCGACTGCTCGGGCACGTCGAGCGAGGCTATGTGGATGTTGCGGCTGTTCAGGCGGCCGGCATAGCCCGGTGCGCCGCTGCCGGCGGCGTGACGCGCCATGACCTCGCGCGAACGCAGGTTCTGCAGGAAGGTGCGCTCCATCTTGATGCTCGTCCACTTGACCCGCCGCGAAACGACCATGAGCAGCACGGCGAGCAGCGCGGCGGCGGCGTGCCAGGGCCACCACAGGGGCGACAGGAAGTCGAGCACGTAGTAGACGGCGGCGGCGGCCATGACGTAGCGCACGGCGAAGGTAAGCCACAGCCCCACGCGGCTCAGGCGGCCCCGGCGGCGCAGCTGTTTCCACTCGTCGGAGTGGTTCTTGCGCATGACGATAGCGCGCAGGAAGGGCGAGGCGGCCAGCAGGGTGAGCACGCCACACACGGCATTGCCCGGCCAGTGGCCCAGCAGGCCGCGGCTCAGGGGCAGGAGCACGGAGAAGGCCAGCAGGATGACGGCGATGCTGAGGGTGAGGTAGGCCCCCACCTGTCCGACGAGGGCCGTGAGGAGGCGTTTCCACAGGTGCTCGTCGGGCAGCGTCTCGGCCGGACGGCCGGGCTTGTGGCGGCGCGACAGCCGGTGGAGCACGTTGTCAGGCACGATACGCTCGACACTGCGGGCCACGGGCGTGGCGGCCCGGATCATGTAGGGGGTGAAGAAGGTGGTGATGATGCTCACGGCTACCACCACGGGGTAGAGGAAGGGATCGGTGACGCCGAGGGTGGTGCCGAGCGAGGCGATGATGAAGGCGAACTCGCCGATCTGGGCCAGCGAGAAGCCGCTCTGGATGGCCGTGCGCAGCGGCTGGCCCGACAGCAGGAAGCTGCACGAGCCGAACACGGCCTGGCCGCCGATGATAGCGGTACACAGCACGGCGATGGGGAGCCAGTAGCGGACCAGCACGGCGGGATCGACCAACATGCCGACAGACACGAAGAAGATGGCGCCGAAGAGGTCCTTGACGGGCGAGACCACGCGCTCGATGTTCTCGGCCTCGACCGTCTCGGCCAGGATGCTGCCCATCATGAAGGCTCCGAAGGCGGAGCTGTAGCCCACCCGTCCGGCCATGACCACGAGCAGGAAACACAGGCCCAGACTCACGATGAGCAGGGTCTCGCGGTTCATCCAGCGGTTGTTTTTCTGCAAAAAGAGGGGCACCACGTACACGCCCACCACGAACCACAGGATGAGGAAGAAGCCAAGCTTGAAGAGGCTGCCCACGAGTTCTATGCCCTGAAACTGGCGGCTGACGGCCAGCGCGCTGAGCACGACCATAAGGAGGATGCCCAGAATGTCCTCCAGAATGAGCACGGAGAGCACATCGCCCGCAAACTTCTGCTGCCGCAGGCCGAGGTCGTCGAAGGCCTTATATATAATAGTGGTGCTCGACATGGCGAGCATACCGCCCAGAAAGAGGCTGTTCATGCTGCCCCACCCGAAGAGGTGGCCCACCGCGCTGCCCACACTCATCATGCAGAACATCACGCAGCAGGCGGCCACGACAGGACCGACACCCATCTTCACGATTTTCTTGAACGAAAATTCCAGGCCGAGGGTGAACATGAGGAAGATCACGCCGATGTCGGCCCACGTCTGTATGCTGCCCGTGTCGCTCACCGAAGGGGTGTAGGGCATGTGGGGCCCGCTGAGAAAGCCGGCCACGATGTAGCCCAAGACGAGGGGCTGCCTGAGACGCTTGAAGAGGAGGGTGACGATGCCGGCCGAGATGAGTATGAGGGCCAGGTCGGAGATGAGGTTTTCCATGAACTGGGCTGTTATTGGCGGGCGTGCCGCCCGGGCGGCTGCATCCAGGCTTCAGGCCCTGGGGCAGGCGGCGCGGGCGGCACGCGGGGAAGGGGTCAGTTACCGGCGCGGCGGGCGGTGAGCTCAACAATCTTGACCACCAGCGCGGCGGCCTTGCGCAGCGAAGGCACAGGCAGGAACTCGTGGGGACCGTGGAAGTTGAGTCCGCCGGCGAAGATGTTGGGACAGGGCAGGCCCATGAAGGAGAGCTGTGCACCGTCGGTGCCGCCACGGATGGCCCGCACCTTGGGCGGTATGCCGCAGGCGCGCATGGCCTCGACGGCGAGGTCAACCACGTGGGGCACAGGCTCGATCTTTTCGCGCATGTTATAGTACTGGTCGTTGAGCGCGAGCTGGAGCGTGCCCTCGCCATACTTCACGTTGAACCACTCCACGGCGCGCTGCATGAACACCTTGCGCTGCTCGAAGCGGGCACGGTCGTGGTCGCGGATGATGTAGGTGAGCGAGGCGTGCTCCACGTTGCCCTCCAGCCCCAAGAGGTGGAAGAAGCCCTCGTAGTCCTGCGTCTGCTCGGGCGTTTCGTGGGTCGGCAGCTGCGCGGCAAATTCGGCGGCGATGCGGGCGGCGTTGACCATCTTGCCCTTGGCATAGCCGGGGTGCACGCTCACGCCGCGCACCTCGACCTTGGCCGAGGCAGCGTTGAAGTTCTCGTACTCCAGTTCGCCGAGCTCGCCGCCGTCCATGGTGTAGGCCCATTCGCAGCCGAACTTCGCAACGTCGAACTTGTGTGCGCCGAGTCCGATTTCCTCGTCAGGGTTGAAGCCCACGCGCACCTTGCCGTGCTTCAGCTCAGGGTGTTGGAGGAGGTACTCCATGGCATCGACAATCTCGGCGATACCGGCCTTGTCGTCCGCCCCGAGGAGGGTGTGTCCGTCGGTGACGATGATGTCCTCGCCCACGTGGTCGAGCAGTTCGGGGAACTTCTGGGGCGAGGTGACGATGCCCTGCCGGGCGTCGAGCACGATGTCGCCGCCGTCGTAAGCCTCGACGATGCGGGGCCTGACGTTGCATCCCGAACAGTCGGGGCTGGTGTCCATGTGGGCGATGAAGCCGATGGTAGGCACGGGTTGGTCGGTATTGGCGGGGAGGGTGGCATAGACATAGCCGTTGGCGTCGAGTTCGACCTCGGTCAGCCCCAGGCGCGTCAGTTCGTCGGCCAGGTATTCGGCCAGTTTGAGTTGCTTGTCGGTGCTCGGGGTTTTGCCGGCATCCTCGGCCGACTGCGTGTCGAAGCTCACGTACTTCAGAAATCGTTCAACAATATCCATAATGCAGGGTTGTATTAGTCGTATGGTTAGCAAATGTATACAAAATCTGCGAGCTGCTGCACGCATGGCCCAAAAAATCTCGCTCCACCAGGATTTTTGAGGGGCGAGAGGGCGGAGAAGGCGGCTACAAGTCGGCACTCCGGCGCGACAAATCGGCACTTCGGCGCAACAAGTCGGCATCTTGTTGGAGGGTGGGCGGGGAGAGACGGGAGAGGCGGGAGGTCCGGATTATCCAGAAGTTCCAGAAAATCCAGAGTTTCCGAAGGGGCCGGAGCTTCCGGGGGCCGTGCCTTCGATTCAGCCTTTTTAACCCAAATTTGACGAGAGAAAAATCGGTGCGAAACTTTTTTAATTTTCGCTTGGCTGTTCGGAATGGATAATCTACTTTTGCAGTTGACGATGATAGGGCTGGCCTTGTGCTGGCAAAGTGCCCCTTCGTCGACAAAACGGTGGCGAACTGACACGCACGCCAGGGGACAACGCCCTGCACAACACGTGCCGGACACCACAAACAATAATTAACACCTCACACAAAACAAGATCCTGAAACAAACCCCATTCAAAAACTTCAACCTCTACGCCGCACAAACCACACACGAAGAACACTGAAAAAACTTGATTCCCACGGGCTGACTACGGCCCGCTTCCTGATCTGAACTGAACGACACGGACATAGCCCCTTGTGACTACGGACGCTACCCTGCCTCGCTTTTTAAGCTACGATTATCCTCTCCTTTCACCTTCTTTTTCTTTTCTCTGAATGCCATGACTCCCAATGGATTCATTATGTTGCCGCGCAAGGTACTGTCCTCGCTCGTGCAACGCTCTACCGGCCCCGTCAGCCACGAACTGGCCTTGCTCGACTTGGTCAACATGGCCCACTTTGCGAAACGATGCTCTACCGTGAACGTCGGCCACCGAAGCGTGACCATCGGTCAGGGTGAGGTGGCGGCTTCGCTCAACTTCATAGCGCAACGCTGGAAGTGGCATGTAAGCCGTGTGAGACGCTTCCTCGTCAAGCTCGCCGAACGGGGCGAAATCACGATGCAAAAAAGATGCTGCACCACCATTATCTCTATCACCGACTATGAAAACAAGTTCGCGCGGATCATCTCGCCCGAACATGCGACGCAGGGCCGGCCTTCCACTCCGGAGGCCGGCGCCATGGACGCACCTGCACCGCAAAGCGCGCCCCTGGAACAGGGAAAACACGCCGCCGCCGACACAACAAGCGACACAACAAGCGACACAGTAATCGACACAGTAATCGACACAGTAATCGACACAACGCGAAACAACGCCGAAACCCCTGTCGAAAGGGCTCCGAAAAGGACCCCAAAAACGACCCCGAAAGAGGGAGCCAAGAAGCTGAAAACCAAGGAGAAACAGCAGCGCTGCAAACTGCCCGCAAACAGGGGCAGAAAAAGCCCGTCTGTGACTACGCTGAAGGACCTCAAAAAAGGCCGGACCGACACAACGAGCGACACAACGCGCGAAAACAATAAGGATACGTATAAGGAGAAAGTAAGAACAGGAGAAGATTTTCTTTCAGAAAAAAGAGAGGCACTCGCGCCGAAAACTGCCAAAACGGTGCCGAAGGTGAAGGGGAAAGGGCAGACGGACTGCCTGGTGCCGCCTTCAGTGGAGGCTGTGACGGACTACTGCAAGCACGCGGAGCTGGACCACGTGCAGCCCAGAGCTTTCGTGGACTACTACGAGGCCCGGGGCTGGATGATGGGCGAACGGCCTATGCGCTGCTGGCAGGCGGCCGTGAGCATGTGGAACAGGAGACAAATCGAATTTGACAACCCAAACAACATAAGCCATGAACGCAAGACCCAACTTTCCCAACGACCTGTTCGGCAATCCGATGCCGGACTCGCCGCAGGCAAGCCCGAAACCGCAGGGGCTGCCGCTCAAACAGCTCAACCCGATTCGCTTGAGAGAATTTGGAATCTCATCGGAATGGTGCAGCAAGAACCCGACCTTTGAAATGCTCTGCCGCAACTACGGCCCGCAGCACTGGGACATGTTTATCGACAACACGCAGACGGCCTACAAGTGGACGTGTCCGCCGGTGGGCGCGCTGGAGGTGCTCTACGGCCCGAACTGCCCGCAGGCGTGGCTGCTGGTGCAGATGACGGGCATCTACGACCTGGGCTGCCGCAGCCTCAACGAGAAGCTGGCCCAGACGACGGCGAAGTATGCGCAGCTGATGGCCAAGAGGACTGCGCAGCTGAAGCTGACAGAGGTGATGCAGTTCTTCGCGCGCTATGCCGTGGGGCTTTACAACAACGAGTATGCGACGCTCGACATGACGCGGCTGGGACGGGAGTTTCACAACACTTACCTGCCGGCCAGGCAGCGGGAGCTGGAACGGCTGCTCGAAGGGCAGGAGCAGCAGGAGGCTCCCTCACGGCGCGGCCACTGCGTGACACGCGAGGAGTGGCTCGCCACACCGCCTGACGCGCTCATCGGCGTGGAGATGGTGCTGCTCACGCGCGAAGGCTCGGACGAGGAGCGGAAGGTCTGCTCCTTCCTGAAGCTGAAGCTGCCCTTGGCGTCGCGCCGCGTGACGGCCGTGGTCCAGAAACGGCAACTCGAACAGCTCGTGGACTGGCAGTTCGAACGGCTGCTGGAGATGACTGACTCCTGGAGGGAGGGGCGGTAGCTCCCGATGGCCGGACCCCGCAGCCTGGGCCCCGCAGCCGAACTGCGGGGAACGGTGGTCAGCGGACGGGGAAGGGGCGAAGGCCACGGACGGGGGAGGGGCGGGAGGAGGAGGGACGGGAGCGAAAAAAGGGAGCGAAAAAAGGGGCAAAAAAGGACGAAAAAAAGGGGCTTTCGCTTGGTCATTCAGAGAGATATTGCTACCTTTGTAACAGATAAGGAAACGCTATGAACCCTCGCGAGGTGACACACACGTTTGCTGTCTGTTAACATTTACCTTTTTACTCACCAACAAACATTTACTGCCATGATCCAGTATGTTATCCGTTCCATCAAGAGCCCGCGTACGGGCGAGCCGAAGTATTTCCCCCAAATCGCACCTGCCCCTCCTGTGATGCGCAAGGAGCTGATCCAGGAGATCGAGCAGAAGACGACGCTGACCTCGACTGACGTGAAGGCGTGTCTCGACGCGCTCGAACATGCCATCTCGAACCACCTTGTACAGGGCCAGTCCGTGCGCCTGGGCGACCTCGGCTCGTTCCGCCCGACCCTGGCCTCGAAGGGTGTCGACAGCATCGAGAAGTGTGACTCGTCGCTGATCAAGCACGTGCGCTGCCGCTTCACGATGAGCGCGACCATGACGATGCACCTGAAGGCTGGCAACATCAACTTCCAGCCCTACAAGACGCCGTCGTCGGCCAGCGGAGAGTAACAGCCGGGACCGGCTGACCAGCAGGCGGAACCGGACGCGGCCCGGAGTGGGAGCGCCGGTTCCGCCGTTTGCTGCCCCGCCCTGCCCTCTCCGGGGCGCAGGGATTGATTTTCACTTATTTAGCTGTTAAACCACCATTTGCATTGCCATGAACAAAGACAAACTTTCACAGCTTTCGGCCCTGCTCATGCTGCTGAGCGGCGTGGGTCTGTCGGTGGCCGGCTTTGTGGCCGACCCGATGGGCGAAATCTCCGATTCGGTGTTGTGGTATGTGGGCCAGACGCTGATGTATGCCGGGTCTATCTTCGGCGTGACGATCTACACGCTGGCGCGCTTCCGTCCGAACGGAGGCCAACGGGGCGAGAAGACGCTGACCGACCCGTGGCACAGGGAGGCGTTGCCCAACCGGCCGCACGCCTGACGCTGCCCCCTTCTCTTTTAACTAAAAAAACACTCCACTCACTATGAGACAGATTGACGAAATCATCATCCACTGTACGGCCACGCCCGAGGGGCGCGATGTGACGGTCGAGGAGATCGACCGGTGGCACAAGGCGCAGGGGTTCAGCGGAATCGGCTACCACTTTGTGGTGTACCGCAACGGCTGCGTGATGCCGGGCCGCCCGCTCGAACGCCAGGGGGCGCACTGTCGGGGCCATAACGCGCGGAGCATCGGTGTGTGTTACGTGGGCGGGATTGCGGCCGACGGACGTACGCCCATGGACACGCGCACTTCGGCACAGCGCATTGCGCTCCAGGCGTTGGTGCTGCTGCTCAGGCTGCGCTTTCCGCGATGCGGCGTGCACGGCCACCGGGAGTTTGCGGCCAAGGCTTGCCCGTGCTTCGACGTGAAGGCCGAGTTTGAATAAGCGGACACATGAAAGTGCGCCCTGAAAGAACAAAAGCGACTGTTTGATTCTACGCTTTTGCCCTTTCAGGGCGCACTTTATCGCCTGGTTCTACCCAGGGCGCTGCCCTGGGCTGTGGGCTTGTTGGGCTTTAGGGGCGCGCCTTGAACGCTTGTGGGCCCTTTTAGGACTCGTTGCCCTTCGGGGCGCTCCTTGAACGCCGGTTTCTTTCTTGTCAGAAGACTACCCTACGCGGCTGCCGGGGACGACGGGACGGTCGACGGTGACTACGCTGAGGGTCTCGTCGAAGTTGACGGCCGAGAGGATCATGCCTTGGCTCTCGATGCCGCTGATGACGCGCGGGGCGAGGTTGGCCACGAAGCAGACTTGCTTGCCCACCAAGTCCTCGGGCTGGTAGTGCTGGGCGATGCCGCTCACGATGGTGCGGTTTTCGAGGCCGTCGGCTATCTCGAACTTGAGCAGTTTCTTGCTCTTCTTCACCTTCTCGCAGCTGAGCACGGTGCCGACACGCACGTCGAGCTGTTCGAACTGCTCGAAGGGGATGTTGGGGAGTACGGGCTCGGCCTTGTGGTTGGCGGCGAGGTTGGCCTTCTTGATGTCGGCCAGCCGCTGCACCTGGGCCTCGACGACGCTGTCGTCGATTTTGTCGAAGAGGAGCTCGGGCTCGCCGAGCTGATGGCCTACGGGGAGGAGGTCGGTGCTGCCGAGGCGGTCCCACTCGGCTTCGGGCATGTGGAGCATGGCGCGGAGCTTCTGGGAGGAGAAGGGGAGGAAGGGCTCGAAGGCTGTGGCGAGGTTGGCCACGAGCTGGAGGGAGAGGTAGAGCACGGTCTTGACGCGCTCGGGGTCGGTCTTGATGACCTTCCAGGGCTCTGCGTCGGCGAGGTACTTGTTGCCGATGCGGGCGAGGTTCATGGCCTCCTTCTGGGCATCGCGGAAGCGGAAGTCCTCCAGGAGCTTCTCGACGCCGGCCTTGACGTTCTGGAACTCGCTGATGGTCTCGCGGTCCTGCGGGGTGAGTTCGCCGGGGGCGGGTACTACGCCGTCGTAGTACTTCTTGGTGAGCTGGAGGGCGCGGTTGACGAAGTTGCCGTAGACGGCGACCAGCTCGTTGTTGTTGCGTGCCTGGAAGTCTTTCCAGGTGAAGTTGTTGTCCTTCGTTTCGGGGGCGTTGGCGGTGAGTACGTAGCGGAGCACGTCCTGCTTGCCGGGGAAGTCGCGGAGGTATTCGTCGAGCCAGACGGCCCAGTTGCGGGAGGTGGAGATTTTGTCGTCCTCGAGGTTGAGGAACTCGTTGGCGGGCACGTTGTCGGGGAGGATGTAGGAGCCTTCGGCCTTGAGCATGGCGGGGAAGACGATGCAGTGGAAGACGATGTTGTCCTTGCCGATGAAGTGGATGAGGCGGGTGGAGGGGTCCTTCCACCAGGTTTCCCAGGTGTCGGGGAGGATTTCCTTGGTGTTGCTGATGTAGCCGATGGGGGCGTCGAACCAGACGTAGAGGACTTTTCCTTCAGCTCCTTCGACAGGCACGGGTATGCCCCACTCCAGGTCGCGGCTCACGGCTCGGGGCTGGAGTCCCATGTCGAACCACGACTTGCACTGCCCCATGACGTTGGAGCGCCATTCGGTGTGCTGCCGGGTGATCCAGGGTTCGAGCCACTGCTGGTGACGGTCGAGGGGGAGGTACCAGTGTTTGGTCTTGCGGAGTACGGGCTGCGCGCCGCTGAGCTTGCTCTTGGGGTTGATGAGCTCTGTGGGGGAGAGGGCGCTGCCGCACTTTTCGCACTGGTCGCCGTAGGCTCCCTCGGCGTGGCAGTGGGGACACTCGCCGGTGATGTAGCGGTCGGCGAGGAAGGTGTTGGCCTGCTCGTCGTAGTACTGCTCGCTCTCTTTCTCGACAAACTCACCCTTGTCGTAGAGGGTGCGGAAGAAGTCGGAGGCCGTCTGGCGGTGGACGGCGGAGGTGGTGCGGCCGTAGTTGTCGAAGGAGATGCCGAAGTCGCGGAAGGAGTCGGCGATGATCTTGTTGTAGCGGTCGACGACCTGCTGGGGGGTGGAGCCTTCCTGACGGGCGCGGATGGTTACGGGGACACCGTGCTCGTCGGAACCGCAGATGAAGAGCACCTCGCGCTTCTTGAGGCGCAGGTAGCGCACGTAGATGTCGGCCGGAACGTAGACGCCGGCGAGGTGGCCTATGTGGACGCCGCCGTTGGCATAGGGCAGGGCGGCCGTCACCAAGGTGCGCGCAAATTGCTTGTTGTCCATGTTGTCTGTAGGGGTTTTGGTTTGTTGGGGGCAAAATTAGTGATTATTTCGAATTATCGGGGGGATTCGGGGGAGAGATTGGGGAAGGAGGACCCCGCAGCTGAACTGCGGGGAACGGTGGTCAGCGGACGAGGGGAGGGGAGGAAGGAAGGAAGGAAGGAAGGGACGGGAGGGAGGAGGGCCCCGCAGCGGAACTGCGGGGAACGGTGGTCAGCGGACGAGGGAAGAGGGCGGGGACGGACGGGAGGAAGGCAAAGAAAAAACTTGGGGGTTTTCTTTTGCGTTACGCTCGCCTTGCATTATCTTTGCCCCCACAATCCCCTAAACAAAACTGAAAACCATGCTCGACGTAAAGAAATGCCTCGCTGACTGCGAGGAGAAAATGGAAATGAGCGTTATGCACCTCGAAGAAACGCTCGCACAAATTCGCGCCGGTAAAGCTAACGTACATATCCTCGACGAACTGCGCGTCAACTCTTACGGCTCTATGGTGCCCGTGAACAACGTGGCGGCCATCACTACGCCCGACGCCCGCACCATCGCTATCAAACCTTGGGACAAACAGATGTTCCGCGTGATCGAAAAGGCTATCATCGACTCTACCATCGGCATCATGCCCGAAAACAACGGCGAAATCATACGCCTCGGCATCCCGCCTCTCACCGAGGAACGCCGACGCGCCCTGACCAAGCAGTGTGCGAAGGAGGCCGAAGAGGCCAAGGTGGCTATCCGCAACGCCCGACGCGACGGCATCGACAAACTCAAAAAGGCCGTGAAGGACGGACTCTCGGAAGACGTGGAGAAGGATGCCGAAGGCGACCTGCAGAAGATTCACGACAAGAAGGTGAAACGCATCGAGGAAATCCTGACTAACAAGAACAAGGAAATCATGACGGTGTGACACACCACGCTACACCGCATCGCTTCGAAGCACCTTTGCCAAACAAGCTCAGTAGCCGGCACGCATCCGGCTGCAGCCGCAGAAGGACACGCGCCGAATGCTGCCGCAGCCTGATACGCGTCGGCCTGTACTTTTAAAACAGTGACTAACCCTGTGCACGGAAAAGTTATCAAATCGACCGGGAGCGTATACACGGTGCGCACGGACAGCGGGGAGGCCGTGGACTGCAAGGTGAAGGGCAACTTCCGCCTGCGCGGCATACGCTCGACCAACCCCGTGGCCGTGGGCGACGGGGTGACCATCACGCAGCCACGCGACATGCAGCCGGCCTACATCACCGAGGTGGACGAAAGGCGGAACTACATCGTACGCAAAGCCTCGAACCTGTCGAAGCAAAGCCACATCCTGGCAGCCAACGTGGACCTGGCCCTGCTGGTGGTGACGCTGGCACGGCCCGAAACGAGCACGACCTTCATCGACCGCTTCCTGGCCTCGGCCGAGGCTTACCGCGTGCCGGTGTGCATCGCCTTCAACAAGGTGGACGAACTCAACGACGAGGAGGCCGAACGACTGGAGCTGCTCTGCCACATCTACCGCAGCATGGACTACCAGTGCCTGCCTATGTCGGCCCTGAACGGTACGGGCATCGAACCGCTCAAGCAGCTGCTGCAAGGGCAGACCACGCTGCTGGCCGGCCACTCGGGGGTGGGCAAGTCAACCCTGCTCAACACTCTCGTGCCGCAGGCGCACGCCCGCACCGCGCAGGTGTCGGAGGCGCACGGCACGGGCATGCACACCACGACCTACAGCGAGCTCTACGAACTGCCTCAGGGCGGCGCGCTCATCGACATTCCGGGCATCAAAGGCTTCGGCACGTTCAACATGGAACCCGAAGAGGTGGCCCACTACTTCCGCGACATTTTCACCCTCTCACGCGGTTGCCGCTTCTCGAACTGCACGCACACCCACGAGCCGGGATGTGCCGTGATGCAGGCTCTCGAAGACCTGAAGCTGGCTCCCTCGCGCTACACCTCCTACCTGTCGATGCTCGAAGACAAGGATGAGGGGAAATACCGCGCGGCCTTCTGACCGCTACGGCGGCGCGCTGACCCCGTTTACCGCCCCCCCCTTAACCGCTACGCAACATGACGCTCATTCTGATTCTGGCCGCACTGGCTTTAGTGCTGGCCTTGGTTGAAATATTCATTGTGCCGGGCTTCGGCCTGGCGGGCATCGGAGCGGCTCTCTGTGCCGTGGCCGACGTGGCCCTGATCTACGCCGACTACGGGCTGGGCTGGGCCTCGGCGGCCCTGCTGGCGGCCGTTTTGGTACTGGGCCTGGCCCTGCTTTGGCTGGCCCGCTCGAAGGCGGTCGACAAGGTGGCCCTGCACTCCAGCATCGACTCGACCAACGCCACGGCCGAACAGCTGTCGGTCAAGGTGGGCGACGAAGGCAAGGCCCTGACGCGCCTGGCCTTGGTGGGCAACGCGCTGATTGACGGCAAGGTGGTCGAGGTGAAATCGGCCGGAGCCTTCATCGACCCCGAGACACGCGTGCGCGTGGTGCGCGTGAGCGAGGCGAATATTACGGTCGAGCCGGCCGGATAGGCCGGAGGAGCCGGAGCTTCCGGAAGTTCCGGATTTTCCAGAGTTTCCGGGAGGCCCGGAGTTTCCGGGCGCCCGCCCCCTACCCCCAAAAAAAATCCTTTCAGCTATGACTCATAAACTACTCCTTCTTCTCTGCCTCACCCTGGGCATCGGCGCATCAGCCTCGGTGCCCGTGCGGCACACGCTGCGCCACTGTCAGCCCGATGGCGACACGCTGGCCGTGACCGTGGTCAAAAACGCGCGCTACAGCACCTTCAGCACGGCCGACGGCCTGGCCCTGCTACGCGGAGCCGACGGCCACTACTACTATGCCGCCGAGACGGGAGGCCGCCTGCAAGCCTCGGCCGTACTGGCCCACGAGAGCAGCCGCCGCCAAGCCACCGAGGCCGACTTCGCCGCCCGCCACGCGCTCCGCACGGAACAGGCCGCCGAACTGCTCGACCTGCGCTATCCCGCCCAGCCGCTGTGGCGCACCTCGCGCGCGGCCGCCTCGACGGACGACGGCCTCGGCCAGTACGGCACGCCGGGCCGCGGCACGGTGTGCAGCCTGGGCGAAACGCTCATTCCCGTCATCATGGTCAACTTCAGCGACAAGGCGTTCCAGCCCCATAACGATGCGGACAAGGTGACGCGCTTCTTCAACGAGCCGGGCTACCACGACGAAGACTCACTGGGCTGCATCGGCTCAGTCAAGGACTACTTCGAGGCGCAGAGCAACGGCCTCTTCTCGCCCTCGTTCCGCGTGGTGGCCCACGTCACGCTCGACAACGGCTACCAGTACTACGGCGCGAACGGCAGCGACGGCGCGCGCGACCCGAACCTCAACGTCATGGTCACCGAAGCTATCGACAAGGCTTCGGAAACGGTGGACTTCGCGGAGTATGCCACCGAAGGCGCGGTGCCCCTCGTGACGGTGATGTTTGCCGGACCTGGCGAGCAGTCTTCGTTTGAGGACGGCTACAACGACTACATCTGGGCCTGCTACTCCACCCGCAGCCACACGGCCAACGGCGGAACGGTGCGCATCAACTCCTTCTTTGTGGGCAACGAACTGCTGCAGATGTACGGCAGCTCGCCCAACGACGTGACGGGCGCGGCCCTCGACGGCGTGGGTCTCTTCTGCCACGAGTTCGGCCACGCACTGGGCCTGCCCGACCTCTACTACACCGGCAAAGACGACGAAATCAGAAATACTATCCTCACCATGGGCTACTGGGACATCATGGACTACGGACAGTATTTCATGAACGGCTATGCGCCCCCGGGCTACACGGCCTACGAGCGCAGCATGCTGGGCTGGCTCCAGGTGCACGAACTCACCGAACCGACCTTCGCCCTGCTCTATCCCTTCGGACAGGAGGCACAGGGCCCCACGGCCTACGTGATACGCAACCCGGAGAATGAAAAGGAATATTACCTGCTCGAAAACCGGCAAGTCGGCACGTGGTACCCCTCGCGCATGGGCACGGGCATGTTTGTGCAACACATAGACTACGACAGCAACGCATGGCAATATAACACGGTAAACGTGAACCCCGACTGCCAGCGGGTGGAATTTGTGCCCGCCGACGGGGTCAAGGACGGCAAGAAAAGGAATGGTCTCACTCTCAAACAGTTCTTTGATCTCTACAAGGGTGACCTCTTCCCCGGCACGCAACAGGTGACGCAGCTCACCGACACCTCGACTCCGGCCATGACGGTCCACACGCCCGCCGGCGTGATGTCGAAGCCCATCTACAACATCGCGATGGACGACAACGGAGTTATCTCCTTCAGCTTCCTCGACGAGACGCTCACGGGCATCGGCTCAGCCCACCTGCTGCCCGGCGACAGCCCGGCCTACACGCCCGACGGACGCCGCGTGGCTTCGCTGCGGCAGGCCCCGCACGGCATCTACCTTCTGCCCGGCGGGCAGAAGGTCCTGAAGTAAGGCCGAAGGCTCCGGGAGCTCCGGGAGCTTCGGATAATCCGGACTATCCAGATTATCCGGAGTTTCCGGAGCTTGCGGGCGCGCTCACTCGCGCTTGCCCTTGGGCCTGAGCGTCACCAAGGGCACCAGCATCTCCTCCATCGAGATGCCGCCGTGTTGGAAGGTGTCCTTGTAATACTGCACGTAATAGTTATAATTATTGGGATAGGCGAAGAAGCGTGCGCCGGTGGCGAAGATGTAGGCCGTCGAGAGGTTGGGCTGCGGCAGCATCAGAGCGCGGGGCTGCTTCACCTCAAACACCTCCTTGGCGTTGTACGACAGGTTGCGCCCCAACTTGTAGCGCAGGTTGGTGTTCACGTTGCGGTCGCCCACCACCTTGGTCGGCGCGTCGACGCGTATGCTGCCATGGTCGGTGGTGATGAGAATGTCGTAGTCCATAGAGGCCAGCCGGCGGAAGAGTTCCTTGATAGGCGTGTGGCGGAACCAGGAGAGCGTGATGCTGCGGTAAGCCGACTCGTTGCCCGCCAGCTCGCGCACCATCTTCGACTCCGTGCGCGCATGGCTCAGGATGTCGATGAAGTTCACCACCAAGACGCTCAGCGGCGCGTTGCTGCCCGAAATCTGGGGCAACATGCGGTCAACCTGCGAGGAGTCGTTGATCTTGTGATAACAGAACTGTTCGCGCCGGCGGAAGCGTTCGAGCTGGCTGCGTATGAGCTTTTCCTCGTTGAGGTTTTTTCCCTCGTCCTCCTCCTCATCGACCCACAGGTCGGGCAACATCTCCTTGATTTGCAGCGGCATCAGTCCGGCGAAGATGGCATTGCGCGCATACTGCGTGGCGGTGGGCAGGATGGAGTAGTAGAGGTTCTCCTCCATGTCGAAGCTGTCGGCCAGCTCGCCCGAGAGCACGCGCCACTGGTCGAAGCGGAAGTTGTCGAGCACGAGCAGGAACACCTTGCGGCCCTGCGAGAGGCGGGGGAAGATGCAGCGTTTGAATATGTCGGGACTCATCAGCGGACGGCTCTCGGCATGGTTCACCCAACCCTCGTAGTTGCGGCGCACGAACTTGGCGAAGTTCAGGTTGGCCTCCTCCTTCTGCATACGCAGCATGTCGTTCATGGCACTGTCGGCCTCCGACAGCTCCAGCTCCCAGTACACCAGCTTCTTGTACAGCTCCTTCCAGCCCTCGGCATCGAGGTTTTCGGTCATCTGCATGCCGATGCGCGAAAACTCCTGGCGGTAGCCCGTCTGTGCCACCTCCTGCACGATTTCGCGCTGGTGGATGTTCTTCTTCAGGGCCAGCAGAATCTGGTTGGGGTTGACGGGCTTGATGAGGTAGTCGGCGATCTTCGAACCGATAGCCTGGTCCATGATGTCCTCCTCCTCGTTTTTCGTCACCATCACCACGGGCACGTTGGGCACAATGTCTTTGAGCCTCATCAGCGTTTCGAGTCCCGAGAGTCCGGGCATATTTTCGTCGAGCAGAATGAGGTCGAACTTCTGTTCGCGGCAAAGGTCGAGCGCGTCGGGCCCGTTCGAGGCCGTACAGACCTCATAGTCCTTCTTTTGCAGAAAGAGAATGTGGGCCCTGAGCATCTCGATCTCGTCGTCGACCCACAGCAGTCGTGCGTGCATAATCGTTACAGTTATTTTCAGCGGCGCGGCGGGCCGCAGGTGGAACGGTGCAAAAGTAAGCCCTTTGGCCCGAAGCCGCCCCCTCCTTTTGATTTTTTAAGATGACAGGCAAGGGGAAAGAACAGCCAGCTCTTTCCCCTTGCCTGAAACATTCTGCCGCCAGAGTCACTGTGCAACCTGAATAAGCTTGCAGCCCAAAGCCGCCTCAATCCGCGCTATGGTCTGCACCGTAAAGTTATGTCTGCCAGTCAGCCATTTTGAAATCTCCGATTCCCTTTTATGCAGCTGGCGGGCAAAGTCCTTCTGTGTGAGATTCCTGGCTTTGAGAATCTCACAGATACGCTCTGCAATACCGAAAGAAAGCTCAAACTCTGCCTTCTGCTCTTCGGGAATATCAGCAAGACACTGCCGAAACAAACTATTCTGGGTCATAGGCTCATGAGTTATAATTCAAAGGTAGCACTCTGAATGTCGGTTATCATATTCTTTTCGATAGTCACCCTTCCTGACTGTTGTGCCCTGAGCAGGACTTTGTCGAAAGTTTGCAGGTCCATTACATATCCACTCAATTTCTCGTTTTCCTGATAGGTGCGTGTGGTTTTCACACCACCATTTCCCAGAATGAGTATCTGGTCTGAAATGCGCAGGCAGTACAGACGGAGCTTTCGCGAGTCAATAGCAAGAGCCTTGACATTGTCGCTCATTCTGCCTTCGTTGCGAAAGAAACGTTCAAGCGCGCCCTTGTCAATAATCTTGGCCAGTGCCAAAAGAATCACGTTGAAGTCCTTATTATATGTGGCATTGTCCTTGAACTCATGCAGGAATTTCTCGAACTCACTCACTTCGCTACCGTCAAAACAGATAGAGAACATGCCCACATTGTCATTTTGCTCTATTGTCTTCAATGTTGCTGTTGCCATAGTTGTACTCTCTGAATTACCACGGCAAAGTTAAGCACAATTCCCTACACCGATTCACTTCCAGAGGCTTTATCGTAAAAGTTTTATGAGCTGGCTGCTCTTCCCTCTGCTCTTACCTCCAAACAAAAACGATTTCTTTATTACGCCAAGGCATGAAGCTCGCGGATTTTATCTACATTTGCACCGCAAATAAACAACGAAAGGACAATGGCACAAGAAGACGTTTTCAAGAAAATTGTTTCGCACTGCAAGGAATACGGGTTCGTGTTCCCTTCGAGCGACATCTACGACGGCCTGGGAGCCGTCTACGACTACGGACAGAACGGTGTTGAACTCAAGAACAACATCAAGCAATACTGGTGGCAGTCGATGGTGCTGCTCCACGAGAACATCGTGGGCATCGACTCGGCTATCTTCATGCACCCCACCATCTGGAAGGCTTCGGGCCACGTCGACGCCTTCAACGACCCCCTCATCGACAACCGCGACTCGAAGAAGCGCTACCGCGCCGACGTGCTCATCGAAGAGCAAATCGCCAAGTATGAGGAAAAGATCGACAAGGAAATCGCCAAGGCCCGCAAACGCTTCGGCGAAGCCTTCGACGAGGCGCAGTTCCGCGCCACCAACGCCCGCGTGCTCGAACAGCAGGCCAAGCGCGACGCGCTCCACCAGCGTTATGCCGACGCCATGAACGCCATGGACCTGGCCGAGCTGAAGCAGATCATCCTCGACGAAGAAATCGTCTGCCCTATCTCCGGCACGCGCAACTGGACCGACGTGCGCCAGTTCAACCTCATGTTCAAGA
>CALZRA010000022.1 GCA_945828345.1 uncultured Bacteroidales bacterium
AACAAATAGTTCGGTCTCCTACCAAATTATTCCCCATTAAATTTCTACTGGGCCGATTTCAAATTCAATGTGTTTTCCCATTGTTTTCCCAAAAAGAAAAATCAGCAACTTACTTTTGTGCGTAAGTTGCTGATTATTAGGGTGGACCAGCTAGGGCTTGAACCTAGGACCTCCAGATTATGAGTCTGTTGCTCTAACCAACTGAGCTACAAGTCCGAAAGCTGCGGTCGCAGGCTTTAAGTGGTGCAAAAGTAAGGGATTTATTCGGGATGAACAAATTTTGCGTTCAAATTATTCGACTGGAGGCGTAAAGTTGTGTTGTGTGTTGTGTTGCGTATGACGAATGAGAGATTGCGATTTGCGGGTGAAGGAGCTAACTACGTTTTTGTACAACGAAGCCGGACTGGTATCACCACGCTTCTGCTGCCTGCAAGAAGGGTGTGAGATGCCAGTCCGGCTTTGAGATAACTCCCGGCACTTACTGCGCAAAGGCGCGGCTGATGCTTTCGGCCGTTTGCTGCATCTGTTCGGGCGAAAGCTTGAGCTTGTCCTTGCGGAAGTCCATGTCGCCTTCTGACTGTAGCGGCACGAGGTGAATGTGTGCGTGGTTCACCTCCAAGCCCAGCACGGCCATGCCCACCTTGCGGCAGGGGAAGGCTTGCTTAATGGCTGCTGCCACCTGCTTGGCGAAGACAATCATTTCGGCCAGCTCTTCGTCGGTAAGGTCGAAGAAGTAGTCCACTTCGCGCTTGGACACTACGAGTGTATGGCCTTGGGCCAGGGGATTGATGTCGAGAAAGGCGTAGAACTTGTCGTTCTCGGCGCACTTGTACGAGGGTATTTCACCCCGGATGATCTTCGAGAAAATTGTCATGGGGAGATAATTGTTTGAGGATTATAAGGCGGTGGGGCTTTGAGGCCTCCTTTCGGTTGGTTTAGGCTCCTACCGTGATGTTGAGGATTTCGAGCTGTATAGTGCCTTGGGGTATCTTCACGTCGACCACGTCGCCTACTTTCTTGCCCAGCAGACCTTGTGCGATGGGCGTAGTCGATGAAATCTTGCCTTCGCGCAGGTTGGCTTCGCTCTCGCTGACGATGGTGTACTTCATGACCATGCCGTTCTTCACGTTCTTCATCTCAACGGTCGAGAGTATCTGTACCACATCGTTGCGCAGCTTGGAGGCATCGATGATTTTTGCCTCGGCAATGACAGCCTTGAGGTTGTTGATTTTCATTTCAAGCATGGCCTGAGCCTCCTTGGCAGCGTCGTATTCGCTGTTTTCTGACAAGTCGCCCTTGTCGCGTGCCTCGGCAATAGCGGCCGATGCGGCAGGACGGTCAACGGTTTCCATGTGTCGGAGTTGGGCTACCATTTTGTCGTAACCCTCTTGAGTCATGTATGCCATAATAGTTTGAATTGTTTGTGCCGCAACTGCAAAACCTGTGCAGCGGAGCTTGTTGCCATAGCGGCTTAGGCTCCGTCGCGGTCTCGGACATGTCGCGTGCCTTAAGATTTTGATTTGCTACAGTTGTTTAGGCAGAAGCATTAAAAAAACCGAAAGAACTCCGTGCCTGTGCAAGCGGAATCCTTTCAACTTCACCTTGTACTTTATTTCGTGGGCAAAGGTATGCCTTTATTTTGAATGGGCAAAATAAAAACTTCGCAACTTATAACTCCAAGCGCACTGTAGCACCAACGGCTGAGAGGACGGGAAAAGGCCCGCCCATACAGGAAGCAAAGCGATAATAACCTGGCAATTTCCTCCTTCTTATATACGCATATTTACCCGCTGAAAAATCGTTCAACCCTTCAGCCAACCCTTCATTATCGTTGATTATCATAGGTAAACTGGCTGAAGGATTTTGTTCTCAAACCCTTCAGGAAGGTTCAGCCTGACTTTTACTTTCAGCGTAATCCTATTTTCCTGTCCCCCCTGATTTCGGGCAAACAAGTCCAGGCTTTGGGGCGACAACTCGGCGAGTTGACACGCCTGGAGCAGGCCTTGTTTTACCTAAGCCAAACCTTGTGGAGAAACTATGTGCTTGCACCCGGCCTTATCGTCAGGCTGAACCTTCCTGAAGGGTTTGGAGACAAAACCCCTCAGCCATTTTTCTTCTGAGAATCAGCGATAATAAAGGGTTGGCTGAAGGGTTGAACGAATTTTGCGGCTTTAAAAATGCGTATAAAAGAGGGTATAGCGGGCTAATGCCCGCTCTCATCTTATGTGGCGGGCTAGAAGCCCGCCCTCCCAGTTTGAGCGCTTCAAGCCGGCGGTTATCAAGTTAGTTTGAGGCGACGGTGCACTGGGAGGGCGTGGCTTCCAGCCCGCCCGTTGTCAAGCTAACCTGAGACGACCTTGCACTAACTATCATATAACAAGAATGGTTTTCATCCAAGTCAAGTATAGTAAGTTCAATTTGTTTTGGGAAATGAGCGTTCAAGGCCCGCCCTCCCAGTGCGCCGTCGCCTCAAGTCAGCTTGACAACGGGCGGGCCTTTGCCACGCCCTCCCAGTGCACCGTCGCTTCCTATCCCCCGGCTTTTGTTATTTGGGACTTCGCTTCATTCCATAATCACTTACTTTGAATAAGTTAGGCGGCGGCTCGGCATAGCAAAAAGAAAATCTTTCAGCTTTTCTTTTTCTATGCGCTCGCCTTGCACTAACTTTGCCGCCGGACCGGCTACGTCCACACCGACCACTCCTTATTATATATAGCCTCATGCGCATTCGCCATTGCATCATACCTCTTCTGCTGGCTGCCCTGCAGTACCAATGGGCCTTCGGCAATATTGAGCCTCACCGCTGGGGCTTTCCGGTTAACGGTGCTTTGAGCTTGGCTTTTCTGGCCGGCATCTGGGTTATGAATAACGAATGGGGAGAGAAAGAGTGGCTGCGCACATTGCGCTCGGGACGCATGGCCTGCACACTGCTGGCCTGCATTGCCGTTTGGTGTGTGGCGGGCGGACTGGTTCCTCCCCATGCCCAATCACGCTGGCTTAGCCTGTCGGGGCTGAAGGAGTTTACCACTTCATGGCCTTTTGTGACCCTGTTGGTTCTGCTGCTGGCACACTTGGCACTGGTTACGCTGCACCGCCTGAAGCACTTCGACTGCCACAGTGACGGTGCCTTCATGTGTGTGCATGGCGGACTGTGGTTGGCGTTGGCCTCTGGACTGGTGGGCAGCACTGCCTACAGCGACTACCGCGCAGTGGTAAACCGCGATGAATCCGTGCATTTTGCCTTCGACAGCCAAGGCCGCCGCCACCCGTTAGGCTATGGGCTGCAACTGGCGGACTTCAGCATCGAACGGAACGAGACCGACCAGTCGCCCGTACAGTACAGGGCTTCTGTGCTGGTCGACGAACAGCCCGTTGACCTGGCGGTCAATGCGCCTCACGCCGTGCGTTGGGACGAAGACCTCTATCTGGCCAGCTTTGACACTTCGGCCGCCAAGCCCCGCTACTGCATCATACAGGTGGTGAGACAACCGGCCAAATATGCCACACTGGCCGGCATCACGCTGTTGATGCTGGGTGTAGGCTGGACGCTATTGGGCCGTCACGGCACCAGACGGTCCTACAAGGCTGGCTGACACGCCGCCCACACCCTGCCCTACCCCGTCCACCGGGCTGTCTGACAGAGTTCCTGCTCCTCCTTCCGCTCCCCGCCTGTTTCCATTTTGCATCCACCTCCAGCTTCCCTTCAACCGCCACATGATTACCTGGAACGCCTTTGCATACTTTGTCCTGCCCACCGTGCTCTTGGCCTTGGCCGGAGCCGTGTGTGCCCTGCGCCGTCCCTCCACTGCCCGCAGCCGGGCAGCCTTGTGGCTCACTGCCGCCGCCATGGCCGTGTATGCCACGTTTGTGGCTGGGCTTTGGCTGAGCCTCGAACGGCCTCCGCTGCGCACGCTGGGCGAAACCCGCCTGTGGTACTCCCTGTTCATGCTGGCTTCGGGCTGGTGGGTCTACCTGCGCTGGGGCTACCGCTGGATTCTGCTCTTTTCGCTCTTGGTGGCCTCGGTGTTCATGGCTATCAACCTGCTTAAACCCGACCTCCACGACCAGTCGCTGATGCCCGCGCTGCAGAGCGCGTGGTTTGTGCCTCACGTCACAGCCTACATGTTCTCCTACAGCGTGTTCGGCTGCGCCTTCCTGCTGGCCATCGGCTGTCTCAGCAAAGGGAACGACCGCCTGCTTCACTCAGCCGACGAACTGGTGCGCATCGGCCTGTTCTTCCTGACCTTCGGTATGCTGTCGGGCTGCGTGTGGGCCAAACAGGCCTGGGGCAACTACTGGAGCTGGGACCCCAAGGAGACCTGGGCGGCAGCCACCTGGTGTGCCTATTTGATGTACGTCCACCTGCGTCTCGGCAGCAGCCGTGTGGCGGCATCCCGCCTCACCGCCCGAGGCCGCTGGGCATGCATCTGGCTCATTGCGGCCTTCGTGCTGCTGCAAATGTGCTGGTACGGCGTGAACTTCCTGCCGGGTGCGGCCGACAGCATGCACAGCTATGCCGTTGAATCTTAACCCAACCCAACCATCTCCCTGACCGAACATTCCAAATCACAAACAATACTATTAACCCTTACATGTCACGCCTATGAAAAAGTCAAGCAAAGTCATTTTGGGCGGTGCCGTGGTGCTGGTCGGTTTGGCCGTCACATACCGTGCGGTGAACCAGGCTCCCGATGCCTCGCTGGCTCCCGACGAGCAAATGACGCAGATTCTGAACGACGGCGGTTGCGCCTTCTGCCATACCGCCAATCCCGACTTGCCCTTCTACGCCGACTTCCCTGTGGCCAAATCGCTCATCACGAAAGATGTGGAAGAAGGCTACAAGGCATTCGACATTGTCCCCATGCTGCAGGCTCTGGCCGAAGGCAAGGCAGTGAACGAGGTGGACCTGGCCAAAGTCGAAAAGTGTGTAGCCGACGGGACCATGCCCCTCATGCAGTATTATCTGGCCCACTGGGGCTCTTCGCTCACCTCGACCAAGACCGACATGGTCCTGGCTTGGGTGAAGCAACACCGCGAACAGTTCTATCCCAACACGCTGGCAGCCGAAGAGTTCAAGAACGAGCCTGTACGCCCCATCCCCGACTCGATAGCTGTCGATGCCCGCAAGGTGGCTCTCGGCGAAGCTCTCTATCATGACACCCGCCTGTCGGGCGACGGCACGGTATCGTGTGCCACCTGCCACGGCATCAACACGGCAGGTGTAGACAACAAGCAGTACTCAGAAGGCATCAAGGGCCAGCTGGGCGGCGTGAACGCTCCCACCTCGTTCAATGCCTGCTTCAACTTCGTGCAGTTCTGGGACGGACGCGCCGCCACACTGGCCGAACAGGCTGGCGGTCCCCCGTTGAACCCCGTCGAAATGGGTTCGGCATCGTTCGACGAAATCGCTGCCCGCCTATCTGCCGACGCTGACTTCACGGCCCGCTTCAAGGCTGTCTATCCCGAAGGGCTGAACGAGCAGACTATCACCGATGCCATTGCAGAGTACGAAAAGACGCTCGTCACCCCCAACTCGCCCTTCGACCGCTACCTCAAGGGCGACAAGCAGGCACTCACCGCCGAACAGGTTGAAGGCTATGCCCTCTTCAAGGAGTACAACTGCGCCACCTGCCACGCCGGTGTGAACATGGGCGGCCTGTCGTATGAACTGATGGGCAAGCGCGCCGACTACTTCAAGGACCGCGAAATCAACGCCAAGTCGGGACTTACTGATGCCGACAACGGACGCTGGGCACAGACGAAGGTGGAACGCGACCGCTACCGCTTCAAGACTCCTACGCTCCGCAACGTGGCCCTCACCTGGCCCTACTACCACGATGGCAGTGTGCCCACACTCGACAAGGCTATCGACATGATGGCACGCTATCAGGTGGGCCGTGAAATGCCTGCCGCCGACGTGCAGAAGGTACAAAGCTTCCTGCAAGCACTGACCGGCGAACTCAAGGGCAAGCCCGTCACCAACGACAACAAGCAGAAGTAAAGAGAACTTAGCCTATTTTGTTAGGCTATGAGACATAAGGTTATGAGGTTATAACATTACTCACAGAGCGATTGAAGCTTCGCACGCTCAAAGAGTAACTTTATAACCTCATAACCTTATCCCTTATAACCTCAACCATAATCCCAAACCGCAAACTCCACACTCCCCGCTCCATGCCGAAAACGCCATTGGAACTATGTAAGACCTTGCGCCAGACACCCGTCAGCCAGTTGGCCCTGCAACTGGCCGGACGCACCGACCTCGATGTGCCCTTCGTGCTGCGTCAGGTGGAAGGCTGGCAACGACTGCGCACCAAAGTGCCCACATGGGCCGGACACGACGAACTGCTCTATCCACCTCGCCTGTCACTCGAACAGTGTTCGGGCGAAACAGCCGCACGGTTCAAGGCCGAAGTGGTAGGACTGCTCATCCGCGACCTTCGTCCAGCTGACGGACAAGGGCTGCGCATGGCTGACCTCACAGGCGGTCTGGGCGTAGACTTCTCCTTCATGGCCCCTCTCTTTGCCGAGGCCACTTATGTGGAAAGGCAGGAAGAGCTGTGCCGCCTGGCCCGCCACAACTTTCCGCTGCTGGGCCTGACGAACACCCACGTGGTGTGTGCCGACTGCACCGACTACCTGGCCCAGATGCCTGCGTCCGACCTGCTCTTTCTCGACCCCGCACGCCGCAACTCCATGGGCCGCAAGACGGTGTGCATTGAAGATTGCGAACCTGACGTCTGCGCCCTGCTGCCCCAACTGTTAGCCAAGTCACAGTACACGGTGCTCAAGCTCTCGCCCATGCTCGACATCGCCGCTGCCATGCGCTCGCTGGGCTGCGTGCGCCAAGTGTTTGTGGTGAGTACAGGCGGCGAATGCAAGGATTTGCTGCTCGTGCTGGCCCAATCCGAAGCGCAACCCGTCCGCATCACCGCCTGCGAAGGCCCGACGCATTTCACCTTCACCCCCGACGAGGAGGCTCAGGCCCAGCCCCGTTATGCCGACCGCTGCGCCGCCTACCTCTACGAGCCCGGTCCCGCACTGCTCAAGGCCGGTGCCTTCAAGCTCACCGCCACCCGCTTCCAACTCGACAAACTGCATCCCCACTCCCACCTCTACACCTCAGCGCAACGTGTCGACGGCTTCCCGGGCCGCCGCTTCGAGGTGGTGCAAGCATTTGGCTTTGGCAAGCAAGACCTGAAGCAACTGCGCCACACCGCACCGTGCGCCAACCTCACCGTGCGCAACTTTCCGGCCTCGACCGAAACCCTGCGCGCCAAGCTCAAACTCCGCGAAGGCGGCGACAACTATATTTTTGCCACCACGCTCAACGACCAATCGCACGTGCTGCTGCTGTGCCGAAAATGCTGATTCCCAGCTCATCCGCTGTTTGCCACCAGCCACGGCGAAAAAAGCATCCGCAACTTTTTTCAAAAAAAGCTGCATCTCCCCTGTAACTTTTCGCGCCCTTTCCCGTCTACCATACAGAGAGCCGCCCATGAGAATGATTGATTTCCGCCACGACCTGCTCCCGCTGAAGGACAGAATATACCGCACGGGGCTTCGCATCACGCTCAATGCGCAAGAGGCGGAGGACCTGACGCAAGACACGCTCCTGCGCGTGTGGAGCAAGCGCCATGAGCTGCAACAGATTGACAGTCTCGAAGCCTACTGCCTCACCGTTTGCCGAAACCTGGCACTCGACCGCATGGCTAAGCGTGAAAACGAAAATCTCTCGCTCGAATCCGTACAGGCCGACGCACCTGACAGCGCCCTCACGCCACAAGAGCAGATGGAGCACGACGAACGACTGCAACGCATCCACCGACTCTTCAACCAGCTGCCCGAAAAGATGCGCACCGCACTCCAGCTGCGCGACATCGAGGGCATGAGCTACCAACAGGCTGCCCAGGCCATGAACGTGACCGAAGAGGTGTTCAAGGTAACACTCCACCGGGCCAGGAAAGCCCTGCGCAACCATTACGAAAAACTGGAAAACTATGGACTATAAATATATAGAACAACTCCTGGAACGCTTTTGGGAATGCCAGACCTCCGTCGAAGAGGAACAAATCCTGAAAGTCTTCTTCAGCCAAAAGGACCTTCCCGAAGGACTGGCACGCTACAAGAGCCTGTTCGTATATGAAAAGGAGCAGGCCGGCCTGCACTTGGGCAGCGACTTCGACCAGCGGCTCCTGCAGGCCATCGGAGAGCAACCCCAGCCCGCACCCTTCAAGGTAGTACAGGCCGAAAAGGTCACGCTCACCCGCCGCTTGCGTCCGCTCTACCGCGCTGCTGCCGCTGTGGCTATCGTCACACTGCTCGGCACTGCCGCCCAACACTCCTTCCAGTCCAACCCGCAAGGCAGCGACTCACCCGCCTGGGACTACAACCAGTCGGCCTATAAGGACTCCTATCAGGACCCGCAACGGGCCTATGAGGAGGGGATGAAGGCCTTGCAGCTCTTCAAGGAAGGACCCAAGACCGCCGCAGCCGACTCGGCCGCCATGCAGTCGCAAACCGAAAAATCGCTACGCTAAATCTGCACCCGGCATGAAACAGCTCATCTGTACCCTCATCGCTGCCCTCCTCTCACTCGCGGCATGGGGACAAAAGGAACAGGATTTCGCTTCGCGATTCATCGCCCTCTATGCACCGGGCACCTCGCTGCAATGTACCACCGTGAGCCCACTCATGATGGAACGGCTGCTCAAACTGCCCAAAGTCGAAGGCGACTCCACCACCAAGCAGGTGCTTTCGCAGCTCAAGTCGATCAGGTTAGCCGTCAGTCCCAATCCTGCCGAAGCCGAAACGCTCTACGCCAACGCCCTGCAACTGGCCAAGCAAAACCCCAAACGATACAAGCTCTACGCTGAAGAGGAAGGCAAGAAGCTCTACACCCGAAGCCGTGGACGCGTTATCGTCGAAATCGTCCTCTTCATGAAGCACGGGGAGCAGTTCAGCCTCATTAACCTCACAGGCAACATGAACGGGACATTCCTCGAACAGCTCTCAGGCATCTGACCGCTACTGGAGCACTCCAACCACTGGAATCAATACAGCCGACAACATACAACAGCCTTGAAACGCAAGGCGCACTTTTAAGTAAAACAATTCTCTTCAAAACAATCAATCCGCCAAGGGTCCCTGTCATTCAGCCTTCAGCAGGGACACCCAAGGTTTCAGTTTCCTCTACAAGTCCAAGCCCGGCGGGGCAAGGCAAAACAGATAAACAGGGAAGTAGCTCCACCCTCGGAGCCGCTTCCCTTTATCTATTCTACACAGTCTGTGAGCCTTGCCGAAGGGGGCAATACCCATAGGGAGACATCGCTCCATCCCCAATCTTCAGGCTTTATATTTTCACATCAGACCCCGCAGCCACCTGCGCCTGACCCCGTCCCGCATCGTCAGAAGGCGTACAGCCAAATTCTTCCCGGTAACACTTGCTGAAATAGGAAGGCGAAGAGAAACCCGTGGCATAGGCCACTTCGGTCGGCGTCATGCCGCACAAGAGACACTCGCGGGCACGGTTCAGACGTGCCTTGCGCATCATGTCCAAGGGTGCGAGCCCCGTGAGCGCCTTCACCTTGCGGTACAGCTGCGTGCGGCTGTAGGCCATGTCGCGTGCCATCTCCTCCACTCCATACTCCGCATCGGCCAAGTGCTGTTCGATGTAGCCACGCAACCGTGTGGCAAAATCCTTGTCCATCCGCGGCACAACCAGCTTCTCAGGCAATCCTGCGCCCTGGGCCACCAAGGCGCGCAGCCTTCGCCTGCCTTCACAGACGGCCAACAGGCGGGCCCGCAATACCGCACAGCTGAAAGGCTTGGCGATGTAGGCATCGGCTCCCCCCTCATAGCCCGCAATGCGCTCTTCATCGAGCGCGCAGGCTGTAAGCATCACGACGGGCGTGCAGCCGATCTCTTCGTCTTCGCGAATGGCCTTCAAGCAAGCCATGCCGTCCATCACGGGCATCATCATGTCACACACGATGAGATCGGGACGCAACTTGCGGGCCTGCTCCAGCCCCTCAGCCCCATTCGAAGCAGCCTCCACACGGAAACTGTCAGCCAACATCATGGCCAGATAGCAGCGTATATCCTCATTGTCATCGATGACCAACAGCAGCGGACGCTCCGTGTCGGCCGTTCCCGCCGCTGCGCAGGCTACGCCCGTCGCACCAGCCGGCATCACCTCGACAGGATTGATGTGCATGGCCCCCGCTCCAGCCGCCTGCTCCACGCCGTCAGCCGGAGCCTGCTGCGCGTAGAGCGTAGCCACAAAGGTAGATCCCTGGCCCGGCCCTCCGCTTTCGGCCGTGAGGTCTCCCCCGTGCATCTGGGCAAAACCCTGTGCCACGGTCAGTCCTATGCCAGAACCTCCGGCCAGGTCATCGGTCTGATAGAAGCGGTCAAACACGTGACCCACCTGCTCGGCTGTCATGCCGCGCCCTGTGTCGCTCAGGCGCAGGGTCAGCAGCCAACCTTCAGGCGTGCAAGCCGTCGAGGCCAAGAGGCTGACACACCCGCCGTCGGGCGTAAACTTGAAGGCGTTGCTCAGCAGGTTGAAACAAATGCGCTCCAGCTTTTCCTCGTCGAGCCAGAGCGTCTCCCCTTCGGCGGCAAGCTGTGAAGTGTCGGTTGTGAGCCGAATGTGGTGGGACTCTGCCATGGGCCTGAAGTTGCGCGTCCATTCTTCCAACCGCTTGCCGAGCGGCACTCGGCTCAGGTGCATCGCCATGCGGCCCGACTCCATGCGGCGCACGTCGAGAATTTGTGAAACAAGGCGCAACATCACCGCCACATTGCGCCGGGCAATGGCCAGAAGGGCATGTTCCGTGCCGTTGGGTTGCACCTTGGCCTGCAACTGTTCGAGCGGTCCGGCAATGAGCGTGAGGGGCGTACGGAAGTCGTGCGAAACGTTCGTAAAGAAGTTCAACTTCGACTGCGTGACCTCCTCCACATGCCGCGCCATGCGCACCAGTTCGTCGCGTTGCTCCTCAAGCAGGCGGTTCTGCTGCTCCAACCGTGCGTTCCACTTCACTTTCAGCCAATAGGCACGCAGTGTCATGCCAAACAGGGCCAGCGCAAGGAGCACGGCCCCCACGGCCAGGAAGAGCAGGAGCTGTTGCGAGTGGTACTCGCTCAGGGTAGCGTTGAGCTGCGAACCGAGACGGGTGAGCCGCATCTCGCGCTCCACCATCTGGCGCTCCTGCTGACGGAATATGTTCACATTGTCCTTGGTCACCAAGGCTGTAGTCAGGGCCTGATTACGTTCATAAGGCTTACCGTCGAGTATACTCAGGGCCACATCCATCACGCGGTCGCCCGCCGTAGGATAAATCAGTGTGGCCGCAATACGGCCCTGTTCCACGAGGTCCAGACCCAGCCCGCCCACATTGAGCGCGTCGACGCCCACAATCACCGGCTGAAGACCGTGGGCCTGCATCACCTCTCCCACGGCAGCCGCCATAGGGTCGTTGTGTGCAAATATAAAGTCAGGTTTCTCACCCTGCGCCAGCAGGCGGCGTGCAGCCTGTGCCGCCCCGCGCGCATTCCAGCCTCCATCGGCCGGAGGGAGCAGGCGAAATTGGGGAAAACGCGCGATTTCATCGGTGAAACCGCGGTCGCGGTCGGCCGCAGGCGTGCTTCCGACCAGCCCCGTCACCTGCCACACCGTGCCGCCCTGAGGGTGCGTCGCCACGAAGTAGCGGGCCGCATCGCGCCCCATTTTGAGATTATCTCCTCCCACATAGGCCGTGAAGCGCGCCGTGTGCACCTTCCGGTCAACCACCAAGACGGGTATGCCCGCCGCCTCGGCGCGTTCGACGGCGGCACTCACCGTGTCGGCCTCGTTGGGAGCTACTATAATAAGGTCTGCCCCCTCGCGCACAAAACTGTCTATCTGGGCCACTTGGCGGCTGCTGAGGTCAGCTGCGTTGCGAAAGCAAAGCTCCACGTCCGGACGGACGGCAGCCACCGTGCGCATTTCGCGGTTCATCTGGCTGCGCCAGTCGTCATCGCTGCACTGCGCCACGCCTATGCGGTAACGGGGTTCGGCCTTTCGGCATCCCGTCAACACGGCACACACGCACACCACAGCCAAGCCGGGAAGCAAATAGCGTAAAGGTCTGGTAAACATCATTCGGAGTATGGTCGGATTTAAGGTTATGGTTGCAAATATAGCGCATGGCGCAAACTGCACAAAGTCCCGTGAAGCGGAATTTGTGCCAAAAAACGTCTGCGCTCCACCCATTGTAAGCCAACTACGCGTGCCCAAACCCTACCGAAAAGACGCATTTAAGCGATGAAAGCGGGCGAAATCCTGTCACATAGGTTGCAAACACTGTCGAAAGCGTTGCATGGCATCATTTCTTGCAGCCGATGCAGCATTTTTGACAGCACGGAGCTTACAGACCGCCCTACTTTTGCACTGTCGAAAGCGGCCAAGCGAAGCCGTGCCGACAGTCAAGTATCCTTCAAACATTTCTTTCATCTCACAAAGCACCAGCAAATCTGATTGTCATGAAAAATCGGTCTACCTTCCAGGCATTGTGTCTCAAGGCCATTCCCTTCGTAGCAGTGGCCAACCTGACACTTCCTGCCACGGCGCAAAGCGAAAGCAACGACACCCTGCACACACACTCGAAAGAAGAGAACGGACGCAACGTGATGCTCAATGCAGCGAGTGCCAACGGCCCGCGCGAAATCTCCATCGGCCTGCCCGGCGGCGATGTGAACGTACTTGAGAACGGCCTGCCCGTTGTCTACAACAACAATCCGCACAACATCAACACCCACTGGCGTGGCGACGGCAGCCTCGGCCACACAGGTCTCCTCAAGATTTCCGAAACGGCCATTACCACGGGCAACATTGGCTACGCCGTCAACTCCTTCGACCAGCTCGGAACCGATGCCACCCAAGCGTTTGGCGGCCTCGTCAATTACAACACCAACCACTTCGGCAGGCAGCAGTTTGACCTCAACGTCAACGGCGCACTCGGCGGCGGTTGGTACTACAGCGGCAGCACCTACCAGAATTTTGATCCCGGCAGCTTCAAACTCCGCTTTGCGCAGTATCAGGATCGCACGGAGATTTATAAATTTGCCCTCACCAAGGCGTATGCCGGCGACCGCGGCCGTCTCTCGGCCATCTATCACTACAGCAACAGCCACTGGCTGTCGAATGCCACGACGGGTGCACCCTTTATCTATGTGGGCGACGGCTCAGTCAGGGAAATACCCGGCTTCGCACTCGGCACGACCTCCTATCTGCCCAACGTTTCCAACATTCTCTATATGGATATGCGCGACGGCAAGGTGAAGGAAACCAGCCTCTACGACGCTACGGCCAGCCGGGGCAACCAGCTCACCCTGCTCAACACCTACCAGTGGGACAACGGCTTGGAGTGGAACACACGCCTCAAGTATGACCACACACTGGGCTCCTACCTCTACCAGACTCCCATGGCCATGTCCGAAGTCAACGCCTCGGCCGGCTATATGCTGAAAGCCGCTGACGGTACAATGACACCTTATGCCGGACACGTGCAGAGCCGCATGTCGTGCTTTAACCGGGGAAAAATCGACGAGTTCTTCCTGACTTCGGAACTGCAACGGAAACTGCCCGGCATGACCTGGCGCGTGGGACTGAACCAGTGGCACTACAAGGTGGACTATGCTTCGTGTACCACCATGTATGACCACACCGTAGAGGCCAACCCGCAGCTGCTCTACGGCACTTCCAACGACAAGACGCACTACTACGGCGACACGCCCTACTACAACTTCAACCAGAACGCCTCGGAGTACTATAAGGGCGATGAAAACAAGCTCGCGCTCTATGCTACCCACGACTGGGACATCACGCCCAAGTGGAACGCCTACTATGGCGCACGCCTGGAATGGCAGCACTCGCAGGGTGAAAACGCCGCCGTACGCAATGCCGACGGGCAGTATGTGGGTCGCTTTGCCAACTACCACCTCGGAGCTACAGCACCCGACGGCAGCACCCTCATCGCCCCCACTCCCTTCGAGTATGACTGGCTGAATATGGCCTTCACCGCAGCCCTTACCTACAAGGTGAACAGCCGCTTCGGCTTCACGGGTGACTTCACCTACAACACCCAGCGGCCGAAGATGAACGACTTCGCGCCGGCCGAAATGCCCAACACGGGACGCATTGCCATTCCGCTCGGCCGCGTGGGCATCTACTACAACAACGACTGGCTGAGCCTCACCTCGCTCGTGTCGTACATCGGCAAGACGAACAACAACTCCACGCTCAACCTCATCAACCCCAACGACGACCACGACGTGAAGGCTTCGGCCCTCACCTACGACATCGAGACCATCGGGTGGACCACCGATGCCGTGGTCAAGCCTTTCAAGGGCTTCGACCTGCATTTCCTCTTCACCTACCAGCGGCCTAAGTACAAGAAGTACGAAACGAGCGTCACCTTCAGCGACGGCACGGTCAGCTCTATCAATGCCACGGGCAACATCGTGACGGAAATACCCAAGGTGCTTATCGAACTGGACCCCTCCTACACCTTTCTGGGCGATGCCCTGCGCGTGTGGGCTTCCTTCCGCTACTTCTCGAAGACCTATGCCAACATCAAGAATGCCTACTACTTCAACGGCCGCTGGGAGACCTTCGGCGGTGTAGAATGGAAGGCCGGCAAACGTCTCACACTCGGCGCTACGGTCATCAACTTCCTGAACCAGACGGGTGCCAAGGGCAGCATAGCCGGTGCGGAACTCGTCGACAAGGAGGATGCAGCCAAGTACAACGGTGCCTGGATGTCGGGCAGCTACATCCGCCCCTTCACCGTGGAATTTTCGGCCAAAGTCAATTTCTAACCTTACTCTCATGAACTCATCTTCCTTCTTAAAAGTGCGATTTCTCGCCATGGCAAAGCTCAAACAAGTTTGGCTTTGCTCATTTGGCTTAACGAAATCGTTCCTCTCACGCGCCTTTCACAGCGCACAACTTTCTACCCAAACTATGACACAGCATATTCTTTCCTCAGCTCTTCTTCTCTCGGCAGCATCGTTCTGCCTCACTGCTTGCCACAACGCAGGCGACCCCCTCACCTTTGCCCATCAGGGCGACACGCTCACCGTGGTCCATGTGGCCCATGAGGCCAAGTATGTCATCCTGCCCGTTCAGGAAGACCAGCCCGAAACCCAGGTCATGCTCGGCGATGTGCCGATGGACGTGCGCTTGGCCCGGGATAAGGTGGACTACACCGTGCCCTTTCCCCTGCGGGACGGCGCCGACAGCCTTATCGTACGCGGTCTCCCGGCCAACGCCTTGGCATGGCAGGAAATGGCCCTGGCCGACACCTTCGACACGGCGAACCGCGAAACCTTCCGCCCGCTGTATCACCACACGCCTGCCTACGGCTGGATGAACGATGCCAACGGCCTGGTCTACAAGGACGGAGAATACCACCTCTACTTCCAGTACAACCCTTACGGTTCTGTTTGGGGAAACATGCATTGGGGCCACTCGGTGAGCCGCGATCTCGTCCACTGGCAGCACCTGCCCGCCGCCATTGAGCGCGACACGATGGGCCACATCTTCAGCGGTTCGTGCGTGGTGGACAGCCGTAACTCGGCCCAGACGGGCAAGGACAACATCATCGCCTTCTACACCTCGCACAAGGGCACCACGCCGGGCCACCAGCGGCAGCAGCAGTGCATGGCCTACAGCACCGACAACGGACGCACCTTCACGAAGTATGAAGCCAACCCCGTGCTCACTGCCTTCGACGGCTTGGAGAACTTCCGCGACCCCAAGGTGTTCTGGTATGCCCCCGAAGAGAAATGGGTGATGATTGTGAGTGCCGACAAGAACATGCGCTTCTACGAGAGCCGCGACCTGAAGCAGTGGGAGTATCTCAGCGAATGGGGCGAGGGCTACGGACCGCAGCCCAACCAGTTTGAATGTCCCGACTTCGTGCAGCTGCCCGTCGATGGTGACGAAAAGCGGCAAAAGTGGGTGATGATTGTGAACATCAACCCGGGCTTCGCCTTCGGTGGCAGCGGTACGATGTACTTCACGGGCGATTTCGACGGCCGCCGCTTCACGCCCGACACCGCGCCCAATGTGACGAAATGGCTCGACTGGGGCAAGGACCACTACGCCACCGTGTGCTACTCGAACACGCCGGGCCGTACCATCGCCATGCCCTGGATGAGCAACTGGCAATATGCCAACCTCACGCCCTCAAAGGGACAGTTCCGTTCGGCCAATGCCCTGCCCCGCGAACTCAAGCTCTACACGGCTGCCGACGGTCAGCTCCTCCTCAGCGCAGCACCTGTGGCCGAACTCGAAGCCCTGCGCGGTGAAGCCCGGCAGCTCGGCGACTTCACGCTGGGCGAGAAGAAAGTGGAAGCTGTGGGCAAGGACGGTGCTTTCGAACTGGTGTTCACGCTCCAACCTTCGGCAAAAGGTCGCAGCGGGGTGGAAATCTGCAACGTACAGGGTGAGAAGACGCTCGTATACTTCGATGCCGAACAGCAGCGCATCGTGATGGACCGCGCCGAGAGCGGCATCACGGACTTTGGCAACCGCGTCGAGCCGCACCACCTCGACACCGAGGCTTCGCGCAAGGCGACCGTGGACGGCACGCTGCATTATGTCAACGACTTTGCCCATGCCACCTTCGCTCCCGTCGAGCAGCAGGCTGAAGGCCACGAAGTGCGCATCTTCATCGACCGCTCCTCCATCGAACTCTTTGTAGACGGCGGCCGCGTGGCCATGACCAACCTCGTGTTCCCCACCCGGCCCTATGACAGCCTGCGTTTCTTCAGCGACGGCGAGGCCCGAGTGACGGGCGGCGTGGTCTACAGCGTGAAACTCTAACAGGATAACAGACTAACACACACCTTGCGAAGCCTGTCGGTCTGCTGAAGGACGGCACTGCCCCGCCTGCCACAGCCACGACTATAAGAAAGTATAATAGGTATTAGATTAAGGTAACATGAAAGGCCGCACAGGCTTCGCAACTTTTCCAACTCTTCTTCCAATTTATCTGACCATGTCAAACAACCATAAGCTCCTCCTGCTGCCCGTGCTGCTTTGCTTCTTCACCATGGGCTTTGTAGACCTCGTAGGCATCGCCGCGAACTACGTGCAGAAAGACCTCGGGCTCACCGATGCCGAGGCCAACCTCTTCCCCTCACTCGTATTCTTCTGGTTTCTGCTTTTCTCCGTACCCACAGGGATTCTCATGAACCGCATCGGGCGCAAGCGCACCGTGCTCCTGTCGCTCGTCGTGACCCTCGTGTCGCTGTTGCTCCCCCTCTTCGGCGAGAGCTACGAACTGATGCTCACCGCATTCTCGCTGCTCGGCATAGGCAATGCACTCATGCAAACCTCGCTCAACCCCCTCGTGAGCAACGTGGTGAGCGGCGAGGCCCTCACCCCCACGCTGACCTTCGGGCAGTTTGTCAAGGCCATCGCCTCGTTTGTAGCCCCACTGCTCGCAGCCTGGGGTGCCACTGGCGGCCTGCCGATACTGGGTCTTGACTGGCGCATCCTGTTTGCCGTCTACGGTCTGGTGGCCGTGGGAGCTGTGTTCGCGCTCTCGGCCACGCCCATCCACGAGCAGGAAGCCGACGAGGCCTGCGGGTTCGCCTCCACGCTGGGGTTGCTGCGCGAACCCTTCGTATTGCTCGCCTTCTGCGGCATCCTGTGCCACGTGGGCATCGACGTGGGCACCAACACCACCGCACCTCGCCTGCTCATGGAGTATGCCGGGCTGGGACTCGAAACGGCGGGCTACGCCACGAGCGTCTACTTCGTGTGCCGTACGCTGGGCTGTCTGCTGGGCAGCGGCCTGCTGCAGCGGTTCCAACCCCGCAGTGTGTTCGGCGTGAGCTGCGTGCTCATGCTGGTTGCCTTGGGCGGTCTCATCGTGCTGCGCAGCGAGATGGCTCTCTACGCCTGCATCGGACTCATCGGTCTGGGCAACAGCAACATCTTCCCCATCATCTTTGCCCAAGCCCTGCAACACAGTCCGCGCCAGGCCAACGCGGTCAGCGCGCTGATGATCATGGGCCTTATCGGCGGCACCGTCTTCCCCCTGCTCATGGGAGCTGCCTCCGATGCAGTGGGCCAACAAGGTGCCGTGGCCGTCATGGTGGTAGCCGCACTCTACCTTTGCTTCCTCCAGTCACGCATGAAGCGCAACTGATTGTATAACCTTAGTCTTTATCACTGTAAAACAAGAAACAGCTATGACAAAACCAATTGTAGTAGGCATGGGCGAAGCACTCTGGGACGTGCTGCCCAGCGGCAAACAAATAGGCGGTGCGCCCGCCAACTTCGCCTTCCACGCCGGACAGGCCGGCATGGATGCCCGCGTGGTCAGTGCCGTGGGCACGGATGCACTGGGCACCGAAACGCTCGAAGCCCTGCGCGGCAAGCAACTGAATGTCGATGCCGTGGCGCGCGTGGACTTTCCGACAGGAGTAGTCAACGTGACGCTCGGCGAACAGGGCGTGCCGCAGTATGAAATCATCGAACACGTGGCCTGGGACAACATACCCTTCACACCGCAGCTCGAAGCCCTGGCCCGTGAGACGCAAGCCGTATGCTGGGGCTCGCTCGCACAGCGCAGCGAGGTGTCGGCCGCCACGATTCTCCGCTTTCTCGACACAATGCCTTCGGGCGAAGGCCGGCTGAAGGTGTTCGACATCAACCTGCGTCAGCAGTTCTATTCGCTCGATATCATCGAAGCCTCAGCAAAACGGGCCAATGTATTGAAAATCAACGATGAGGAGCTGGTCATCGTGAGCCGCTTGCTCCGCTTGGGCACAACCGACGTGGAGCAGCAGTGCCGCGCACTGCTTACGCGCTACGCGCTCGACATGGTGGTGCTCACCTGCGGCACCAACGGCAGCTACATATTCACACCCGACGAAACCTACTTCCGCACAACTCCCCAGGTTGAAGTAGCCGACACGGTGGGAGCTGGCGACAGCTTCACGGCCACCTTGGTGAGCGACCTGTTGCGCGGCGTGCCTGTCAGCGAGGCCCACGAACACGCCGTGAGGGTGGCGGCATACGTTTGCTCGCAGAAGGGTGCCATGGCCGAATGGCCGTCAAAGGGGTTATGACAGCCTGCTGCGCGCCCCTGCCCGCGCTCCTAATGAAGCATGAAGAAACACCGGCCTGCACGATGAGGTGCAGGCCGGTGTTAATCATTTCGTACGGTCTGGGCTTATTTCAGCACAACCTTCTGGCCGCCGATGATGTAGACACCGCCTCGTTCGGGACGGGTCACGCGGCGACCCGACAGGTCGTAGATGGCGCCGCCCTGCTTGTCAGCAGGCAACACGACAGTGCCGATGCCTTCGGGCAGCGGCTCGATGCGCTCGAAGGGATACTTGGTGAGGCTGAAGGCCGAGAAGCTGGTGCAGCTCATGCCGCCCATGTTGACCACCATGCCCACACTCACCTCGCCTGCCTCGGGCAGCACAAAGAAGAGCGAGTTGGAGGGGTATTCGTCGCTCTTGGCCTGCATTTCGGCATAGCCCAGGGCTTCGAGGTCGAGCTTCTCGGTGTCGGGCAGACCCGTGCCGAGCGCGGCAGCCAAGTAACAGCCGGAGGCATTGCCTTCGTTGGCACCATAGGTAGCCGTGAACTCATAGGCACCGGCCGGCAACGAGAGGGTCTGGTAGACCTTGTGGTTCTGGAGCGAAGTGCTGAAGCCGTCCCAGCCGGTGGTGATGGTGAGGTCATTGTTCTTCTCGCTGTCCACGTGGGCACAGGTCGTGATACCGCCTTCGACCACTTCGCCGTCGAGCGACCACGATGCCAACTTCTTGAAGCGGTCTCCCTGCGATTCGTTGAGCTTTCCGGTCGACTTGAAGGGTTCCTTGTAGTTCACAAAGTAGCGGCTGGTCACTTCGGTGCTGCTCTCGTCGAAGTTGAGCGAGAAGACACCGGTCGACAACGTCCAGGCATCACCGTCAGGACCAAAGCCTGAACGGAGGCCGGTGTTGCCGTTTGAAGTGGCATCGGTAGCATCGCCGCCCGACTGGTTGAACTGGTAGTACACCTGCAAGCCGTTGGTATTCTGGGCATCGGCCATGTTCTCGGCTTCGATGGGCTGGTTCACATAGCTCTGCAACTTGCTCGAAGAGAGTGTCTTGTTCCAGATGCGGAACTCGTCGAGCTGGCCCTTGAAGGGCGCGTCGTCGCTGCCAATGACAAACTGCGAAGGCAGGCTGAGCGTGGTGGTGCCAGCCGACTTGCTCTCCATGAGCTTGCTGTCGCGGAAGAAGCGGATAGAGCCTGAGCTGAGGGCCACAGCATAATGGTGCCACTCGCCGGCGATGACATGTCCGGCCGACGAACGCACGGTCTTGCCGTTAATCTGCACGACCATTTCGCCGCTGCCCGTGGTATAGATGAAGAGAGTAGACGGACTGTCGCCCATGCCATTGCCCTGGGCAGCCAGCGTGGAAGGACGCATCCACCAGTCGATGGTAAAGGCTTTCTGGCCTTCGCTGAACGGCACCTGACTGAGGCTCAGACGGGCCTGGTCGTAGCTGAAGTTCAGGCCGTTCTTGCTGTCAGCGTTGCAGACTACAAGGGCCTTTTCCTGAGTGGCTTCGCTCACGCCTACCTCGTTGGAGGCCACGAGCTTCACCTTGTAGGTGCCGGGCACGGTCGGAGCGAAGCAGAGGGTCTGTCCTTCGCCCACCATGGCCTGCTGGTCGCTGCTGAGCTGCCACTGCCAGGCGGTGGGAGCGTGCTTCGAACGGTCGGAGAGGGTCACGGCATGGCCCTTCACAACGGCTGAGGGCGACACGTCGAATGCAGCCACGGGAGCTACCTGCGTGACGTTGATTTGCTGCTTTTCAGTGGCTGTCTTGCCGTCGGGAGCTGTCACGGTGAGGGTCACGGTGTAGGTGCCCTGCACGTCATAGGTAGCAGCGGCATTGGCGGTGAACATCTCCTCGACGTCAGCACCGGGCATCTGCCACTTGTAGAGATAGCCGCCGCGCGGATTCTGCGTGAGGAACGACACGCGCTCACCGGCTGCCACGGTGGTCTGGGTGGCCTTGAAGGTAGCATCGGGAGCAGGTGAAGCGGCCACTTCAATCTGGGTAGTGGCAGTGCTGCTTTCGCCCGCAAGCGAAAGAGCCGTCACGCTGACCTGCTGGCTGCCCGTCTGGTTGAATACCAACGTGGGCGAAACGACAGCTGCCTGCTCTATGCCTGCGCCCTGGGCAGTCCATTGCAGCGACTGCACGCCGTAACCGGCTGTAGCGGTGAGGTTGAAGGGAACGCCTGCATAGACTGTTTCGGAGGGCGGGTTGATGCTTACCGTCACATCCTTCGAGGGGATGACCGAAGTGCCCGAGGTAGAAGAACTGCGGTAGCTGCTGCCTGCCAGCGTGGCATGGTGTCCGCCCGAAGTGTGGTCACGCAGTTTCTGTACGCCACCCTGATTGATAAGGTCGCCCTTGTAGTAGGCCACGAGGTCGGCGGGGATACCGGCATCGCCAAACTCGACATTGCGCCATTCCTTGATTTCGTCGGCTGTGCGCGCCGTCTTCCAGATGCGCAGCTCGTCGACCTTGGCATCCCAGGCGGAGTTTGTGCCGCTCGATGAGAACACGAGGTCACCAAAGCCGCCCACGCCGCTAAATTTGTTGGAGGTGACGCTGGCCTTCTCCGTGCCGTTCACGTAGGCCGTCATCTTGTTGCCGTCAACCACCAAGGCAATGTGTTTCCAAGTGCCCTTGGTGAGTGCGCCCGAGACATTGAGGCGGTCGCTGGTGTCCCAGCCTGCGGTGAAGGTGCCGTCGGCATTGGCGTGGAACATGAAGGTGCCCCAGCCCGGACCCGCGCTCTGGTTCCAGTTGGAGAGCGAGTTGCAGTTCACCCAATACTCAATGGTGGCTTGGTCGAGCTTACCGCCGAACACGTCGGGAATGCTGAAGCCGGCCTTCTGCAGGTTGATATAGTAGTTGGTGGTTTTGGTAACGGGCATTTCGACGGTAGTCTGCGATGACTCCTGCGTGCCGTAGACGGCAGCCACACCATAGGTTGCGGCGGTAGTGGCCTCTAAGCTGTAGCTCGTTTCGCTGGCGCTGAGTTCGGCCAGCAGGTCGCTGCCGCAGTACACCTTATAGCCAGTGAGGGTGAGCGATGAAGTGACGGGGGCGTTCCAGCTGAGCACACCGTCGGTGATGCCCACGTTGCGCGGCGAGTAAACACCACGGCCCTGGACGGTGAACGAGATGACTGTGCGCTTGCCGTCATTGGCTATCTCCACGCCTTCGAGAGGTATCTCACACGGGGTTTCAATGCCCTGCTCGTCCAGGAAGTAGTCAATGAGCGACACAGCGTAGACGTGTCCGTCGCCCAGTGCGCCGTCCTTGGTCTGGATCGTGAAGAAGTACTTGAGCGGGGCATTCTGGTCGAACTTGTCGCTCAGGTCGGTGAGGTCATAGCCGAACTCCATCGGCTCGTTGTGCAGCTTGCCGTCGGCCCAGCGGCCCAACATCGGCACTTCGGGAGCGGGAATGGAGTCGCCGTTGCGTCCGTCACCTGCATACTTGAAGTGGTCGAATGCCTGCTGTGCCTGAGGCTCGGTAGCGTTGAGGTCGGCCGAAACACCTGCGCTGAGGAACAGCTCGGAACGGCGCGAATAGTCCATCTTCACCTTAATGGCACGCAGCGGACGGTAGTCCTTGCGCACATAGTAGACTTCGGGATACCACCAGCTGTCACCCATCGTGCCGTTGGCATTGAACCAGGCACCGCCGTGGGCGTAAGGGCAGTAGATGAAGCCGCCGTTACACCACCACGGACTCCAGGAGTTGACAATGATCCAGGCTCCCTTCTCGTCGGCCGAGGCTTCGCCATACACGCCGTTGCCGTTGAGGTCGAACTCGATGCGGTCGTCATAACCCACGATGGTCAGCGCGTGGTCTACCGAGGTGCCCCACTTGTTGACATAGTACTTGCCGGTTGCGCCGGCTTCGTCGTTGGCAGGTGTCTTGGGAATGCCCTGCCAGTCACCGCCGCTGGCCACACCGATGCCTGCCAGACCGCCGGCATGGAACGAGTTGTCGCCGTTGTGGTTCCACAGCCAGTTCTTCACAGCCTCACGTCCTTCTTCGGTCTGTACGCTGAGCGGGAAGTTTGCCGTAGCCGACATGCGGTTGTACATGGCCGAATGCCATTTCTCATAGCCGGTCATCCAGCCGAAGTCGCAGTCCACTTCTTCCTGGTTGCCGAAGTATTTTGAATAGGTCTGTCCGCCGTACACGCTGGCCGAAGGCACACCCACGTGCAACACGAAGTCCTCCTTGCCCGAGTTGCCGTTAGTGAGCAGCCACACGAAGTGGGAAGGATAATAGTTGTCGGGGTTCTTGCCGTCGAGACCGCGGTAGGCGTTCAGCTCGTGGGAGAACATGTAGCAGATGCGCGAAGCCGAGCCGCACGAGCCGCCGTCCTGGTTGAACACAGGCGGGAAGTAGAGCGTTTCGGCATTGTTCACATGGTCGGGCCTTGTGGTGGCAGCCCGTGTACCTTTGGCGGTCGGGGCGAGCAGCGAAGCATCGGGCTTCAGCTTGTCGCTGTAGTCTGGGTACTTCGAACGGTCCACCTTCTGTGCCGCCATCCACCCTGGCAGGAGCAGGCCGGCCAGAAGCAGCGAAAAGTAGCGTTGGTTCATCATCATTAGAGTAAGGTTTTATGAATGGTTAGATAATTTTCATGGGGCAGCAAGAGCTACTGTCATGGGGCAAATGTATACAAAATCTGCGAGCTGTTACGCTCGCAGAACAAATAATCGATATTTATTTCTCTCAGGCAAAAGGCTCCCGCAGAGCAATAGTACCTACTTTCAGAAGAAGACAAACTGCATCGGCGATAGAAGATATACTGCATCGGCCAGAGGATATATCTTCTTGGGCGGTAGGAGATATCTTCTTGGGCGGTAGGAGATATCTTCTCTGGCGGTAGGAGATATCTTCTCTGGCGGTAGGAGATATACTGCCTCAAAAACCTGCCCGGTAGTTATAACCTTTGAGGCGGTACAAGGCGGCCAGCCGTTGCAGCCTTCCCTTCACGAAATCGTCGAAGTTCTTCTGCTCGGGATTGCACCACTGCACCTCACACAGGGCCGCCATGCGCGGCAGCTCCATGTATTCCACCTGGCGGTAGGTCTTCATATACTCCGTCCAGCAGTTGGCCTGCACACCCACGATGTGCTTTTGCTCCTCGGCCGACAGTCCGGCCGGCAGCGGTTCGTAGCCATACACCTTTTCGAGGGGCACATAGCCGCCGATAGCCTCGGGCTCGTTGGCCGTGTCCTGACTCTGGTAATAGTCGAAGTAGAGATAGGTGTTGGGCGTCATCACGACATCATGCCCCTGGCGGGCAGCCTCTATGCCGCCCGCTTCGCCGCGCCACGACATGACGGTGGCCTCAGGTGGCAGTCCGCCTTCGAGAATCTCGTCCCAGCCTATCATGCGGCGGCCGTGTTGCTTCAGGAATTGCGCCACATGGCGAATGGTATAGCTCTGCAGCCGCTCTTCGGCCGAATGTTTGCCGTCGGCCTCCAAGTGGTTGTCGCGGATGCGCTGCTGGCAGAGGGCACACTGCTTCCACTGCGTTTTGGGGCACTCATCGCCTCCCACATGGATGTACTGTGAAGGGAAAAGGCGGATGATTTCGCTGAGCACCTGGTCGATGAAGTCGAAGGTGCGGTCCTTGCCCACACACAGCACGTGGTCTGACACGCCCCACTGGCGCCACACTTCATAGGGGCCGCCGGTACAGCCCAGCTCGGGATAGGCAGCCAGCGCAGCCTGCATGTGTCCGGGCAGGTCAATTTCGGGAATGACGGTAATGTAGCGTGCGGCTGCATACTCCACCAACTGCCTGATTTCCTTTTGGGTATAGAATCCGCCGTAAGGCACTCCGTCGTACCGTCCGCTGTTGTGTCCGATGACGGTCTCACTGCGGCGCGACCCCACTTGGGTCAGTCGGGGGTACTTCTTGATTTCCACGCGCCAACCCTGGTCATCGGTCAGGTGCCAGTGCAGGCGGTTGATGTTGTGCAGGGCCAGCATGTCGATGAAGCGGCGCATGGAATCGGGACCCACGAAGTGGCGCGACACGTCGAGGTGGGCACCTCGGTAGGCAAAGCGCGGTGCATCGTAGACTTCGGTTCCCGGAATCAGTACGCACTGCGACGTACCTGTCGGCAATGCCTTGCGCAACGTCTGCAAGGCGTAGAACAGGCCCGCCTCCGAGGCTCCTTCGAGCAGGATGATTTCGCTGTTAGCCCTGATGCGGTAGGCTTCGGGGTTCTTGTCCTTGAGCGACACAGACAGGCGTATGCACTTGCGCTGTACGGGCGCGTTGGTCACGGTCAGCTTGATGCCTGTCGATTCTTCCACGAAGTCGGTCAGGAAACCGGCCAGCCTTTTCAGTTCCTTGTTGCCCTGCGGGCAGTAGACCAAGGTCTTGTCGTCCAGTTCGAAGTGTCCGGCCTGCGTGGCCTTCACCTGCTTGGGAAGGGGCACCACATGGAAGTCGGCATTCTGGGCCATCAGCGTGGCAGCGGGAACAAGCCACAACAGGGCCACCAAGGTGCGGAGTATGGATGTACGCATGAACATAATGGGATATGGTTTTAGATGGTTAGGCTGAGAATAGTTGAAAGCTTAGAGTTGATAGTTGAAAGCTTATACGGTCACTATGAGGCGCAGTCATCCGCTCAGTGACTCTTCTTTGAGCTTTACACTCTCAACCATCAACTGGGAGTGGGGCCTTTCCCCGAAAAGCAGAACAGCCCCGAACGTTGCGTCCGGGGCTGTTGCTTTTCAAATGAGCGGTGCGCTTCAGGATGGGCTTGAACCAACGACCCCCTGATTAACAGTCAGGTGCTC
>CALZRA010000023.1 GCA_945828345.1 uncultured Bacteroidales bacterium
GGCGGCACGGGCATGGAACTCGACTGGGACGAGTTCGACACCTGCGAGCATCCCTACTACCAGCTCATCGTGTGGGATCCCGAAGAGGAGCAGATTCTGGGTGGTTACCGTTTTCTGCCAGGCAACGAAATTTCCTTCAATGCCGACGGACAACCCAGTCTGGCCACTGCCCACATGTTCCACTTCTCCGAGGAATTCATGCAAACCTATCTGGCCGACACGGTGGAACTGGGCCGCTCGTTTGTCACGCTTGAATACCAGAGCACGCGCGCACTGAGCAAGGGCATCTTTGCCCTCGACAACCTGTGGGACGGACTGGGTGCACTCACGGTGGTCATACCTAACCTCAAGTATTTCTTCGGAAAGATGACCATGTATCCGTCGTTCAACCGCCAGGCGCGCGACATGATTCTCTTCTTCCTCAACAAGCACTTCGGCGACCCCGACAAGCTGGTCGTGCCCATGTGTCCCCTCCACATCGAAACACCCGAAGAAGAACTCCGACAACTCTTTGTGAGCGACGACTTCAAGCAGGACTACCGCACGCTCAACACCGAAGTGCGCAAGCGCGGCTACAACATTCCGCCCCTGGTGAACGCCTACATGGGACTCAGTCCCACCATGCGCATGTTCGGCACAGCCGTGAACCATGAGTTTGGCGAAGTGGAAGAAACGGGCATTCTGATTGCAGTCGACGAGATTCTGGAACAAAAACGGATGCGCCACATTGACTCTTTTGTCGAAGAGCATCCCGACAGCCTGAACCTCTTCACCGAACTGTTCAAGAAGAAAAACTGACAGCTCCAAGGCCAAGCCGCACATCGCTGAAACGGCCCGTGCGGACATGATGCCGATATGCTTGCTGCCTTGCACTGACGGGGCATACACCCCGAAGCGGGCGCAGCCTCAACAGGCAGAGCGGGTTTTCCATACACGACAAGCACAGCTACCACCCATGCTGAAGCAACTTGTCGCCAGTTGGAAAACCCGCTCTGTCTGTTGGGACTGCGCCCGCTTCCATGTGCTTCAAACCCACAAACCGCACACAGCCCCACCCTACAGCTCCACATCGATCGGCAAGGCCTCGTTGCGGTCGTTCACATAACTGCGCGGACGCTCCTCAAAAGAACCGCTGGCCAACGAGAGCGAATCTGCTCGGACTGGTGTATGTACCCCGCCCAGTTGCAGCAGGGTGTGGAAGGTGGACACACTGCTCTCAACCTGCCGTTCCCTATTGGCCTGCAACGCCTGGACCTCGGACGGAAACAGTTCATTATAGCTGTCAGAAGTCCACACTAAAAGAGGCACGTGCAACTCATACCGCGAAGCCTTCTGGCCGGCATGAAGAAAGAGGCTGCCGTCATCATCAAAGATGTTTTCACCATGATCGCTGGTGTAGAGCATGGCCGACAAACCTCCCCGCGCCTGTAGCAGACTGATGATGCGATGCAACAGGTGGTCGGTGAAACGCAACGTGTTGTCGTAGGCATTGAGCAGACAGCTACGGTTTTCGGCAACAGCCTCCGCACGGTCATCGGGGGTAAAGAAAGCCCACTCGCGGCTATAGCGTTCGCGGTAGTTGAAGTGCGAGCCGTAGGTGTGCAAGACCACAAACTCCTTCGTGCGACCTTGGGCCAGCACCGAATCCAGCGCATCGACCAGCCCTTCGTCCGACCGGTCTGTATCGGCGGCATCCTTCTGTTCTTTCAGAAAGACCCACTCGTCGGCCTGCATCCCCAGAAAGTCAATGATGGAATGGTTGCGCCGCTGGTTCGACAGGAAAACTGTGTGGAAACCCGCCTCTCGGAATGCCGCCAGAATGCCTTTCTCATGATACAGGCGGTTGTAGTCGGTCGCCGTGGCAGCTGTCAGGAGCATGGGGACACTGCGGTGAGTGGTATTCGACTGCGTGGTGACACGGCTGAACGCCACCAACGACTCCTGCCGCGACAACCGCGGATTGGTGTCGCGTCTGTAGCCATAAAGCGCGAAGTTGTGGGCACGGGCCGTTTCGCCAATCACCAATACATACACCTCAGTGCTGTCAGCCGGGTGTTCGCTGCGGGCCTCGAAGCGATAGCCGGCCGTAGCTTCGACGTAATGCAGCTGCTGATAGCCTCGTTGCAGGGCCAGTCCCAGATTGTAACACACGTTGACAGGATAGAGCTGTTCGCTCACGCAATACCCCTCCCGACGCACGGCCACCTCGACACACAGCGTACCCGCAACGACCAACACACCGCCTACCTGTCGCGCCCGTCGCAGGAAGAGGACTGTGAGCGTGTGCCGCCCATGCCATGCCCATACGGCGGCAACAAGCAAAGGCAGGTAGATGACAAACACGCTGCCCACCGCCGGCACCAAGTTGTCGAGCAGTTCCCTGATTTCGTCGGAGTTGGAAGTCACCACGTTCAGGAACATGTCGACCGATATGATGCCCTGTCCGAACAAGTAGAGCAGCACCAACTGGAAGGCAGCAAGGAACACGAAGGGGAAGACCATCCACACCGACTTGCCGGGATTGCGGAAGACCGTAAGCAGACATACCGCCAGTCCCAAGGGAAAGACCAGATTGGCCACACAGGCCCAGAGGCCCATGCCTTCTGTAAAGCACAGGCCGACGTTGGGCAACAGGAGGGCCGCCACGGCATAGAAGTACAGGACTTTTTCCTTCATCGGAGATGAGAATCAGAATGCTTCGTTGATGTTGAACAGAAAGCCGGACTGACCGCTCTTGCCGAAGCCGTAGTCCAAGCGCACGTTCACGTCTTTCTTGAACTCCCAGCGGTAGCCTATGCCGTAGTTGGGCAGCACGTGTTTGGCACGCAGCGAACTAAACTTGTCGAACACGGTGCCTGCGCCGACCCACAGCGTGATGCCGTTCCGCTTCCACACATGCTGGCGCAGCTCTACTTGGCTTTCGACCTTGCACTTGTCGCGATAGCGGCCCTCGTAATAGCCACGCATCGACATGGAGTTGCCTAACTGGGCCATCATGCCCCACGACGGATTTCCGAAGTTGAGCGTAGAGCGGAAGTCGGCTGCCAGAATACCGCCCTTCCAGACTTTCTGGTAGCCGCTCACACGCAACTCGGTGGTGCTGAAGGCATAGTCGTTGCCCAGAAAGGCCGGGCGGAAGGACTGTGCCACCTCGACATAAGTTCCTCGGTGCGGATTGGTGAGCACGTCGCGTGAGTCGTAGACCATCGACACGCCGCCGCCCACGTTCCAGACACTGCGGTCCATGCCCTGCAACAGCTCGGGCCGCTCCATGTCGCGCACCGTCACATAGTCGAACTCAGCTGTCGGACCTATATAGAAATGGTCGGCCACACGGACCAGGAAGGAGGCTTTCACCCTCGCCTGCCACCGTTTCAGGTCGCTCTCGTTTCGCTTGTCGTTGCCCATGGCATAGCCGATACCCCAGAACTTGGAGGGAAAGGAGAAGAAGAACAAGGTGTAGTCCAGCCGATAGCGGCCCTGCGGGAAGAGGTGGTTGCCCCGAATACCCAACAGATAGAAGCCCACTGTCGACACATCGCTGTAGAGGGACACGTTCGAAGGCGGGAGCAAACTGTCAGCCTGTGCCGTACGGTAAAGTCCGGCTGCCACCAGCCCCACGCCCAGCTCGGTGTCGGTGCTGTAGTGCGGACCGCCGATCACGCTGAAGTCGAACTTCTTGTGCCGCTTGTTCTTGTTGGCATCGTTGAAATAGTCCAACAGCCGTTTCGTCCACGACACATGAGGCTGCGGCAGGCTGTCAGCCGCTACGGAGTCGGCACACGTGCCGTCTACAGCCACCCCACATGCCCGTACCGGGACTGCGGGCAGGAGGAGGGTGAGGAGTAAAAAGAGGAGGAGAATGGTAAAGAGTTTCATGAAGAAGGTAGGGAGGTAAGGAAGAAGGGAACGGCTCAGCGCGGCACGAAACGGTGCTCTGTGCGTATGTCCCTGAGCCTCATCGCCTCTGGCTATGGTCGCGAGCCATTAGTATACCAGCCCGGCATTGTCCACCCAGAAGGTATTGCCCGGACTGCCCACATAGGCACCACCGTGGCTCGACGAGAATTGCAGGATGAGGTGAGTGGGCGTTTCGGTCGGTGAAGCCCAGCCCGTTTCGCACACCGGCACACTCTGGCCCTTGCTGTTGCGGGCATAGTCACACGTACGCAGCCCCATGTGCGTGGCATCGTAGCCGGGATGGTTGCGTATGTCGCCATAGAGAATCTCATAGGTAGCCCCTTCCACCCAGCCCTTGGTCGACTGGCCGTAAGTGACCACACAGGTGCCCACGCGCTTGGCGGTGATTTGTCCCTTGGCATCCTCGGTGCGCTTTTGCAGGTAGAGCACGGTGATGGCCTTGTCGCGGCCGCTGACCGTCTGTTTGCTTCCGAAGCCTGTTTGCTTCACGCGGTTCGGCTCTCCGCTCAGTGCCACGCGGTAGTCGTAGCGCAGGGCCTTGGGCCTGTCCTTGAAGGGCACGCCCCAGTTCACGGCCTTCTCGGCATCCTTGGTGCCGGTGATGGGTTCCTTCATGTCGCCCAGGAAGATAGAGCCGGCGGCCAGCACGCGGATGTTGACCACACCGAGCACCTTCACCTGCTCGATGTGGGTGGTCATCTTCACGCAGTAGCCCTTGCCGTGGGTGTCGCGATACACCGAATTGTTGGTCTTCGTGATGCCCGACACGCGGGCCAACACATTCGAGGTGGCCCACGGCGAACCGCCCTGGTTGGTGTAGGGGGTGTTACCCTCCAAGGTCATCGAAGGGCCTATCTCATAGAGGGTCTTCTGGTTGCCGCCAATGACGGCCGACTCCTTGATGTGGCGCACCACCCAGGTGTCGAAGTGGCCGTACCTGAAGGGTACGAACCGCCCCTCTATCGTGGCTGCCGTTCCACACGAGGCCGGGGCGGCAACAGGTGGTTGCACCCGAAGCGGACACTCGGGCCTGACTTGCTGCAAGGGCAAGAGGCTGAGCATCACTGCACATAGCTTGCCGTTCATGATTGTTGTCGTTATGGATTCCTTTACAGAAAAAGCCGCGCTCCGACGCAGGCCGGCTCACGACATGCAAAGTTGCCAAACTTGGGCCAGGACTTACTCTTTCTTTTCTCGCCAAATCTGTTCTTTTTCGCATCTGTGCGCATTTTCGTCCAATATTATCCTATTTTGACTTCAACAGCACATTTTTATCGGAAACACAGTCATGCAAATCGGGAGATATGTCTACATTTGCAGGGAACAGGGCCATTGCGCTGCACCCGCCGCGTGCGAGGTGCGCACCGCCCTGAGTTTCGGCCGCCATAGTCCGCAAGCGGTACGGCGGCCTGCCGTCCAGCAGGACTTGCGGACCATGCTGCCGGCCCAGCCTGCCTCTACAACCCATAATCTTCTATACCCATGATTACAGAAAACGACAAGAATTTGCTGAACCGCAAGGGCATCAGCGAAGAGAAGTTGAACGCACAGTTGGCATGCTTTGCCCAGGGTTTCCCCTTCCTGAAGCTGGCAGGAGCAGCCAGTGTGGAAAAAGGCATTCTGGTGCCCGCCGCCGAGGCCGAAGCCAACTATTTAGCTGCCTGGAAGGCTTACACCGCAGAGCCTGCCCACAAGGTAGTGAAGTTCGTGCCTGCATCGGGTGCGGCCAGCCGCATGTTCAAGGACATGTTCGCCTTTGCCGACGCTCCCTATGACGTGCCGACCACCAGCTTCGAGCAGACCTTCTTTGCCCGGATTCATGACGCGGCCTTCTATACCGACCTCAACGCCGCCTGCCAGCGGCTGTACGGCAAGGACATCGACACCCTGCTGGCCGAAGGACAATACAAGACAGTGGTACGCGCCATGCTCGATGCCGACGGCCTGAACTACGGTGCCCTGCCCAAGGGCCTGCTCAAGTTCCACCGCTATGAGGCCGAAACGCGTACGCCACTCGAAGAGCACCTCGTCGAAGGCGCACTCTACGCCCGTCAGGACGACGGCTGCGTCAACGTTCACTTCACCGTGTCGCCCGAACACCGCGCCCTGTTTGAGCAACTCGTGGCCGAAGTGGTGCCCGCCTACGAGCAGAAGTACGGCGTTCACTACAACGTGAGCTTCTCCGAACAGAAGCCCAGCACCGACACGGTGGCTGCCAATGCCGACAACACGCCCTTCCGCAAGGCCGACGGTTCCCTGCTGTTCCGTCCCGGCGGCCACGGCGCACTGATTGAGAACCTCAACGACATCGAGGCCGACGTGGTGTTCGTGAAGAACATCGACAATGTGGTGCCTGACCGCATCAAGGACGACACCGTGCGCTACAAGCAGCTGCTGGCCGGCGTGCTGGTCACGCTGCAACAGAAGGCCTTCGGCTACCTGCGCAAGCTCGACAGCGGAAAGTACTCAATGGACGACCTCCGCGAAATGCTGCAATTCGTACAGAAGGACCTCTGCACCAAGAATCCTGACACCAAGATGCTGGAGGACACGGAGCTGGCCATCTACCTGCGCAAGAAGTTGAACCGCCCGATGCGCGTGTGTGGCATGGTGCGCAATGTGGGCGAACCGGGCGGTGGACCCTTCCTGGCCTACAACCCCGACGGAACCATCTCGCTCCAGATTCTGGAAAGCTCTCAAATCGACATGGCCGACCCCGAAAAGAAAGCCATGTTCGAAAAGGGCACGCACTTCAACCCCGTTGACCTTGTCTGCGCCGTGAAGGACTATCAGGGACACGCCTTCAACCTGCCCGACTTCGTTGACCCGCAGACGGGCTTCATCTCCCACAAGAGCAAGGACGGCAAGGAACTCAAGGCTCTCGAACTGCCCGGACTCTGGAACGGAGCCATGAGCAACTGGAGCACGGTGTTTGTCGAAGTGCCCCTCTCGACGTTCAACCCCGTGAAGACCGTGAACGACCTGTATCGCGAACAGCATCAATAAAACCTACACCGGGGCTGCGCGCCAACCGCACGCAGCCCCGCACCGCAGCCTGCGGGCTGCCCGCCCACAAGCCTGCCGACGGGCTTGCACACATGAATCAAGTGGGGAACTGGAATCGGACGGCGACAGAGAGCACTGCGTACGCCCGCTTCCACTTCCCCTTTGACATAAGCTAACTAAGCACCTCTGTGAAATGCCTCTCAACCTCCTCACCCTCTTCATCACCTTCCTGAAAGCCGGCGGACTGACCATTGGCGACGGCTATGCCACCGTACAGCCCCTGCGCCAGGCATTAGTGAAGTCATGCGGCTGGCTCAGCGAAGAAGAGTTTGCGCGCCACCTGGCCGTGGTTCACGCCATGCCCGGCATCTTCAACATCAACCTGGCCGTATGGCTGGGCCGCAAGTTGAAAGGCTGGCCGGGCAGTATGGCCTGCCTGCTGGGCATGATCTTGCCCGCCGTGGTCATCCTGATTGTGTTTGCCACCTTCTTCGACGACTTCCGCCACTTTGCCGCCGTCGAATCGTTCCTGCGCGGCGCACGTCCGGCTATCGTGGCCCTCATTGCCCTGCCCTGCTTCCAGCTGTGGCGGCAATCGAACATCACACTCAGCACCGTGTGGATTCCGGTTGGAGCGGCCATAGGCATCGGCCTGCTCGGCGTTTCACCCACCTACATCATCCTGGCCCTCACGGTCCTCGGCCTGCTCTATGCCGTGATGGTATACAACAACGACTAACCCCGTTCCCCCATGCTTGCCTTCCTGTTTCTCTTTCTCAGCTTTGCCCAAGTCGGCTTTCTGGGCTTAGGCGGCAGTGCCGGCTCACAGGCTCTGCTCGAACACGAACTGCTCACGCTCCATCACTGGCTGACTCCCGAACAGCTGGCTGACCTCATGGTGTTCTGCCGCACGCTGCCTGGCGGAACGGGCCTCAACGCTGCTGTGCTGGGCGGTTCGGCGGCTTCGGCTGCGACCTTCGGCTTTTGGGGCAGTGTGGCAGCCAGCCTCACGGCAGTCGCCGGTCTGGTCGTGCCCTCGCTGTTCTGGACAGCTGTCATCGACCGTTTAGAGCAGAAGCAAACCTACAAGCGGCTGTTAGACTGCGTGCTCACCCTGCTGCGTCCGTTGGTGCCGGGCCTGATTGCTGCCGCTGCCCTGCTCATGATGCGCGGCGACAACTTCGGCTCGCCCACCCTCAGTCCGTGGGACTTCTGGGTCAGCGTGTTTCTCTTTGTCAGCACGCTGCTGGGCGTGGCGGTGTTCCGCTTCCACGCTGCCTTCATGGTGCTGCTGTGCGGCATAGCCGGTTGGGTGCTCTTCTGACCCCTTCCCGCTCCACGCCGACACGCAGCAGCCGTCCCGAAATGCCTGCCGCTGCTTTTGCCACTTCGGTATTTCATTTCCCTGCAACACCTTGCAAAAAACGTAACAGGCGGGCATTTTCTCTGAAAAAAGAACAATTTATAAGAAAGAAACGCCTTAACTTTGTGCGTATCAAGCAGCGACGCCCTTTCTGCCCCGACCGATACGCCCGTTGCCCCACGCCTGACAGCTGTCAGGAAGCGTGCACGCATCGCGGCATCACCAAACTCCCAATGGTCTCAGCCGGACTGTGTCCCAATGAGGCTACGACAGAAGGCGCGCCTTTCAAGAACAATTACAGCACACTGCACTATGAGCTTCAACCTTCCTAAATCAGACAAGAAGAGAGTCGTCATTGTAGGCGGAGGATTCGGCGGACTCAAACTGGCCAACAAGCTCCGCAAGTCGAACTTTCAGGTGGTGCTTATCGACCGCAACAACTACCACCAGTTTCCCCCGCTCATTTACCAGATTGCATCGGCCGGCATTGAGCCAAGCTCCATATCCTTCCCCTTCCGAAAGCTGTTCCAGAAGCGCAAGGACTTCTCCTACCGCATGGCCGAAGTGCGCTCTATCTTCCCGGAGCACAAAATCATCCAGACCTCCATCGGTAAGGTGAACTACGACTATCTGGTGCTGGCCGCTGGTGCCACGACTAACTTCTTCGGCAACAAAAACGTGGAGGCCGAGGCCATGCCGATGAAGAACGTGAGCGAAGCCATGGGCTTGCGCAACGCGCTGCTCGACAACTTCGAGCGCGCCCTGACCTGTGCCACCGACGTGGAACGACAGGAACTGCTCAACATTGTCATCGTGGGCGGCGGTGCTACAGGCGTGGAAATAGCCGGCGCACTGAGCGAAATGAAGAACTTCGTGCTGCCCAAGGACTACCCCGACCTGCCCAACTCGCTGATGCACATCTATCTCATCGAGGCCGGGCCGCGCCTGCTGCCTGCCATGAGCCAGGAGTCGAGCGCGAAGGTCGAACAGTATCTGCGCACCATGGGCGTGAACGTGCTGCTCAACAAGATGGTGACCGACTACAAGGACCACACCGTACTGCTCAAGGACGGCAGTTCGATTGCCACCCGCACCTTCATCTGGGTGAGCGGTGTAATGGCACAGCCTGTGGGCAACCTCGACCCCTCACACCTGGGACGCGGCAAGCGTATCGTGGTCGATGCCTTCAACCGCGTGCCGGGCTTGGACGGCGTGTTCAGCATCGGCGACCAGTGCATCATGCCCGAAGGCGATGACAACTGGCCCGGCGGTCACCCGCAGCTGGCCCAAGTAGCCATTCAGCAGGGCAGTCTGTTGGCCAAGAACCTGAAACGGTTAGAAGCGGGCAAGGAGATGAAGCCCTTCAAGTACCGCAACCTCGGCACTATGGCTACCGTGGGACGCAACCGTGCCGTAGCGGAGTTCAGCAAGATGAGGTTCGGCGGCTTCATGGCCTGGCTGCTCTGGTTAGTGGTTCACCTGCGCTCCATTCTGGGTGTACGAAACAAGATGATTGTACTGTTCAACTGGCTGTGGAACTACATGTCGTATGCCCAGTCACTGCGCATGATTATCTACGCCAAGAAGGCGAAAGAGGTGATTGAGCGCGAACAGCGTCTGGCCTCGACCCACTGGGGCACTGACCTCATGAGCGAAGGCTCGGAAGACCCGCACACTGCCGGCGATAACTAACGCCGCGCGCCCGCTCCCCAGGCAACGGTTCACTGAAAAACCAGCCGTCGATTCGATGAGATCGAATCGACGGCTGGTTTTTTCTAAGTGACGCTTAGGATTTTCTAAGTGCCGAGTTGTTGCTCCGGATAGTCCGTATAGCCCGGACTTTCCGGACTATCCGAATTATCCAGCTGGTTAACGCAGCTCAGCCAGAGCCTCCTTGATGCGGCGCATCGCCTCAACGATATTCTCGTCGCTGGTGGCATAACTCATGCGGAAGCAGGCGGGCGAACCGAAGGCATCGCCACCTACAGTGGCCACATGTGCCTTTTCGAGCAGATAGAGAGCGAAGTCGGTGGAGTTCTCAATGACCTTGTCGCCGGCACGCTTGCCGAAGTACGCGCTGCACTTGGGGAAGAGATAGAAAGCCCCGTGAGGTTCGTTGACCTCCAAACCCGGGATTTCGCGTGCGAGGCGCACAATCAGTTCCTTGCGGCGCTCGAAGGCCTGCCGCATCTCCTCGACACACTCCTGCGACCCAGCAAAGGCTTCGGTGGCAGCTACCTGGCTCACAGAGCAAGGACCGCTTGTGTACTGGCCTTGCAGCTTGCTGCAAGCCTTGGCCAATGCCAACGGAGCAGCACAGAAACCAATGCGCCAGCCGGTCATGGCGTAAGCCTTCGACACACCATTGATAACGATGGTGCGGTCGTAGAGACCCTCGCAGGCAGCGATCGAAGCGTGCGCACCGACATAGTTGATGTGTTCGTAGATTTCATCGCTGATGACGTAAACCTGTTCATGGCGACGCAGTACTTCGGCCAACGCTTCCAGTTCGGCTGCACTGTAGACAGCACCCGTGGGGTTGCTGGGCGAACAGAGGATAATGGCCTTCGTGCGGGGCGTGATAGCCTCTTCGAGTTGGGCAGGCGTAATCTTGAAGTCCTGCTCGATGCCAGCCTCGACAAATACGGGCTTGCCGTCGGCCATCAGCACCATCTGGGGATAGCTCACCCAATAAGGGGCTGGAATGATGACCTCTTCGCCGGGCGAAACGAGTGCCATCACAGCGTTGCACACGCACTGCTTGGCACCGTTGGAGCAGACAATCTGCTCGGGCGTATAGTCCAGTCCGTTCTCCTTCTTGAGTTTGTCGACAATAGCCTTGCGCAGGGCGGGATAGCCGGCCACGGGCGAGTAACGCGAATAGTTTTCGTCGACAGCGCGCTTGGCGGCTTCCTTGATGTGGTCGGGCGTGTTGAAGTCGGGTTCACCGACAGAGAGGTTGATAACGTCCACGCCCTGAGCCTTCAGCTCCGCGCTCTTCTGCGACATGGCCAGTGTGGCCGATGGCGCCAAACGTTGTACGAGTGATGATAGCATATCTGTAGTTTAATGATGTGTGGTGATGAAACTTAATCTCTGTCGCCGAAGATGCTGAGCAGATGGAGGAAAAGGTTGATAAAGTCCAAATAGAGCGAAAGGCTGCACAGCAGGGCTATCTTCTGCATGTCCTCACTGCCGGTGTCCTGACTCTGGGCGAGAATCTCCTTCATCTTCTGCGTGTCGTAGGCTGTCAGACCGCAGAATATCAACACGCCGAGATAGTTGAGGACTACAGCAAAGCCCTCGACTTTCAGGAAGTAGTTGGCCAGCGTGGCTACAATCAGACCGATGAGTGCCATGAACAGGAAACGGCCAATGCGGGAGAGGTCACGCTTGATGAAGAGGCCGGTCAGCGACATGGTGCCGAATGTGCCCGCCGTGACAAAGAAGGTCGTGGCTACGCTGGTCTCCGTGTAAGCCAGCAGGATGACCGACAAGGTCACGCCGTTCAGAATGGCGTAGACAGCAAAGGAAAGGCCGGCAGCGAGGAATGACATCTTGCCGATGCGGGCTGTGAGCATCACTACCAACGCCAGTTCGGCCAGTATCAGGCCGTAGAACAGGAACTTTTCGTTCGCAATGGCGTAGACCAGCGACTCGTTGCGCGCCACGCCGAAGGCGGTCAGGCCGGTCATGACCAAGGCCATCATCATCCACAGATAGACTTTCGACATCAGTGCCGGAAAGGCGATGGAGCTGCTGCGCTCCTCTACCATGGGGTCATAGCCGTAAGGATTGTTCATAAGGAAAGGGTTAAAAGGTTAATAAATGGGATAAGCGGAAGGACGCTTGGCCCGGCCGCGGTCACTTCAGGTGCAACGTGTGGCCCATACGCACCTTCTTGGTTTCGAGATACCGGGCGTTGTAGGGCGTAGGCGTGGTCTCGATAGGCACATTCTCGGTGATTTCGAGTCCGTAGGCCTCCAGTCCCACGCGCTTCACGGGATTGTTGGTGAGCAGGCGCATCTTGTGTACGCCGAGCAGGCCCAAGATTTGGGCACCTACGCCATAGTCGCGTTCGTCGGGGTCATAGCCCAGATGCACGTTGGCATCGACCGTGTCGTAGCCCTGCTCCTGAAGCTTGTAGGCCGCAATCTTGGCCATCAGTCCGATGCCGCGTCCCTCCTGGTTGAGGTAGAGCACCACGCCCTTGCCTTCCTGTTCAATCTGCTGCATGGCCTTGTGGAGCTGTTCGCCACAGTCGCAACGCTCGGAACCGAAGATGTCGCCCGTCATGCACGAGGAATGAACGCGCACCAGCACGGGTTCGTCGGGTTCCCAACTGCCCTTGATGAGGGCCACGTGTTCCAGATGATTGCTCTTCTGGCGGAAGGGAATGAGGCGGAAGTGGCCGTAGGAGGTGGGCATATCGACCTCCTCGCCCTGTTCCACGAGACACTCATTCTTCAGCCGGTAGGCAATAAGGTCCTTGATGGTGATAATGTGGAGGCCTTCGCGGGCGGCGAACTCCTGCAGCTGGGGCATACGGGCCATGGTGCCGTCCTCATTGAGGATTTCGATGAGGCAGGCAGCGGGCTGCATACCGGCCAGACGGGCCAGGTCGATCGAAGCCTCCGTATGTCCGGCGCGGGCCAGCACACCACGGTCCTGCGCATAGAGTGGATTGATGTGGCCTGGACGGCCAAAGCTCTCGGGCCGGCTTTCTGGATTGGCCAGTGCGCGGATAGTGGCTGCGCGGTCATGGCAGCTCACACCGGTGGTACAGCCTTCGAGCAGGTCGACCGTGACGGTGAAGGGCGTGCCGAGCATACTGGTATTGTCCTGCACCTGGTGTTGCAGCTGGAGTTGGTTGCAGCGTTCGATGGTGATGGGAGCGCAGAGCACGCCGCGCCCATTGCGCAACATGTAGTTAACGTGTTCGGGGGTAACGAGTTCGGCAGCCATGATGAGGTCGCCTTCATTCTCGCGGTCTTCATCATCGACCACGATAACGAACTTGCCGTCCTTGAAGTCTTGGATGGCCTCCTCGATGGTGGCCAGCTTAAATGGTTCCATGGTGAAAAGCGAGCGGAACTTGTCCGCTGGATAATGGGTCTTGTTTATATGTATAGGTTATTTCAGCTTAAGCGGTGCGGTGGGCCGGGCATCTGTATGGCCGTGCAAGGATGCAGGCCGTGCGTCGGAGCCGTGCAGTGACGGTGGCGGAACGGGCAGCTCGGAACGGACCTTGTGGCGTTGGCGTTGCCATCCGTTCCATACGACATGGCCCACCAAGGCCAAGATGAGGAGGAGAAGCAGCACCTTGATTACCCGCTTGAGCTTGCGGTGCTTCACGGCCACCTCCTGCTGCTCCATTTCCACGCCCGAGCCTTCGGCTTCGGCCTCAGCCTGCGTGCCGGCTATCACCTGGTCCAGCCGGTCACAGGTGCGCACGATGATGCGCATGTCACGGTAAAGGCGCAGGCGGAAACGCCATATCCTGAACCACAACACCAAGCCCAAGGGCAGCAACAAGCCCGCCAGGGCATTGGCGCGCGGCGAGCGGAGCGGCGAGGTGTGGGCCGTGGTGTAAAGCACAGGGAACTCGTTCAGCAGGCCCAAAATCTTGGGATCCTTGCTGTTGCCCAGTTCTTCGATGATAGCCTCCATGTGCTCGCTGATGGCCTCCACCTCGTGGTCGGGCCGGTAGCGGAAGAACACACGCACGTAGCTGGGCAGTCGCAACAGGTGGTTCTGCCGGTTGTAGGCGCGGCACGATTCGCGCAGCTCGCTGATGAGTGTGGGCAGCACGTCCATGCGCGGGTCGTCGATAATGACTTCCTTGCGGAACAGGTGGCGCTTGGTACGTATGCCAAGCAGGCGGCGAAGGAGGCTCAGGTAGGCATCGGTGTTGAACACCACCGAGTCGCGGTTGGCCTTGTAGGTGATGAAGATGCCGAACGGGGCGATGACCACCGTACTCACCCACATGCCCAACAGCATGTTGGTGCTGCCGTCGCGGGCCAGTTTCATGCTCGACGTGTTGATGATGTACCAGAAGATGAAGATGATGACCGAAATGACAGTGGGCATACCCAAGCCGCCTTTGCGGATGATGGCCCCTAACGGAGCACCGACAAAGAAGAAGAGGAGGCAGGCCAGCGAGAGCGTCATCTTCTGGTGCCACTCTACCCAGTGGCGGCGTATGTTGTAGTCACAGTCGTGTACGACCATGCTCTTCCACTCCAACTCTGACTTCAGGGACTGTATGCTGCCCAGCGCGGTGTGGCGGGCTGCCTCGACCTTGGCTACGGGCGCAGCCTGGAGCAGCTGGTCGAAGTCGGGCGCGGGTGACTTGCCCTGCCTGAGTTTCAGCAAGGCCAAGGAGTCGCTCTTCGACAGGTCGGCCTTGCGGAAATAGCTTTTGGACATTTCGCGGTAGTACTGCTTGCCCACAGAATCCATACTGTGCTCCATCGAGTCGACACAATGTTCTATCTGCCTCATGTTCTTGGCCTGGGGCATACCGGACAGGAGTTCCTTGTCCATCAGGTTAAAGTTGCTGTCAAAGTCTATGAGCAGCTGTTTGAATTGGAAGGTTTCGCGGTCGTAGGGCTGTTGCGCATGGCTCTGGAGCATCTGCGCGCCTCCCGTTGACTGCAAGCTTTCGAACTGCTCGCCGCTCCAGAGGTCAAGGCGCAGGTGCATCTTGTCGGCCGTCATCTCCAAGCGCGCCGAATCGGCCAGCACGATCTGTGCGCGCTCAAAGCCTTGGTCGGTCTTGTAGATGATGGTCTGGTAGAGCATACCCGTCTGGGCGTCCTTCTGCTCCACGTAGAGGTTGATGTTGGGCACGCCGTTGTAGAACACGCCTTCGGGTATCTCTACGGCAGGCGACTGCTGCTTCATGCTGAACAGCAGGGTGCGCAGGTTAACCTGGGCCTCGGGCGAGGTCTTGTTTTGAAAATAGAAGGAAACGCCGGTTACGAAGAGGGCAAAGAAGGCCATGGGACGCATGACGCGCATGAGCGAAACACCTGCTGCCTTCATGGCCAGCAGTTCCAAACTCTCGCCCATGTTGCCAAAGGTAATCAGGGCCGCCAGCAGCACGGCCAAAGGCAGGGCCTGAGGCACGAGGGTGAGCCCCATGTACCAAAAGAACTGGGCAAGAATCTCTAACGAAAGACCCTTGCCGATAAGCTCGTCCACATATCGCCATGTGAACTGCATCATGAACACGAAGAGACAGATAAAGAAAGCTCCCACGAAAATCAGCAGGAACTTGCCCAGAACGTATTTGTCTAAAATCTTGATTCCTAACATAGGTTGGCGGAGGGCTGTAAGGTGCGTGCCCCGTTTCAACGCCAAGCCGCCCCATAGAGGGAGGCCCAAACAGCTGGCGGCCATGCCTTTGCAGCCATACCAGCCGCAGGGCTGCGGCCATAGCGAAGCAAAAGTACAACCTTTTTTTATATCTGCGCATTCTGCGCAAAGGAAATCACGAAAAAGGCAGCTACACCGAGATGTAACTGCCTTCTGATTGGAGGTAGCGCGAGACAGGCTTGAACTGTCGACCTCATGATTATGAATCATGCGCTCTAACCAGCTGAGCTATCGCGCCATTTGCGCTTGAAGAGGTCTCACCTCCCCGATTGCGAGTGCAAAAGTACGACTCTTTTTTGAACTGCCAAACTTTTCGGCGAAAAAAGTGAGGATTCGGCGCAATTTTGTGGATTGGGGAGCGATTCGTACTACGCCTTTGCCCTTTCTTTAAGCACCTTGAACGCATGTTTCCATACCAGAATGACCTTACGCCATTTGATTTTCTTTATGATGCCGGGGTTGAAGCTCGCGGGTTTTATATACTTTTGCCGTTGCTAAGGCGCAACGGCCCGCCAAATCCTATGGGCGAGGGTTGTGCGCCGTGCCCCTTCATCGGCTTATCCACTCCTTATTATATATAGACGTATGCCTTTAGTTTCTCCTTCCCTGCTTTCGGCCGACTTCGGCCACCTGAGCCGCGACATACAGATGCTCAACGAAAGCCAGTGCGACTGGTTCCACCTGGACGTGATGGACGGTGTGTTTGTGCCCAATATCTCGTTTGGCTTCCCCGTCATGCAGGCCATGGCGCGCGATGCCCAGAAGCCGCTCGACGTACACCTGATGATCGTACAGCCCGAAAAGTTCGTGGCCGAGGTCAAGGCCCTCAATGCCAAGGTGATGAACGTTCACTACGAGGCCTGCACACACCTGCACCGCGTGGTGCAGCAGATCAAGGCACACGACATGATGGCCGGCGTAACCCTCAACCCGCATACGCCCGTCAGCGTGCTCGAAGACATCATTGGCGACCTCGACCTGGTGATGCTCATGTCGGTCAATCCCGGCTTCGGCGGACAACGCTTCATTGAGCACGCAGTAGAGAAGACGCGCCGCCTGCGCGAGCTGGTGGACCGCACCGGGTCGAACGCACTGATTGAGATTGACGGCGGCGTGAACCGCGAAACGGGCGCCAAGCTGGTAGCAGCCGGTGCCGACGTGCTGGTGGCTGGCTCGGCGGTATTCAAGGCTGCCGACCCCAAAGCCGAAATCGAGGCCCTGCGCAATCTCTGACCATACCCACCCTCATTCTTCACCCTCGTCCCAAAGCCTTCATGGAACTCTCTCCCCTACTCTCCGGCAACCAACTCTCCAGCCTGATGCAGACCATCAGACAAAGCAAACGCATTGTCATCTGTGCCCACCGCAGTCCCGACGGTGACGCCGTGGGCTCATCGCTGGGCTTGGCCGACTATCTGCAAACACTGGGCAAACAGGTACAGGTCGTTCTGCCCAACCCCTTCCCCGACTTTCTGCGCTGGATGCCGGGCAGCCACCTCGTACAGTTCTACATTCACCACGAACGGCAAGCCACGCGCATCATCGACCAAGCCGACCTCATCGTCTGTCTCGACTTCAGCCAGCCGGGCCGCCTGCAGGAAATGAGTGTGGCCGTACAGCGTGCCAAAGCCGAGAAGGTGGTCATTGACCACCACCTGGACCCCGACCTCAAGCTGGGCAGCCAGGTGTACTGCTTCCCCAACCTCAGCTCCACCTGCGAAGCCGTGTTCCGCATCATCTGCCAGCTGGGCGGATTCGACAGTCTGAGCAAGGCGGGTGCCATCTGCCTCTACACGGGCATGATGACCGACACGGGCGGCTTCACCTACAACTCAAGCCGTCCCGAAATCTTCGAAATCATCTCCATGCTCCTCACCAAGGGCTTCGACAAAGACAAGATTTACCGCAATGTGTTCCACGTGTTCTCCATCGACCGGCTGCGCCTCACGGGCTACATCCTGTACGAGAAGCTCCTGTTCTTTGCCCAGGGCAAGGCTTCGGTGTTCACACTGAGCCGCGAGGAGATGCAGCGCTTCCACTTCATCCGAGGCGATGCCGAGGGCTTGGTGAACATGCCGCTGCAGGTGAAGGGCATGCGCCTGAGCATTTCCCTGCGCGAAGACACCGAGCGCGATGTGGTGCGGGTGTCGCTCCGCTCGACCGACGACTTTCCGTGCAACCGCATGGCCGAAGAGTTCTTCAACGGCGGCGGACACCTCAATGCCTCGGGCGGCGAACTCCCCTTCCCGCTCAGCGAGGCTGTCAAGACGGCCGAACGGGCCATCGAGGCTTACCGGGAGATGCTTGGGTAGCCTTCCTCCAGCGGATTCTTGGGGTTATGAGGTTACGCAAGTTGTTGTGAATGGGTCAACAAGGGTTCAAGGCACGCCCCGAAGGGGCAAAGATTGTGCAAGTGAGCGCAGAGCCAAGCTTGCTTGTGCTATGCCGAACGCAGCCAATCTTATGTAACGAGCACTTAGCCCAGGGCAACGCCCTGGATAGGTTAACCGTCGCAAATGCGCCCTGCAAGGGCAAAAGCGTATGTTAGCAACGCTTGTCATCATACGCTTTTGCCCTTGCAGGGCGAACTTTATCGCCTCATTCCACCCAGGGCGTTGCCCTGGGCTATGCGCTGTTGCTCCTTCGGGGCGTGCCTTGAACCCTTGTTAACCTCAGAACCTTATAACCTTATAACCTCATAACCTTATAACCTCATAACCTTATAACCTCATAACCTTATAACCTGAAATCACAGGGGGTACTTCTCCTCAAACTGCTCGCGCGTGCCGTTGAACACATTGATGTCCACCTCGCCACGGATGCCTCTGACCCGTCCGTAGGGAGTGAGCTGCCAGTGCAGCAGACGCACGTAGGGCTTGAACTCGCCGTAGCGCGCAATCCACACCTCATAGTCGCGCAACTCCTCGGGCGCATGGTTCAGGTGGTTGTTTACAAAGCTCTGGCCCACGTAGAGCACAGGCCGCTTGCCGCAGGCACGCTCGACAGCCCTCATCCACACCAGCACCTCGCGAAACATGGCAGCCTCACCGCCCGCCTTGCGGATTTCAGCGTCGGTCGGTTCGAGGTCGAGCATGGGAGGCAGGTCCTTGGCGTGGATGGAGGCCTTTTTCAGAAAGAAGGCGGCCTGCACCGAACCCGGACACGTCAGTCGGAAGAAGTGGTAGGAGCCGGCCCGTATGCCCAGCGCGCGCACCTGCTTCATGTCGGAGGCGTAGTAGCGGTTTGTCACGGACCGGCCTTCGGTGGCTTTGGTGTAGACAAACGACACGGGATAGTCGACCTTGCCCTGCACCCTGCGGCCCGGACCCAGACTCGTGATGCGCACGCGCTTCCAGTCGATGCCATAGCGGGCCTTCTTATGCTCGTGCTGGTAGCGTGAGATGTCGATGCCGTACACACGGTCGGAGGTGTAGACCATGCGTTCTCCGCTGAAGCGTCCCTTCTTCCACCAGCCGCAGCGCACCAGACTGCTGCCGCGAACGGCAAAGCCATGGCCCGCACGCTTGCCGCAGGTCCATTCCCCTTCATACACTTCGCCGTCATGCAGGGTCTCGCGACCCATGCCATGGGGCTGCATGGCTGCATTGAAGCTGCCCACATAGCGCGACACCGAATCGCGCCTCTCGCCCCACACCAGGGTGTCGGCATCCCAGCGGCCCTCAAAGCGCGTGCCGTCGGACAGAAGGCATACGCCCCAGCCCTGGCGCTTTCCGCAGGTGGCTGAAACCTGCCCCTCGTAGCTCAGGGAGTCGGGCCATACCACGCGCCGGCACACCAACGAGTCGGCCGATGCAGCCTTCGGTGCCGCCTGCTGCGCCCTGGCCGGACGGCCCAGGAGCCGCCTGACCCAGGCCGACGCATTCAGCCACCACCACACGGGCTCACTGTGTACGGAGGCCAAGAACGCTCCCACACGGGCCGAGCCTATGCGCTGCCCCTGGTGCTCCACACCGCTGAGGTGGCCGGAAGCATTGACCCAGGCCGCCCCTTCACACAGCGCATAGCGCGGAGCCTCACGGCTGAGACTCACGGGGGCGGCTGTACGCGTGGCTGCACCGAAATCGTTGAAGGCCAAGAGCCGTGCCCCGTGGTTGTAGGAGCCGAAGCGGCCTACGGTCACCCGCCTGAAGCCCTGCGGCAAACGTCCTTCGGGCACGGCGAGCAAGAGCAGCTCTTCGGACCGGCTCACCACCACCAACGGCTTCAAGGATACCGAATCGTTGGCCAGTACGGCCCGCACATGCATCACGGCCTGCGGCACCTGGGGCTGCTGGAGCAACCGCCTGACACAACGATGGAGCGAATCGGTGGCGGCCAGCAGACAGCGGTTATTGCTGGCATAGGCCATGACCTGGTTGTAGCCGTCATCGACCACGCTGTGTGTGGCGGCATACTCGTCGAGTGCTTCCTGTTCATCGCGGAGGATAGCCTGGCGGCGTTCGAGCAGCGTGTCAATGGCCGCTAACCGCCGTCTCACTTCGGCCACGCGCAACGTGTCGGCACATCCGTCGAGCAAGTCGGTAGTGGTGAGCAGGTGGCCGCGACCCGACACAAACGCGCCCGAGGTCTCGCGCGTCAGACATACCGAATCGGCACAGAACGCCACCTGACGCTCTGCCTCGGGACGCACAGACAAGTACAGCGTGTCGCCACCAGATAGTGGCAAGGCATAGGCCGTGCGTGCTTCCAAGCGGCAAACGGCCGCAAGCTTCTTCTTTTCGGTACTGGGCACGTAAACAGCCAACAACACCGCCAACAGCAAACCGCACGCGGCCAACAGTATAATCCATCTTTTTCTATTCATAGGCGTTCCTGCTGCACCGTACGCAGCATCTGTTTCTCATTTCATTAACAACACATTCCTCCCGTCCTGCACCCTGTTCTGTCAAGGTGGCACAGCACCACAGAAAAGCAAGTACTACTTCTCCGAAAAGTTAGTAGTACTTCGATGGCAAAGTAAGTACTACTTCTCCGGAAAGTTAGTACTACTTCTCCGAAAAGTTAGTACTACTGCTCTGGAAAGGCAGTAGAACAGTCCGCAAAGATAGTGTAAGTGAGCGCAAAGAGCCAAGCTTGCTCGGAGTTTTTGCCGAGAGGCTATAGAAAGCTATAGTGAGCTATAGACTTCTATAGTGAGCTATAGCCCCCAGGGCTTGGCTCTTTGAAATACTTTTCGCAAATTTGCAAGGGCCTGCCACCAAGCGGCCCTTACTCCTATTATATATATAACTACACTCCAAGCACTCACGCTATGCAACACCGCCCGATACCTCTTGAGGACTTCTTCCGAAACTCTGAACGCACCGGCTACCAACTATCGCCCGATGCACGACACATCTCTTACTTGGCTCCGTGGAACGACCGCCTGAACCTCTTTGTACGCCCTATCGACCGCCCGGACACCGAAGCTGTGCGCCTCACCGCTGAAACCGAACGGAGTCTGGCTGGATATATGTGGGCCGACAACGAAAGGCTCATCTTCTCGAAAGATACGGCCGGCGACGAGAACTACCAGCTGTATGGTGTCAGGCTCGACGGCTCTGACCTGCGCGCCTACACCGCCTTCGAGGGTGTACGCTCAGGCATCATCGACGACCTGGAAGAACAGCCCGACTTCATCCTGATCTGCATGAACCGCCGCAACCCTGAGGTGTTCGACCCCTACCGGCTGAATTTGACCACGGGCGAACTGACCTTGCTGGCCGAGAATCCGGGCAACTACCAGGGCTGGATGACCGACCACGACGGAAAGCTGCGCGCTGCCGTGGCGATTGTGGACGGTGTGAACACGCAGCTGCTTTACCGCGATACGGAGGAGGAGCCTTTCCGCCCCGTGCTCACCACGAACTTCAAGGACGTGGTGAGCTTCATGGAATTTACGCCCGACAACCGCGAAGTGTATGCCGCCACCAATCTGGGGCGCGACAAGACGGTACTCGTGCGCATGAACCCCGCCACCTGCGAAGAACTGGAATTGCTCTACGAAGACGACCGCTACGACGTGGAAAGCATCAGCTATTCGCGGAAGCGCAAGAAGCTGCTCAGCGTATACTGCACCGGACACAAGGAGCCCGTGCGCCACTACTTCGACGAAGAGGAACGGCAGCTGCGCAAACGCATCGGCGAACACTTTCCCGGACGGCGCTTCGGCATGGCCGACTCCGACAAGGCCGAAGAGCACTATCTGGTCTATGTGGGCGGCGACCGCACCCGCGGAGCCTACTGGCTCTATGATGCCACCACCGACCAGGCCACCCACATGGCCGACCTGGCTCCCTGGCTGGACGAGGCCGAAATGAACGAGATGCTGCCCGTGGACTACACCACCCGCGACGGCCTGCACATCGAAGCCTACCTGACCCTGCCCGACGGACTCAACCTCGACAAAGCCCGCAACCTGCCTGTGGTGGTCAACCCACACGGCGGACCCTGGGCACGCGACACATGGGGTTTCTCGTCGGAAGTCCAGTTCCTGGCCAATCGGGGCTACGCCGTGTTCCAGATGAACTACCGTGGCTCGACGGGCTACGGACGCCGCTTCCTTGAAGCCAGCTACAAGCAGTGGGGCCTGCGTATGCAGGACGACATCACCGACGGTGTGAAGTGGCTCATCGGCCAAGGCATTGCCGACCCCGCGCGCATAGCCATCTACGGCGGCAGCTATGGCGGCTATGCCACCCTGGCCGGACTTTGCTTCACACCCGAACTCTATGCCTGCGGCATCGACTATGTGGGGGTGAGCAACCTGTTCACCTTCATGCAGACCATCCCGCCTTACTGGCGGCCCATGCTCGAAATGATGTACGAGCAGGTGGGCAACCCGGAGACCGACCGCGAGCAGCTGGCTGCTACCTCGCCCGCTCTACACGCCGAAAACATCCGCGTGCCACTGCTCATCGCCCAGGGGGCCAACGACCCGCGCGTCAACAAGGCCGAGAGCGACCAGATGGTCGAAGCCCTGCGCCAGCGCGGCATCACGGTGGAGTATATGGTGAAGGACAACGAGGGTCACGGGTTCCATAACCAGGAGAACCGCTTCGACTTTTACCGCGCGGTCGAAAAGTTCCTGCAGGCACACCTGTAGCCGAACATTCCGGGCTATTGTCTTCAAGCGTCCAAGGTGCTGGGAGAGCAGACATCCTGCCTGCTTCAACGACAAGAGCAGGCAGGATGCCTGCCCTCCCAGTGCACCGTCGCCTCTAAGCGGATGAACATTTTTTCCGGTATCTCCCGACCCATGCCGACAAGTCCAGACTTAGGCGCAACAATCCGCCGAGTCGTCGCTCCTGGCCCAGCCTCCGTTTGGTCACGGTTCTTGTCTGGGCTCACCCTTATGAAAATATCATTCTGGGCTATTTCTTCAAGCGTTCAAGGCACTGGGAGAGCAGGCATCCTGCCTGCTTCAACGACCAGAGCAGGCAGGATGCCTGCCCTCCCAGTGCACCGTCGCCTCTAAGCGGATGAACATTTACGACCATTCGCGGTAATTTACGTTCGCCCAAGCTGAACCAGGCTGAAGGGTTTGAAAGCCAAACCCTTCAGCCTGGTTCCCGATAATTCTCAGAGAGAACGAAGGGTAGGCTGTGGTCGGAAGATGCGACCGAGGCTGTCGGCTCACCGGCATCCTGCCGTCTCCCTACATGCGGCTCAGCGGGTCAGGAAGGGGTCTATCGTAGCCAGCAGGTCGGCTTTCTGCACCACGCCGCTCGTTCGCCAAAGCACTTCGCCCCGCCTGAACAGCATCAGCGTGGGCACAGACTGCACCCGGTACAGGCTGGCCGTTTCACCGTACTTGTCGACATCGACCTTGATGATACGGATGGTGCTTCCCAACACGTCCTTCACCTGCGTCAGAATGGGGTGCATCATCTTGCACGGCTGACACCAGGTGGCATAGAAGTCGACCAGAACAAGCTGGTCGCCCGCGATAACGTCCTTGAATGTTTCCATGGTTAGGGTTGATATGAAACGTACATGAACGGCTTTCGCCAAAGGGAATGAAAATGGTGCAACT
>CALZRA010000024.1 GCA_945828345.1 uncultured Bacteroidales bacterium
CAAGCTGAAGGGTTGGGGATTCAAACCCTTCAGACCCTTCAGGCCTGACTTAGAAAAAACAAGTCCAGGAGTTGACAAAACAACTCGGCGAGTTGTCAGTCCTAAGTCTGGACTTGTTGGCATGATGCAAGAGGAATCGGACGATGGGGAGACGCTGAAGACAACATCCACGACTGAACCTTCCTGAAGGGTTTGAAGCCCAAACCCTTCAGCCACTTTTGCACTGAGTATCAAATACAATGAAGGGTTGGCTGAAGGGTTGAACGATTTTTCCGACATTGAATACACGTATAAGAGAAGGTTGGAAAATTGGAAATATCCTTCTGTTGACAACCGAGACAAAACAAGATTACATCGGCTTTTCAAAGCAATATATCTTCTATCGCAGTAGGAGATATCTTCTATCGCAATAGGAGATATCTCCTACTGGCAACGAAGTATATCTTCTCCGAAAAGCAAGTACAATAAGACAGGTCGAACCGATATTTCGTTCAATGATTTCAGGCGCTAACGACTGGGAGGGCGGGCAAAGGTCCGCCTTATTATGAAAAACTTTCAGCTTTTCTTTTGCACTTCACTCGCCTTGCACTATCTATCATATAACAAGAAAGGTTTTCATCCAAGTCAAGTATAGTAAGTTCAATTTGTTTTGGGAAATGAGCGTTCATGCAACGCCCTCCCAGTGCACCATCGCCTCAAGTCAGCTTGACAACGGGCGGGCCTTTGCCACGCCCTCCCAGTGCACCGTCGCTTCCTATCCCCCGGCTTTTGTTATTGGGGGCTTCGCTTCATTCCATAATCACTTACTTTATATAAGATTGGCTGCGTTAACTTCTTTGAATCTCGGCTGCGTTCGGCATAGCATTCAAGCAAGCTTGATGCTCTGCTCTCACTGGCACGAGATTTCGGCATAGCTTGGGGCAAGCCTGGCTCTGCACTCACTTGCACAATCTTGACACGTTCTGTCTATAGGCTGGAACACCACGCGTTTTGTCTGTCATTCATCCCACTGGGGAGGGCACCAACGCCAGACTGAGCAGCGAAAAGACCAAACTGCACAACAGGATGAACAGGAGCAGCACACTGAGGTGGGTGAGCACAGTGAACCCGCATGTTTTCGGCCAGCTATAACCGAACAGGTACTTGAAGTCCCACACGAACAGGAGCATCAAGAGCCAACCCGGAAGGGGATAGAAGAAAGCACCGTCCTGCGAACCGAACAAAAGGGTGTAGAGCATGGACAGGACCATCAGCTGGCTGCTGATGAGCACTTGTACAAAGAAGTTCTCAGCCAGGGTGGTGTGCGGACGTTTCGGAGCACGGCGAAACACGATCCAGGCTGACAGGGTGAAGAACAGGTGGAGGCAGAGCAGCGTAACGGGTTTGTGGGCATAGAACCAGTCGAGGGTATCGGCCAGACTCCGGGCTGCCCCTTCGACCGAAACCTTGCCTATGCCGAAGTCGAAGAGGGTGTTGTTCTTGCCCCGCTCGCTGAGTTCTTCGGCTAACAGGGTGGTTGCCTCGGCATGGTTGTCTGTCACCGTTTCATCTGGAAAGCCGTGACTGAAGGAGGTGATGAGGGCGTAGAAGACGCACAGTACAAAGAGCAGCTTGACTGGCGGGAAATAGGGCATTCGCTTGCCGTCGAGATAGTCGCCTATCATCTGACCCGGACGGGTGAGCAGATGCCACACGGTGCGTGGCAGGCTCCGGCTGCCCATGCCCCACACATCGAGCGTGTTGGACAAGACGCTCTTCACCGTGAAGCGGCTGGTCTTGGCACTCTGTCCGCACTCGGGACAATAATGGCCTTCATACTCTGTATGGCAATTCAGACAACGCATTATTGAAGTATTAAGTGTTAGTGATTAGTGATTAAGTTTTATTTAACAACCTAAGAAGAAAGCATCAGGTCGCTCATCACGCTGTCGCTGACAAAGAGCCCGCTGCGGGTGAGCCGCAACACGGTGCCGCACTGTTCGAGACGCTGCGCCCGGAGGTGAGGCAGGGCGCAGCGCGCTACCGTCTGGCGTACCGCGGGGCCGAACTGCTGTTCCACGCGGGCCAGGTCGAGACCGTCGGACGTGCGCAGGGAGGTGAATACCAACTCGTTGATACGGTCTTGGCGCGTGAGCCGCTCTGTTTCGTGTGGCACATCGGAACCGCTGGCTTGGATATAGGCAGGAAGGTCGGGACTGTTGGCACGGCGGCTGACCAGGTCAAACGAATGTGCCCCAGGTCCTACACCCAGATAGGGCACTCCCTTCCAATAACCCGAATTGTGGCGTGCACGGAAACCGGGCCGGCAGAAGTTGGATATTTCATAATGCTCATATCCGGCAGCGGCGGTGGCATCGAGCAGCACTTCGTATTGTGCCAGAAACAGCTCTTCGTCGGCCGGTTGCAGCTGTCCGCGGTCTATCATGCGGCTCAACGGGGTGTGCGGCTCTACACTCAGGGCATAGGACGACAGGTGGGTGACGGGCAGGCTGAGGGCCTGCCGGCAGTCGCTGCGAAAGCCCTCCAACGTCTGTCCGGGCAGGCCGTAGATGAGGTCGATGCTGATATTGTCGATGCCGCCGGCCTGAAGGGTTTCGACGGCCTGTATGGCACGGGCCGCCGAATGACGGCGACGGAGCATCTGCAGCAACGTGTCGGAAAAGCTTTGTACGCCCAGGCTCACGCGGTTGACACCGCAGCCGCGCAGCCGGCTGACCAGTTGGGGAGTGATGTCGTCGGGATTGGCCTCGAAGGTCACTTCGGCCTCCGGAAGCAGGGTGTAATGGCTGTGTATGGCCTCGAAGAGGGTCTCTATCTCTGACTCATGGAGCTGCGAGGGGGTTCCGCCGCCCCAATAGACCGACGACAAATGGGCTGTACGGCCTGTGCCGCTCTTGGGGCGGACCCCTTTCCTGTCATCTTGTGACGGTGCGGAAACCTCTGCGGCGGCTTGCGGCAGATAGTCCTTGCGCCACTCCAGCTCCCGACACAGCTGCCTGACGAACTCAGCGCGCAGGGCGGCTGTACCGGTAGTGGAATAGAAGTCGCAGTAGATGCAGCGGCTTTGGCAAAAGGGGATGTGGAGGTAGAGCATGGCGTCAGTCCTCACGCTTCAGCACAGGCAGATGCAGGTGGTACTTCACGGCCAGGAAACGGGTGAGCATGACCGAGGCACCGCAAACAAGACCTGCCTGCACGTTGTCCAAGCCTATTCTGTGGCAGGTGTAGTACACCAGGCCGCCGATCACACAGGCCAGGGCATAGATTTCCTTGCGGAAGATGAGCGGCACTTCATTGATGAACACATCGCGGAACACACCGCCGCCCGCACCGGTAAGGGTTCCCATGATAATGGCTGTCCAGAAGGGGAAACCCGCACTGACGGTCTTTTCGATACCTGTCACAGTGAAGAGGGCCAGACCAATGGAGTCGAACAGGAACCAGGTGTTGTTCTGCCGCACCAAGAAACGGCGGAACACGATGACCCAGAGCAGGGCGATGGCCGAGCAGATGAGATAGAAGGGGTTGGTCATCCAGAAGGGGGGCTGGCTGAGCAGCAAGTCGCGCATGGTTCCACCGCCAATAGCGGTGGTAACACCTACCACATAGGCTCCGAACAGGTCGAATTGCTTGGCCGATGCCAAACGTATGCCGGAAATGGCGAAGGCCAACGTGCCTATGAAGTCCAGAATTTGTACGAATGTGAACATTGTGGAATGAAATGGTTTTGAGCTTAAAGTTTTGAAAGGGTTAAGGGTTATGAGGTTGCTTCCTTGGTTTATGAGAGAGGAGGTTATGAGGTTATAAAGTTTGTGTCTGAGGCGTTCAAGGCACGCCCCGAAGGAGCAAAGATTGTGCAAGTGAGCGCAGAGCCAAGCTTGCACAATCTATCATATAACAAGAAAAGGTTGAACGGATGTTTCATCCAATGATTCAAACCGGGATGTAGCGCTAACGGCTGGGCGGGCGGGCTTTTGCTCGCCCTCCCAGTGCACCGTCGCCTCAAATCTGCTTGACAACGGGCGGGCTGGAAGCCACGCCCTCCCAGTGCACCGTCGCCTCTTAGCCGCGGATATTGTTATTGGGGGCTACACTCGGCATGATAGAAGATATACTGCATCCTCAATAGAAGATATACTTCAACTGCAATAGAAGATATCTTCTACAGCAATAGAAGATATCTTCTACCGCGATAGAATATATACTTCTCTGAAAAGATGATATCATCGCTCCGCAAAGTGGGTCACATGACATGGGCGAGGCTGATACCCCCGGCATGAATGCCCACAGGCTGTAGCTTACCCACAGGAAGAATAGCAGGCATCAGTTGACCACGCTGACGGGACTGCCGGACTGAAAAGCGCGGATATTGTCGACCAAAATGTCGAGGATGCGCCGGCGGGCTTCGATGGTGTCCCAGCCAATATGCGGGGTGATGTAGCAGTTTGGCGCAGAGAGCAAAGGACAGTCGGGAGCGGGCGGCTCTTGGGTCAGCACGTCGGTGCAATATGCGCCGAGCCGGCCCTGACTGAGTGCCCCGGCCACTGCCTGCTCGTCGACCAATGCTCCACGGGCGGTATTGACCAACACCAAACGAGGATTGGCACGGGCCAGAAGGCCGGCATTGACAAAGCCACGGTTTTGCGGCGTGAGCGGACAGTTCAGGCTGACTATGTCGCAGGTGGCGAACGCTTCGTCCAAAGTGATTTTCTGTACCCCATCAGGCAGTTCGTGAGCCTCCTTGCTGCTCACAGCAAAGAGCTGCAAGCCGAATGCCTGCATGATGCGGGCCACCGTGCGGCCAATGTTGCCGAAGCCGACAATGGCCATACGCTTGCCGGCCAGTTCGACGCGGGGCTTCACGGTGTAGCAGAAATCGGGGCTGTCGCTCCAGGCTCCGCGACGGTTCCGCTCGGCGTAGAAGCCCACCGAGTCGAAGGCTTCAAGCAGCAGCGAGACGACCATCTGGGCCACTGACAGGCTGGAGTAGCCCGCACAGTTACACACGACAACGCCTTGGCGGCGGGCTGCCTCCGTGTCGATGCGGTCGTAGCCGGTAGCTGCCACGCAGACTAACTTCAACGACTTGAGGGCATCGAAATGACTGGCCGTGAGACAGGTCTTGTTGACTATCAGCACCTCGGCCCCTGTGGCGCGTTCGAGCACTTCGTCCGGCTCGGTGCGGTCGTACACCGTGAGGTGTCCCAGAGCTTCGAGCGGCTGCCAGGTGAGGTCGCCCGGATTGATGGTGTATCCGTCTAAGAAAACGATGTTCATGGAATATGAAAAGTTGAGGAGTTGAAGGGTTGAGGAGTTGAGGAGTTGAAAGTTTATGCTGCATGGGTCACTCACGTGCCGTGCGCAGCGTCCGACATGCGACAAGTTGCCAATAGCGTCCGGCTGTGGAGCGGTAGTATACCAGCATGTTATACTCATTTTCAGTCTGGTAGTAATCACCCTCAATGGGGGCAGTCTGAAGTATGCCGGGGCGGTCGCTGTCGACACACAGGTACTGGTAGTTGTAATAACCCAACTTGAGCAGCAGGCTCGCCTCGTAACACTGCGCGTCGTGGTTGTAGTGCATGAGATAGCGTTCGCGAAGGTCGGAGTGCGTCCAGTTGCCGTCGATGTATACCTTGCGTCCCGTCTGGGGCAGCATGTCGAGTGTGAAGTGGGTGAGCACATAGTCGGCCTCATGGTCAGACTGGGCTGCTCCCGAGGCTCTCACAAACCAACGGCCGTCGCGGTCTTCGTCGTAGAGGTAATTCTTGCGCGGCGCATCGGGCTGGAGTGTGTAATGGAAATAAGGCTCAAACCAGCGCATACTCTCACCGTGCATACCGGGATAGCGGGTAGAGAGCATTTCCATTTTGCGATATTCATTGCCGGCCTTGAAGAGCAACCGGCGGTCGTGTTCCCACAACAGGGTGTTGCCGCTCTGTGCCGTGGGGGCAGCTCCGCAGACGGCCGTGTCGTAGCGGCGATTCTGCATGACGATGGTTTTCACCTCGCTCTCGGCATCGCGCAAGACCAAGCCGCCCATGTTCAGCTTGAGCGAAAGCTGCTGGTGCGAGTCGTTCCAGTCTACCTCGGTGTTGGTCGTACACGAGGCTTCGATGCCCACTTGGGTGTCGACCACCCCGAAGTAGGTTTTCACCACAGGTTCCGGGTCGCCGTCGTCATTGTCGGCATAGACCGTCAGGAGATAGTTGCCCGAAAGCAGCGGACGCATATGGCCGTTGGGCAGCGCAAAGTGATAATGCAGGTACTGCACGCTGGTGTTGATGCTGGGCCGATAGTCATCGATGACTTCCCTGTCGGCCACGGCATCTACATAATCGCTCTCAAAGAGCGCATCGGTTGGATTGCCCTGCCAGTCGCAATGGGTGATGCTGTAAGTGTAACGGCGATAGGCATGGGTGAGGTCGTCAAACGAAACCTCCAGCCGGTCCGTACCGTCGAGCGGGATGACAGGAAACTGCTCGGCATTGCCGTTGACCATCAGCCGCAGGGAATGCAGGTGAGGAGCCAACAGCGTCGTACGTGCCGGCTGGGCATAGAGGACAGACGGCACTATGCAAACGAACAGGAGTTGTAGCAGGCGCATGATTCGGGGGATTGTTTTGGGGGTGGACGAGGAACATAGCACTGAATGGGCCGAACTGTGCTGCCGCCCAGTGAGCACACATATTTATAAACACTTCAGTCCCCTTCCACTTATCGGCTCAACTTCACAATATAATCTACCTGACCCTGGGGAAGCTGGGGCAAGGTGAGGGTGAGGGTGCGCTCCTTGCGATTGAACTTGGCAGCAAGCTTCTCGCCTGTAAGCAGGGCTGTGGCTGAGGTGACCTTTTCATCGAGCGGAAGGGTAAGGGTTGAGGGCACGTTGTCAGTAAGCAGATGCAGATAGATACTGCCGTCTCTGCGGCTGCGGGTACTGACGATGCTGTCGCCCATACTGACCGGACCGGCCACCGTGGCATAGATACTCTCACCGGCAGGGCCATTGAGCCATTCGCCCATTTCGCGCAAACGGCTCAGGGCAGTAGCCGGCAATTCGCCGTTGGGCTGCGGACCGATGTTGAGCAGCAGATTGGCTCCCTTCGAGGCTGTGCGCACCAAGAGGCGGAGCAGGGTAGGAGCGGACTTGTAGTTTTGGTCCTTAATCTTATATCCCCACATGCCATTCATGGTTTCGCAGGTTTCGAGTGGCAGGGCACTGATGCTCTGTCCCGACAGCCCGGCCTTGTTCTCACCCGGCACATCCCGTTCGAACATCTGCATATCTTCGCCTTCGAAGGGTGTCTGGTGATGATTGTTGCCGATGATGCAGGCTGGCTGCAGGCTGTGGATGAGGCGGTACTGCTCGGCCAGCTGCCAGTCGAAAGGCTGCGCGTCCTGGTCATGGTCCCACATGCCGTCGAACCAGATGCCGTCGATTCGGCCATAGTTGGTGAGCAGTTCGGTGAGTTGGGCATTCATGAAACGGTAATAGGAAGGCCAGTCGGCCCGCGCAGGGTCCTTCCCGGTGTTGCGTCCCGTGCGTCCCATGGGATAGTCGTCGCGTGTCCAGTCTATGTGAGAATAGTAGAGGTGCAGTCCGACCTGCTGCTCGTGGCAGGCATCGGCGAGCTGCTTCACGATGTCCTGTCCCCAGGGCGTGTGCATGATGTTGTAGTCAGAATATTGGGTGTCCCACATGGAGAAGCCCTCATGGTGGCGCGAAGTGAAACAGATGTAGCGGGCACCCGCTTCCTTGATGGCCTTGACCCATTGCGTGGCGTTGAAGGAATGGGGATAGAAGGCATCCATGGCCTTGGCATATTCATGCCTGTCAATACCCTCATTCTGCATGTACCATTCGCCTTGGGCAAACATACTGTATAGTCCCCAGTGGAGGAATATGCCGAAGCGGGCATCGCTGAAGGCTTGCCGCGCCTTCAGATTTTCGGGTGCGGGAACATAGGATGATGCTGTGGGCTGGGCCGTCAACATGCCTGACCAGAGGCAGGACAGCAAAAAGAGCGTGGCGATTCGTTTCATTATTTATAATTTAGTTTCAGGTTTCAGGTTTCAAGTTGAAGAGTTTATAGTTTCAGGTTTCAGGCTTGAAACTTGAATCTTGAAACTTGAAACTTGAAACTTGAATCTTGAAACTTGAACTCTTCAACTCTTCAACTTAAATTGACAAGTCCTACGACCCGATGCAGAGGCGGCGCAGGTCATACATGGAACCGTTGTAGATGTTGAGGTCTACCTTCTCCTTGATGCCGGGCAGGCGGCCGCAATCGGTGTGCTGCCAGAACTTCCAGCTGCCCTTGTAGGTGAGCGAGCGCACGTAGTAATGGGCAATCCAGTAGGGATAGCGTTTGAACTCGGGCGTGTTGAGGTAGTCGAGCTTGAACTTGTAGTTTGTGTAGAGAATGGGGGGCACGCCATACCGCTTCTCAACCCTATTGAGCCAGGTGAGGGCAGCCTTGCGCAACTGGTCAGGAGGCAGACCGCCCGTTTCCTCAATATCAAGCACGGGGGGGAGGTCCCCTTCTTCCAGATGTACCTGCTTCAGGAAGTATTTGGCCTGCGCTTCAGCGGATATGTTGGGCTTGAAGTAGTGGTAAGCACCGCGTAGGAAACCAAATTCGCGGGCTTGATAGAAATTGTCGTTGAAGTTCTCGTCCAGAAAATTCTTGCCTTCAGTAGCCTTGATGAACACAAAGCAAATGGCCTCGTTGCCTATTTGTGCCTTCGACAGCAGTTCCCAATTGATTTCGCCCTGATGATGGCTGATGTCGATGCCACGGATAGAGAAGCCTTCGGGATAGGTTTCACTGCCGTAGAGTGCCTGCCAGCGTGAGGTGTAGGGAGCGACAGCATAGACGTAGACCAGATAGCACACCAATGAGACGCCGAACAGCAATGCCAGCCTGAAGCCTATGGCATGCAGCCTTCGCTTCAGGTGTGGCCACTTCGCCGAACGGGTTGTCTGGCGGCGTTTGCGCGTGACGCGGCGTTTGCCGGTTGTGGGTTTATACTGTTTCTGCTGCATGTACTGTGGGTGATATGATTACAGCTGTGTATATGCGTCCGGACTTTATGCCCAGACGGCGTGCGGAAAAGAAACTGTCGCATTGCCGGTAGGTGCAAACGGGCACTACCTGAATGTGAGACAAGTCGATACCAGCCTCTTCGAGCAAGAAGCAATTGGCAGCCTGAAGGTCAAGATGAGGTTTGGAATAGGGGAGCTCGTTCGCCGAGCCGCGGCGTAACACAACTGTCTGGGGAAAGCCAGCCTCAAGAAACTGCAGGGCCACCTCTTCGCCCACTTCATAGGCAGCGGCTGATATGCCGGGACCTACCACGGCACGCAGTTCGGAAGCCAATGTGCCGAAACGCTGATGCATGGCCTCGACGGTTTTGGAGACGATTCGCTGCCGCGTGCCACGCCATCCCGCATGGACGGCTGCTGCGGCATGGTGCTGCGGATCATAGAGCAACACGGGTATGCAGTCGGCTGTCGAAACGCCAATACACTGTTGGGGGATCTGCGTCATGAGGGCATCTACCTCATTCAGGCTTTCCTGCTGGGCATCGGGATCCATTTTCAGGAAGTCATCGTCAATACAGGCAATGCGGTCGGTATGAGTCTGTCGGGGCAGCCATATACGTCCCGGCAGTATGCCCAGCTGTCCGGCTAACCATTCGCGGTTGCGTTGCACCCGCTGCTGATCATCGCCGCAGTAGTGCGTCACATTGAATGCCGCGTAACTGCCCATTTGCTGCAACTCCTCGGGCGAAAGGCCGAAAGGCGAGAGGCGGGTAGTCGAAAAGGCCTTGACCTGTTCGTGGAGCGGATAATATAATAAGGTGGAAGAGGGCATAGACATATATAAGTAAGAGTTGAAAGTCAGGAGTTTATAGTTTGAAGTTTCAGGTTCAGGTTTCAGGCTTGAATCTTGAATCTTGAAACTATTAGTATAAACTCTAAACTTTCAACTTTCAACTAAAACATAGTGACCTTATAAACTATAAACTCTAAACTTTCAACTGAGCGAAGCGATTGCCCCAACTTTCACGCTGAACAAGTCCCTCCGTCAGTCTTCCAAATCCTCCATATCGTAGATTTCTATCTCCTCGAAATCATCTTCATCGGCAGGATCAGGCTCAATGCCGGGGTCCCAGTCGGCAAAGTCAGTAGCCAACAGCGTCGTTTCGCGGTCGCGGTGCACGATAGAACCTCCTTCGGTCACAGACTGCAACTTGTTGCTCTCACTGTTCAGCTCTTCCCACAGCATATCCTTGAGCTGCTGCAGGCCAAAACCGGTAACGGCAGAGATGTAGACAACAGGCAGGTCGTCGGGAAGATCCTCCTTGAGCATCTCCATCAGCTCCTCATCGAGCAGGTCACACTTGGTCACGGCCAGCACGCGGTGCTTGTCGAGCATTTGCGGATTGAACTTTTCAAGCTCGCCCAACAGCACACGGTACTCCTTTCCGATATTGTCGGTGTCGCCAGGTACCATGAAGAGCAGCAGGGAGTTGCGCTCTATGTGGCGCAGGAAGCGCAAGCCCAGCCCGCGTCCCTCGGCTGCTCCCTCTATGATACCCGGAATGTCGGCCATCACAAACGACTTGCCGTCGCGGTAGGCTACTACGCCCAGACTCGGCTCCATGGTCGTGAAGGGGTAGTTGGCAATCTTGGGGCGGGCCGAAGAGAGCGAAGAGACCAGCGTGGACTTGCCCGCATTCGGAAAGCCCACCAAACCTACATCGGCCAGGAGTTTCAACTCCAGAATGACCATCATCTCCTGCATCGGTTCGCCGGGCTGCGCATAGCGCGGGGCCTGGTTGGTAGCTGTGCGGAACTGCCAGTTGCCCAATCCGCCACGTCCACCCTTCAGCAACATCACCACCTGACCGTCTTCGGTCACGTCGCAGATGTATTTTCCCGTTTCAGCATTGTAAGCCACGGTGCCCGGCGGCACGTCAATGTAGCGGTCAGCACCGTCTGACCCATGCGAACAGCACTTAGAGCCGTTGCCCCCATGTTCGGCAAACACATGCCGCTCATAACGCAGGTGCAACAGCGTCCAATAGTTGTGGTTGCCGCGCAAATAGATGTTTCCGCCGCGTCCGCCATCGCCTCCGTCAGGACCGCCATTGGGCTGGTACTTGGCACGGTGCATGTGCATGGAGCCACGTCCGCCCTTTCCCGAGCGGCAATAGATCTTTACGTAATCAACGAAATTCGATTCGGGCATATTTCTTCACTCTGTGGACTACAATTGGTCAATCACTGCACAAAGCGCAGCGTTGATCTCCTCCAGCGCACCGTAACCCTTCACGGCATGACGCTTGCCTTCGGCTTCATACCATGCAATGAGCGGAGCCGTCTGGGCATTGTACACGTCGAGACGCTTCTTGATGGTTTCGGCATTGTCATCAGCACGGCCTGAGGTCTTGCCGCGGTTGATGAGCCGCTCCATGAGCATTTCCTCGGGCACGTCGAGTTCAAGCATTCCGGCCACCTCCGTACCACGCTCGGCCAGCATCTGCTTCAGGGCTTCTGCCTGCGGAATGGTGCGGGGAAAGCCGTCGAAGATGACACCTTCACAAGGACACAAGGCATCGTAAGTGGCAGCCAGGATGTCAATCATCAGGCTGTCGGGAATGAGCTGCCCATTGTCGATGTAGCCTTTGGCTGTCTTGCCGAGTTCCGTTTCCTGCTTGATCTCTGCGCGCAGTACGTCACCGGTTGAAATGTGCTTGAAGTTGTATTTCTTGACGAGCAGTTCGCTCTGTGTGCCTTTTCCCGAACCCGGGGCACCGAATATCACAATATTCTTCATTAGAAAGGATGTTAGTTAGGGGATAAAACAAGCTAAGGCGGCAACTGTCAGCCAGCCACCACCGTATAGATGTCGCGCAGGTTCCGGCCATAACCGTCATAGTCCAGGCCATAACCTACAATAAAGTCGTTGGGAATTTCAAAGCAACAATAGGAGATGTCCAAGTCAACCTTCAGATTGCCGGGCTTCACCAACAGCGAAGCCACCTTCACCTGCTTGGGGCCTTTCTGCTGCAACGTCTGCAACAGGTGCTTCATGGTCAGGCCCGAATCGATGATGTCTTCCACTACCACGATGCTGCGCCCGCTGATGTCCTCATTCAGCCCGAGCAGATCCTTTACTTTGCCGGTAGACGAAGTGCCTTCATACGAGGCCATGCGCACAAAGGATATTTCGCAAGGAATGCTGATGCCACGGAGCAAGTCGGCGGCAAACATGAATGAGCCGTTCAGCACGGCCAGAAACAATGGGTTTTCGTCCTTCAAATCATTGTTGATTTGTTCGGCTACCTGTGTCACGCGCTGCATAATGGCAGCTTCGGGTATGGATACCGTAAATTCGCGGTCACGTACATGAATCTTTTTCATGGAAAGGATAATTGGTTGGTACCTTTATCATATTTGGACGCAAATGTATACAAAAACCGCGAAACGAAAAGCGAGTGAAACAAATATTCTGCCATTTAATAAGATTGGCAGCGCCCAGCATAGCTTGGGGCGAGCTTGGTTCTGCGCTCACTTGCACAATCTGTCGTACAACAAACAGGTCGAACCGCTATTTCATCCATTTATATAAACGCATTACAGCATCAACGGCTGGGAGAGCATGGCAAGGCCTGCGTCAACAGGGAGAACAGACTTCTCTGCCTGCTGTTGTCAAACCGCAGGCCACAAAAAAAGGCACAGCCCCGGTCAGCCTGTGCCCTATCAACGTAAGGGATGACATACGTACTCATGTCATGCAGTGACTATCAACCTTGTAACGCACTGAGCAGGTCGGCCACGACAAAGCAACTGCCACCTATATATATAAGGTCATCTGGCCCGGCTTCAGCCCATGCTGCCTGATAAGCTGCTGACACACTGTCGAAACAGAGACCATGCAGCCCATGGGAAGCAGCCCTTTCAGCAAGCTGCTGCACCGGAGTGGACCGGCGGACGGAGGCTTGTGTCCAATAGTAAATGGCTTCATGGGGCAGCAAGGACAATACGCCATCAAGGTCCTTGTCGGAGGCCATGCCAAACACGACATGCAAACGGGCATGTGTGGCAGCTTCACGGGCCAGCTGGCTGGAGATATAGGTCCAACCTCCCAAGTTATGCCCCGTGTCGCACACCACAGTAGGACGATGCTGCAACACCTGCCAACGTCCCATCAGGGAAGTAGCTTCGCAAACGTGACGGAAGGCACCATGCACATCGTCAACTGTCAGTCCAAACAGTGGGGCAAGCAACTGTGCGGCACAGAGCAACGTGTTGGTATTGCGCCGCTGACAGTCGCCGATGAGTTCGCCGGCAAATGTTCCCCAGTGCCGGGTGACATAATGCAACAGGTTGTCACTGCCGAGCGAAGCGTTGACAACTTCAGCTTCGTCCTCAGCAAAATAGAGGGGAGCACCCACCTGCTTGGCGTACTGCTCAAAGACAGGACGCGTTTCGGGCTGGGTTTCACCCACCACAACAGGGACACCGCATTTCATGATACCAGCCTTTTCAGCAGCTATGTCGGCCAGCGTACTGCCCAGAAACTGGGTATGGTCGAAGCTGATGTTGGTAATGACTGACAGTACCGGAGTGATGATGTTGGTACAGTCGAGCCGGCCGCCCAATCCAACCTCTATGACGGCCACATCGACTGCCTCGTCTGCAAAGTACTTGAAGGCTAAGGCCGTAGTGATTTCGAAGAATGAAGGATGCAGCGGTTCAAAGAAGCTGCGCTCTGTTTCCACGAAATCCACTACATATTCCTCGGGAATCATCTGTCCGTTGATGCGGATGCGCTCACGGAAGTCAATCAAATGAGGAGAGGTGTAAAGGCCCACTTTCAGCCCTTTGTGCTGCAACATGGCAGCCAGCGTGTGTGCACAGCTGCCTTTTCCGTTGGTACCTGCCACATGAATGGTGCGGTAGCGTTGGTGCGGATGGTTGAAATGACTGTCGAGCTGCAAGGTGGTTTCGAGCCCTTCTTTATATGCGGCACCGCCCACCTGCTGGAAGAGCGGAGCAGCAGCATAGAGGTAAGCGATGGTTTCGGAGTAAGTCATGGGGAAAATCATATTAGGTTTTGAGGGATAAGGTTATGAGGTTATCATATTACTACTGGAGCATACGGAACTTTTGTCACTCAAATAGTAATATTATAACCTCATAACCTTATCCCTCATAACCTGATTTCTAAATTTGAATAAGATTGGCTGCGCTCGGCATAGCTCAAGCAAGCTTGGCTCTGCACTCACTTGCACAATCTTTGAATAAGATTGGCTGCGCTCGGCATAGCTCAAGCAAGCTTGGCTCTGCACTCACTTGCACAATCTCTTCATCGGTTGAAGTAATTGCGGAAAGCCCTGAATATCTTGTCCTTCACCGAAGGATTAGGCTGCAAGTGGTCGTGGTCTTTGAGAGCTTCGAAATGCTCCTTTTCCTTCTTGTCGAGCTGTTCGGGTATGTAGACACTGATATTCACGACGATGTCGCCCTGTCCATAACCATATCCCTGAACAGCAGGCAAGCCCTTTCCGCGCAGGCGCAGTGCCGTGCCCGGCTGTGTGCCCGGTTCAATCTTGATGCGCGCCTTGCCTGTAAGGGTCGGTACTTCGACCGTATCGCCCAAGGCTGCTTGCGGAACAGTGAGAAGCAGGTTGTAGACCAGATCGTTCTCATCACGCAAGAAATCGGAGTGGGGGAGTTCCTCGATGATCACCTGAATGTCGCCCGGCACACCATTGTGCTTGCCTGCATGGCCTTTGCCTTGGACGTTGAGGACCATGCCTTCGGCTACACCGGCGGGAATGTTGATTTCTACGATTTCCTCACCAGCCGTGATGCCCTCTCCGTGACAATGCGAACACTTCTTCTTGATAACCGTTCCCTCGCCATGACAGTCAGGGCAGACCTCCTGTGACTGCATCATGCCCAGGATGCTGCGACGCGTACGCATCACGTAACCCTGGCCATGACAGGTGGAGCAGGTTTCGGGCTGTGTGCCCTTTTCACATCCTGTTCCGCCGCAAGCAGCACATTTGACATCCTTACGCACCTTGAACTTTTTGGTGACACCTGTGGCAATCTCTTCGAGTGAAAGCTTCACCTTCATCCGCATGTCGCCCCCTTTATACTGTCGGGTTTGCGGCCCGTTGTTCCCACCAAATCCTCCAAAGCCGCTGAAACCTCCGAAGCTGCCGCCACCGAAGATATCTCCGAACTGGCGGAAAATGTCGTTGAGGTCCATGCCTCCTGCGCCAAAACCTCCGAAGCCGCCGGCTCCGCCCACACCTTCAGCGCCAAACTGGTCGTAACGGGCACGCTTGTCGGGGTCACGCAACACATCGTATGCTTCGGCGGCCTGCTTGAATTTCTCCTCGGCTTCCTTGTTGCCAGGGTTGCGGTCGGGATGATACTTGATGGCGAGCTTCTTATAGGCTTTCTTTATCTCATCGGCAGAAGCGGTGCGTTCAACACCCAGTATTTTGTAAAAGTCTTTTTCGTCGGCCATAATACTTTCTTTGTTTTAGGTTTTGCGTTTCAAGCTTAGAGTCCTTTTTAGCTTAAAGAACTAATGCGAGCTTCTCTAAACTCCAGCTTAAAACTCCAAGCTAAAAGGATGTTATTGGGCCACAACCACTTTGGCGTGGCGAATCACCTTTTCGTTGAGCAGATAGCCCGGTTGGACACAGTCAATCACATGATTCTTTTGTGCTTCCTCTTGTGCAGGAATCAATGCTACAGCCTCATGAAAGTCGGTATTGAACGCTTCGCCGACAGTCTTCATCTTCTGCAGTCCCTGAGCTGCCAGGGTCTTGGCCAGCTTGTCGATAATCAGTGAAACACCCTCCTTCAACGTGGCCACATCATCGCTGGTGTCCATATTTTGAGAAGCCCGGTCCAAATCGTCGAGAATGGGAAGCAGGGTGGAAAGCACCTTTTCGCCACCATTCAGGATGAGTTCGGTCTTCTCTTTCAGAGTGCGCTTGCGATAGTTGTCAAACTCGGCAACCAACCGCAGATACTTGTCCTTTACCGTTTCCAGTTCTTCGAGGGCTGCCGTCAGTTTGTCAGTTTCGCTTGGCTCAGCGGTTTCCTCGTTTTGCTTTGATTCCGTATTTTCGTTGGCTTGTTCGTTTACCGTCTCGTTGACAGCTTCGTTCAAAGTTTCGTTTGTCTTTTCGGTTTCGGTTGTTGATTGGTTCATAATTACTGTTTATGGTTTGTTATGACGGCAAGCAAATATCATGCCGTTCAAGGGGCCTGTTGGAAACATAAAGATTATTTACGGCACATGGCTGGGTCCTTCGAGGATGTTCATAACCCATGTGGCATCTCGCGGAAGGACACACGGCCTAACAGCGGCCCCATGTTGCCACACCCATCACTTCGCCCCCCGGGGCATCCGCCTGAACAGGTCGCTGAAGCGGGTAAATTCGTGTTGCAACGTGACACCTACTCCTTGCGTAGTCAGTGAGGACCGTGTAAAGTAGCGGTCGTTTGTTTCGCTATAGGCCCTTAGGCTGACTCCCCCCTTGGGGGTAAGCAGATAGCGGATGTCGAAGTCGCCCACAAAGTTCGAAGTATAGGTAGGGCGGTCGCGGTAGCCGAAGTTACCGTTGATGAGCAGGCGGTCATTGAACAGCCGGCCCTGCAACAGACCGTCGACTTCAAGGTCATTCCAGCCCATGGTGCCCGGAGTCACATTGGTGCCGAAGCTCCAATGCGAGCGGGTTCCGAGCGCATTGGATATGGCATCGTTGAGCTGTCCTGTGAGCGTGGTGGAGAGCAACGAACGCACGGCTGCCGCATTCTGTTGCGCGCCGGTTACGTTTTCGGCGGCATTCGAAGTGTAGAACCGTCCGATACCTAACAGGTAAATGGCCTGCCGGTTCATGTCCTCATCGGTGGCAATGATTTGACGCACCATGTTCTTCTCGTCATCGGAGATATTCTGAAAGTCGAGGTCAAAGCTGACTTGGGGCGACTTGGCCTTGCCCCCAATGTGCAGAATACAGTCGACGCGGGCCGTCTTCTGGGCAAATCCCGCCGCATAGTTCAGGTCGGCCAACGGCACACCTGTCAGCGTATTGACAGCCTTCAGGTCGAGGTCGGCCAGCATGGGGTTGCCCGTGAAGGTGAGGGAACTTCCGCTCTGCAAAGCCATATTCTTACGGATGACATCTTGTATGGAGAGCTTGTAGGTGCCGCGTTCCACGCGGTAGGTGCCATACATTTCGAAGCTGCCTTTATTATGATAGGAGGCGCGCAACGTACCCGTGCCAAAGGCGGTGAGGGCATCACCCGTGCGTGCATCAGTGATTATCTTGAGCTCGGCCTGCGGATTGGCTTCGATCAGGAAATTCAATTGGATGTCGGTTTCGGCCGCCTGTACAGGCGCAGGCTTTGCGGCCTGTGTGTGTGTGGTCAGCTCAGGGATCCAGCTGCCGGCCTGCTGCTTTTCGTGGAAACGTACCATGCGATTGTCCGTGCCCATACTGCCGCCGGGGCCTTGTGTGTAGACAAAGAAGGTTGGAGCTGTGGGACGCAGGGCTATATCTGCGGCAAAGAATCCGGCCCCACCCCGCATGGCTATAGTGCCACTGCCGTAGGTCGTGCTGTAGAATGGCATATCGGGCGATTCGGGCCGGTCGTAACACAGCAGGTTGTCGGCCTGGACCTGGAAGTCGTAGTTCAGCTTCTTCAGGTGGGTATGTCGCAGCTGTCCGCCAGCCCATCCGCTGCCGCTATAGCCGTCACTCACCTTGAACCGGCTGAACGTGAAACTGCCCGGCTGCATCCATACTTCACCATCGGTCAGGCGGTAGGCCACGCCGGTGGGAAGCATTTTGCCCTGCACATCGGCCTTGACTTTGCCGCCAAAGTCAAGGGCCTTGAACGGACCGTAAAGCCGGACCTGGCCGGTGGCATGACCGGCAAAATCGCCAAACACCCCGTCTACATAACGTGTGAGAAAACGAAGGTCGGTGCGCCGGGCTTCAATGTCGAGCTGCAAGGCTTTTTCTGCCGGTGACACATAGCCCTTCACCCGGGTGCCGTCGGTTGCCGTGCCCGGCATCCGCATGTCGGCATCAATGAGAATGCGGCTGTTCTTGTTGTCCCACACTCCCTGAATGTCGGCCACGCCCATAGGCGCATCGTTGAAACGGAAGTCGGGGATGTGCAGCCGGGCATTGAGTGACGTTTCGCCTTCTAACTTGCCGAACACCACCTTGCCTGTGGCCCGACCGCCGAACGACACATCATCGAAGTTGGCCAAGGTGAGGATATAATCGACATCGATGTCCTGTAAATGAGCTACGACCGAATCGCGCTTGCCCTGTGCCAGACTGCCATCGACAGTCAGCGACTGGCGGGCATGGCTCACCTTCACATTGCTAAAGGAGAGGTGGGCCGGCCGCATGGCCAGATGGCCCGAAGATATGTGCCACAGGGAATCGTCCATACAGAAAGAGGTGGGATGAATGTCAGTCTCGATGCCCAAGGCTCCTGCTGCATGGCGCGAAAAACGGGTGGATGCCTTGAAAGAGCCATACGAACCGGCTGCCAGACCGGCTGCCTGCCAGTCCAATTGGCTATGCAGGCGGCCTTCGGATGTGTTCAGATGCAGCAGCAAGTCGTAAGGACGGTTGCTGAAGTCGCGTTGTGTCTTCAGCACACATTGGTACAGGCTGTCCTGTCCGGACAAATAAAGGCTCGTCTTGCCAAATACCTGGTCGCTGACAGTCAGTCCTTCGGTGCTGGCTGTGACAGATGTGCGTCCGCCACCCGTATCGAGTGTACCGTTCAAAAGGAACGGCGACTTCAGATTCACAGAAAGCCCCAGGAACCTTTCCAACACATCGGTGCGCTTCAAGGTGGCCGCAAACTGCCATTTCGGATTCGGCTGGCTGTAGTTGCCTCCTGCACTGGCCGGAGCAGGCAAGAGACCCGGCAAGAGCCGGCCCGCCAGTCTGTATATTCCCTGCCGGGCTTCCTTTCCGTTCAGGCAACCTACACCTTCGGCGTCCAGGAAGTCGCTGTTCAAGCTGAAACGGTGCAATTGGTTGGCATGAGGGGTCACCGAGGCCAGCAAATGACTGAGCTGGTAGTCGCCTTGCGGTGCACCATTCATCCTGAAGTCGTTTATTTCAAGCATCACTTCAGGAAGTGAAGAGGAAATTTGCTCAGCGACAAGCGAAACGTCCCCTTTAAATACGGCATCGCCATAAGGGGTAGACAGATCCAACTGCGATGGTATCAGCTGCTGCACCCGGGCGTTGAGCCGGAGGCTGTTGATCTGTTGCGGCAGCCCTTCTGCATCAAATTCCGCCTGCAGGTTAATAGCTGGACTGGCAGTATGCAATGTAGCGTGCAGCTGCCTTTGGGCGTATGTTGCCGTAGCCAACAGATTCTGCAGGTGGTGCTCCCCTTTCATCAGGTGGTTCACTTTCAGCAGGGCCTGTGCCCGATTCACTTTCGACTTCCAGTCAGCCGCTTCGGGGTGCAAGTCGGCATTGAAATGGGCCTCCAGCGAGACCGACGACGGCATGTCGGCGCGGCCCGACAGGCGGGACAGGGCCACTTCGTTCAATGTGAGCTGTGCCTGGCAGTGTGTGGGCGCATAGCCCAACTGGGCCTGAAGTTTGCCCGCGCCGGTAAGTACCGACAGGTTGACACGGCTTTCGCCCTGTGCCTGATAGCTTCCATGACCGCTCACCTGACACTTGCCCATACGCTGTAATATGCCTGCCAATGCCGAATCCGGACGAAGGGCATCGACCAGTTGACGGGTGAATTCGGGCTGAACATCCAGATTGTGCAGCGTGAAGGACAGTGTTGGGCTTGACTGGGCATGACGTGTGAGCACGGCCGAAAGCGCAGCCTGCAACGAACGGTCTGTGTCATACAGGTTGAGCCGGCTGACTTCTATCTGCCGGGGAGTAATGCTGAAACGCGCATCGCTGTGCACACAAAGGTGCAAGCCGGCAGGCATCTGTCGGCGCATCAACGGGCGCAAGTCATCGCTGTGTAGGGTCAGGTCGGCGATTTTGCCTTCTGCCATGAGGGTCGGCCAGACACTTTCGCCCTGCTTGCCAAAGCGGTAACCGGCTTCGAACCTGTCAATCCGGAGGGTGGAGTGGGGCAGTTGTAGCAGAAAGTCGGTGATGGTTGTGCCGTGTTTGGTGGCAAGCAACTTGAAGCGCAAGTCATTCAGGCGGAAACCGCTTTTCTCCTGAAACGACAGACTGCGCACACGAAGTTTGAGCTGTTCGCTGCTAATATGCTTCAGGCTGACATTAGCATTGAGCTGTCGCAATTCGCAATGGTGGGGGTTGAAGCAGCCGGGTGTCTGCGCGTAATAGTTTTCATCATAACAAATGTGCAGACGGCGCAAGATGACAGAATTGATGCAAAGGTCAAGCGAAGAGGGCTTTTCCTTCTGGTCCTTAGAGGAGAGAGCCTCAATGATAAAATCATAGTTGGCAGGTTGTCCCGCTTCGTCCCTCACTAATTTGACCTCTGCATCGAGCAGAGAAACTGTGCGCAGACACAGGGGCTTGACAAAGAGCGAACGCAACTCTATCTTGGCCGAAACGAGTTGTGCCGTGAGCAGCGGACGCTGCTGCTGGTCATCGATGCGCACCTGGTGTAAGAGCACGCGGTTGAACAGGCCTACTTCGACGCGTTCAATCTGTACATGGGTGTGCAGCAGCTCCCCCGCCACCTGGCTGACCTCATGGGTCAGCCACTGTTGGGTAGGGCTGAAGTTCAGCACAGACAACAGCAGCAAGTATGCTCCGAGCACGAAGCACACGACAAAGCGTACTATGTTGCGAAGTTTTCTCATGTGATGTCAGAGCCGCAGCGATGTGTCGGCGTAGGTAAGTGCTTCGGGGCGATGGGTAATAAAGATAAAGGTGCGCCGGGGATATTTGCTGACAATTTGGCAGAGCACCCGTTGCTCTGTCTCCCGGTCAAGTGCCGATGTGGCCTCGTCAAAGATAAAGATGTGGCCTTTGGAGAGCAGGGCGCGCGCGATGGCAATGCGCTGTGCCTGTCCTTCCGAAAGTCCTCCGCCCGACTCCGAACAAGGGGTGTCGAGTCCCAGAGGTTTCCGCTTGACAAAATCGGCAGCCGCCGTTTCCAGCACCTCGAACATTTCCGGTTCGGTCGCTTGGGGGTTGGCTTGCAGCAGGTTGCTGCGGATAGTGCCCGAGAAGAGGGTGTTGCCCTGCGGCACATAGGCAAAGAGGTTGCGCATCGACGGTCCGACGGGCCATTTCTGCCCGTCTGCTCCTATTATATATAGGTGTCCTTCGGTGGGACGGACCAATGCCAGCAGCAGGCGGACCAATGTGGTCTTGCCGGCACCGGTCTCTCCCAGTATGGCCGTAATGGTACCCGGGGCGAAGGTATGCGACAATTTGTCGATGATGCGCCGCGTTCCGTTGGGGTAGACAAAGCTCACCGATTCGAGCCCGATGCCCAAGGGGGGCATGAGCCGTCCGGCCGGTACAGGCGCGCCGGCGGGTTCGGCAGCTATGTCCTCCAGTTCCATCAGCCGTTCGGCAGCCGTAAACGAGCTGACAAACACGGGTATGAATTTGGTGAGGTTGCGCACCGGACCCTGAATCTGGCCTACCAACTGCACAAAGGCCAGCATGGCTCCGTAGGTGATGGCACCCGTCGACAGACTGACGGCACCCCAGGCGAAGGTGACAAAATAGCCTGTTGCAAAACCCGCATTCAACAGCGTGCCCGAGAAGGTGGAATAGCGGGTACGGCTCAGGATGCAGCGGTGCAGGTCGTCCTGCGTACTGTTCAGCGTGCGGACGAAATGCTCACTACGTTGTAGGGTCTTCACGACCAGCACATGTTGCAGTGTTTCCTGAATGACCGACTGTATGCGTCCCTCCATGTCGCGCGCCTCACGCGAAAGCGCGCGCATCCGTTTCACATAGAGCTTCCCGGTGATGACGAAGAAGGGCAACACACACACAATGATGAGGGCCAGCGTGCTGTCCATGAAAAACAGGAACAGGAAGGCACCGACAAACTGGCACAGGGTGGTAACGAACGAAGGCACCGTTTCGGTGGCGAAGCCTACCACATCAGTCACGTCGCGCTCTATGCGGTTGGTCAGGTTGCCCGTGTGATACGCCCGCAAGTCGGTCCAGGGGCATTGCAGCAGATGGGCAAACAGGTTGCGGCGCATCTGATTCTGCGCCTTCACGCCCAAAATGGCCTTGATCCAACGCGAAGCAACTACCAGCGTGATGCGCGAAACCATGATGCAGGCAATCAGGGCAAACGCCCCATACAGCGAAATCGGTGCCTTCTCGCCGGTAGCTATGTCGATGGCCAGTTTCGTAGCCCAGACAAAACCCAGGTCTACGGCAACGAGCAGCACCCCGACCACCGTGTTCAGGGTGGCCTGCATGCGGTGTCCGTTCAGGCGTGAAACGAGGTAGCGCAATATTTGTGAGGTTGTACGGGTCATGAGGTTGGCAATGGTTTGTCATTCACTTCCCCACACGGGGAAGACAGCTCCCGGGGTCCCGGCAGCAAACAGCGGCGGCAGCCGCCATGCAGAGGCGGGGACAACACGGTGCGTTGCGGGTAACCAGACAGCTTATTTGCGCTGGTCGGCACCCCACATCATCTTGTCGCGCAGCGTGTCGAAAAAGTGCGTATGCTCTATTTTGATGACCTTTACTGTATGGGCCGCACGGTGAATGGTGATTATCGCCGTCTCAGGCAGCGACAGGCTGCGTCCGTCGGCCGAAAGCAGGAAGTTGTGGCTGCGGCTGCGGATGTGCAGGCGTATTTCCACATCATCGCGCACCACCACGGGGCGCACCGACAGGCTGTGGGGTGCTACGGGAGCCAGACAGAAGGTGCCCGATTGCGGGGTCAGGATCGGACCGCCCACACTCAGCGAATAGCCGGTCGACCCTGTGGGAGTGGCCACTATCAGGCCGTCGGCCAGATAAGTGGTCAGGTAGTTGTTGTCGACATAGGTGGCAATCTCTATCAATGACGAGTTGTCATGTTTCAGTACGGCCACCTCGTTGAGAGCGAACGGATAGAAGTCGTCACCCCCCATGTGGTGGGCCACCTGCAGCACCTTGCGCTTCTCCACCACATAATTGCCCTGACAGAGAGCTTCAAGCGAAGGGCCGATCGCCTCGGGCGACACGTCGGCCAGAAAGCCAAGCCGCCCCGTGTTGATGCCCAAAATGGGTATGCCCGCCGTACCCACCTTGGCGGCAGTGCCCAGAAAAGTGCCGTCGCCGCCGATCGAAATGGCCGCATCGGCTGCAAGCGTCTCGTCTGTGCCGAAGAGCGTGTAGTCGCTCACCCGTACACCCAGCTGGCGTTCAAGAAAAGCTGCAAAGGCAGACTCAATCAGCACATTCACGTGCAAGTCCGACAACTTTTGCAATATGGCGGCCACATGTTGGTTCTTCTTGGTTTGGTACACATTGCCGAAGAGGGCAAAACGTAAGTGCGAATAGTCCATGTCCGTTTATGGGTTTGTTGCGTTTGTCCGGGTTTGCCAAAAGGGATGGCCTTGGCAGAGATTTCTTCTGCTTTCTTCGGCATTTTTAA
>CALZRA010000025.1 GCA_945828345.1 uncultured Bacteroidales bacterium
TTCTGCGGAAATAGCTCAGTTGGTAGAGCACAACCTTGCCAAGGTTGGGGTCGCGAGTTCGAGTCTCGTTTTCCGCTCACAGGTCGCTCGAATGGTGGAATGGTAGACACGAAGGACTTAAAATCCTTTGGCCAGAAATGGCCGTGCGAGTTCGAGTCTCGCTTCGAGCACAACAATAGCGCGAAACTTTCGAAAGGAAGGTTTCGCGCTTTTTTTGTGCGGGTGGGCGGACTTTCCGGATTTGCCGGATAGTCTGGACAGTCCGGACTTTCCGGACAATCCGGAAAGTTCGGATTTGCCGGAGTCTCCGGGGCTACCGGCCGATCCGGCCTACTCGCGGCCGACAAACCGATAGACATGGGGCAGGACTACGGGGTCGTAGTCGGCCTTCGCGCCCAGAAGGCTGCCCAGGCTGCCGAGGTTGGCGGCGTTGAAGCCGTGGTTGGCTCCTTCGATGACCTGCAGCGTGGCGTCGGGATAGAGCTGTACGGCCTTCTCGGAGTTGCTCACGGGCACGATGATGTCGGCCGAGCCGTGGAGAATGAGCACGGGCTTGCTGAAGCTGCCGATGTGGGACCACACGTCGAAGTCGCGCACGGCGTCGATGAAGAGCTGGCTCATGGAGAGCATGTCGCCCAGATCGCCCCAACTGCCACCCCAGCTGCCGCCCCAGCCCGAGCCGAAGCCGCCGCCCGAAAGGAGGCCGGCGAACTGGCGCACAAGGTCGGGAAGGTTAAACGCGGGATAGAAGAGCACCATGCCTGCCAGCTCGTCGGCTCGCTGTTCGGCCACGAGGGCCGACACGAGGCCGCCCTGGCTCGACCCGAGGAGGTAGACACTGTCGGGATCGACGCAGTCGAGGCTGCGCACGGCGGTGAGCACGGCGTTGAGGTCATCGACCTCGGTGAAGACCGTCATGCTGTCGGTGCTGCCGTCGCTCAGACTCTGCTTGCTGCCTCCGCAAAAGTCGAAGCAGTAGGCCACCATGCCCTTTTCGGCCAGGGCCTTGGCGTAGCCCTTCATGGCGGCATGGGTGAGCGAGCTGCTGTGGGAGAGCACGACGGCGGGTGCGCGGCGGCCCGCGGCCACCTTTTTATAGAGCAGGCCGTAGATGCGGCTGTCGCCCTTGTAGCAGTAAAACTCGGTGCTGTCGAGCACGGCTTCGGCGGCTTCGCCCAGTGTGTCGGCCGGGGTGTCGGGCTGTTCGTCGCCGGGGAGGAAGGGGTCAGCCTCGTCGTCGTCGGAGCAGGCGGCCATGGGGGCTGCCAGGAGGCAGAGGGCCAGTGCGGCCTGCCACAGGTGTTTCAGATTCTTCTTCATGGGTAGGTTGTATATTTTAATGGTCTGACAATAATAGGTACGCGCGCCCGCGCGGAGGATAAAGCAAAGAGCGGATGCACCGGGGCGCATCCGCTCAGCAGGGATATGGGGTTTATTTGACGTTGCCCACCTTGATGAGATATTCGGCAATCTGTACGGCGTTGAGGGCGGCACCCTTGCGAATCTGGTCGCTCACGAGCCAGATGGTCAGGCCGTTGGGGTTGGTCAGGTCCTGGCGCACGCGGCCCACATAGACGGGGTCCTTGCCTGCGAGGAAGAGCGGCATGGGGTACTCCTTCTTGGCGGGGTCGTCCATGAGCACGAGACCTTCGCCCTCGGCAATGGCCTTGCGCGCAGCCTCGACGCTGACGGGCTGTTCGGTTTCGAGCCAGATGGCCTCGGAGTGGGAACGGAGCGAAGGCACGCGCACGCAGGTCGCCGAGGTGAGGCAGTCGCTGTGCATGATTTTCTTCGTTTCGTGATACATCTTCATTTCCTCCTTGGTGTAGCCGTTGTCCTGGAACACGTCAATCTGGGGAATGACGTTGAAGGCCAGCTGGTAGGCGAACTTGCTGACGGTGACGGGCTGGCCGTCGAGCACTTCTCGGTACTGCTGCATGAGTTCGTCCATGGCGGCCTGTCCGGCACCGCTGGCAGCCTGGTAGGAGGCCACGTGGACGCGCTTGATGTGGCTGAGGTTCTCAATGGCCTGGAGGGCAACTACCATCATGATGGTGGTACAGTTGGGGTTGGCAATGATGCCCCGGGGACGCTCAAGGGCATCGGCGGCGTTGCATTCGGGGACTACGAGGGGCACATCGTCATCCATGCGGAAGGCCGAGGAATTGTCGATCATGACTGCGCCATACTTGGTAATGTCGGCGGCAAACTCCTTCGACGTACCGGCACCGGCCGAGGTAAAGGCGATGTCAACGTCCTTGAAGTCGTCATTGTGCTGCAGTTCCTTCACGGTATACTGCTTGCCGCGGAAGGTATAGGTCGTTCCGGCGCTCCGCTTGGAACCGAAGAGCAGGAGGTTGTCGACAGGGAACTCGCGCTCGGCCAGCACGCGCAAAAATTCTTGGCCCACGGCACCGCTGGCGCCTACAATTGCTACATTCATGTTTTTTACAAATGAGGGGTTTAGCTTGGCAATGTGGATAAAACGCAAGCCGAGGGTTGGTTTGGCTTGCAGAACGTCCACATTTTCAGGGCGCAAAAGTACAATTATTTTTCCTAAAAAGGGGCTCGGCCGACAAATTGTAGGGGTACGGCAAGGAAGTTCGGCGGTTTTTTTGCAATTTTGCCGCATATTTCAACCCTGAAGCAGTTTCACTAACCTATAAATCTCCGCGCGCGTGCCCGTTACCGACCCTACCTGGATATTCTTCACGGTGTTGGCCATCATTCTCTTTGCGCCGATGCTGCTCGAACGCCTGCACATTCCCTCGATTGTGGGAATGATTTTTGCGGGCATCCTCATCGGGCCCCACGGCTTCGGTGTGTTGGAGCGCGACGGCAGCTTCGAGCTGTTTGGCAAGGTGGGGCTCTACTACATCATGTTTCTGGCGAGCTTGGAGATGGACCTGCAGAACGTGCAGCGCATCAAGGGGCGCGCGGCGGTGCTGGGCCTGCTGGGCTTCGTCATCCCGATGACAGTGGGCTACGCGGCCAACTCCTGGCTGCTGGGCTTCGGCACGGCAGCTGCGCTGCTGATGGCCGCGATGTACGCCTCGCACACGCTCATCACCTATCCCATCGTACTGCGCTACGGCCTGTCGCGGCTCGACAGTGTGAGCATCGCCGTGGGCGGCACCATCGTGGCCGACACGCTCACACTGTTGGTGCTGGCCGTGGTGGGCGGCACGTTCAAGGAGCAGGCCACAGGCCTCTACTGGCTGTGGCTCGTGCTGAAAGTCGTGATACTGGGCCTGATCATCATCTACACCTTCCCACCCCTGGGCCGGTGGTTCTTCCGCCGCTACGACGAGATGGCGGTGCAGTATGTGTTTGTACTGGTGCTGGTGTTCCTGGGCGCAGGCCTGATGGAGCTGGTAGGCATGGAGGGCATACTGGGCGCATTCCTGGTGGGCTTGGTGCTGAACCGCCTCATCCCGCCCAACTCGCCGCTCATGAGCCACATTGAGTTTGTGGGCAACGCGCTGTTCATACCCTACTTCCTGATAGGCGTGGGCATGATCATCAACCTCCACGCGCTGGTGAGCCACGACGGCGCACTGGTGCTGGCCGGGGTGATGGCGCTGATCGGCTTGGCGAGCAAGTGGTTGGCCGCGCTGGCCACGCAGAAACTCTTCGGCATGTCGGCCAACGAGCGCAACCTGATGTTCGGACTCACCGGGGCCCGCGCCGCCGCCACCCTGGCCGTGGTGCTCGTGGGCTACCGCATCATCCTGCCCGACGGCACGCACCTGCTGGGCGACGACGTGCTGAACGGCGCGATGACCCTCATACTCACCACGTGTGTCATCAGCTCGGTCGTGACCGAGCGCACGGCGCGCAAGCTGGCCATCAAGCGGCGAAGCGAGGCCGTACACGAGGCGGCCGACCCCTCCACGCCCGACCGCATCCTCATCGCGCTGAGCAACCCCGACACGATGGTGTCGTTAGTCAACCTGTCGCTCATGTTGCGCACCCCCCATACGGCCGCACCTATCACGGCCCTCCACGTGGTGCTGGAGGACGACCCCGACGCGCGGCAGACGGGCCTCGAACTCCTGCAACAGGCCACCCGCATGGCCGCCGCGGCCAACGTACGCATACAGACCTACAGCCGCTGGTCGGTAAACGTGGTGAGCGGCATATCCCACACCATCAAGGAAAACGCCGTGTCGGACCTGGTCATCGGCCTGCACCGCAAGGCCCGCCTCACCGAGTCCTTCTACGGCAAGCTCAGCACGGACCTGCTGGCCGCTGTCGAACGGCAAATCATGATTTACCGCGCCACCATACCCCTCAACACGGTGCGCCACCTGCGCGTGCTGCTGCCCCGCAAGGTGGAGTTCGAACCCGGCTTCGCCCACGCCATGCACCGCTTGGAGCTGCTCGCCGGCCAAATCAGCTGTGCCGTCGACGTGTACAGCGGCAAGGAGACACTGGCCGCGCTGAAGGCCTACTGGCAGGGCAAGGCCGCCACCCTGACGGCCTGCTACCGCGAATACGTGTCGTGGACCGACTTCCTGCCCCTGGCCCACGACTCGCGCCCCGACGACCTCATCGTCTTCGTGTGCGCCCGAAGGGGAACCCTCTCCCACCACAGCTACATGGACCGTCTGTCCGACCAGATAGAACGCTACTTCTCGGCCCGCAGCATCCTGCTGCTCTACCCCGCACAGCCCGCCGCAGAGGCCCTGAGCACCTCCACCATCCGCTCGGGTGTGCCCCTGAAGGTGCGCTGAACAGGCACCGCCCCCAGACCGAGCACACACAGAACGACCGAAACGCCGCCTGAAACCGCCGGCCAAACGACACAAAACAGGCTACACTCCTTAAAACTCAATAAAACGGAGGGCAAAGTCTTGGAGAAAAAGATTTTGTCCTTACTTTTGCAGCTTAAAACCACAAGTATACGCCAACAGGCATATGGAAAAAACAAGCATCAAGTTACTGGTGGCACTGCTCGCCGCCTCCCTGCTTTTCGGAGCGTGCGACCCCGGCAGCGAAGTCGACTACACCCCCTCGCGCGACTGCATCATCACCGCCGTCACCATGGGCACGCTGAAGCGCACCCTGCACACCACCGACTCGCTGGGACAGGACAGCACCTACACGGTGAGTGTCACCGGCTCGCTCTACCCTATATATATAGACCAGCTCGAAAACCGCATATACAACGCCGACTCGCTGCCCGTGGGCACCGACGTGAGCAAAGTGACCTTCACGACGTTCAACGTGCGCAACTCGGTGTGTATCGAGAGCCTCACCTCGGGAGCCGACACGCTGTTTGCCCTGACCGACAGCACCGACTTCAGCCAGCCACGCCGCCTGAACGTGTACAGCGAGGACATGCAGTCGAAGCGCACCTACACCATGGAGCTGCGCGTACACCGCGAGGAGGCCGACACCTTTGCCTGGCAAAGGGTGGCCGGAGGCCCGTTGACCCCCTTGGCCGGCTTCGTGAAGAGCCGCGTAATCTGCACCGGCCGGAGCCTCTACGTGTTCGGCCAAGAGGCCGACGGACGCTGCCAGCTGGTGTTCACGCCGACCGACGCGCCCTCGTTCGCCTCGGCGGCCCACATTGACACCGAAAGCGGCGCGCCCCTCGACGTGCGCTCGGTGCAACACTTCGGCGAGTCGTTCTACGCCTTGGCCGAAGGCCGGGTAGTGACATCGGCCGACGGCAGCGGCACCTGGGCCGACGCGGGCTGCACCCTGCGCTTCGACGCACTGGCCGCCGCAAGTGCCGACAGCCTCTATGCCCTCCAGGGAGGAAAACTCTATGCCTCGGCCAACGGCTATGACTGGCAGGAGTGTGTGACCGACACGCCGGGCCTGCTCCCCGAGACCGACCTGGCCGCAGCCACCCAGCCCGCCCGCAGCGTGCCAAGCATGACCACCACCGTACTGGTGGGCCTGCGCGGAGGCGAACTCGTCGTGTGGCGACACGATACCGATGCCACCGGCGACTTCAGCTACCCCTGGCTCTACCTGCCTCAGACGGCCGAACTCGCCAGCCTGCGCTGCCCCACGCTGCAGCAGTACTGCATGACCACCTATGACGACGCGATGCTGCTCTGCGGCGTGCCCGCCGACGGCACCGAACCGCTGCTCTACGTGAGCCGCGACTACGGCCGCACCTGGCAGAGCGGCACGCTCCACCACCCCTCGCTCGCAGGCGCACAGGCCCTGGGCATGGCCGTCGATGCCGACCACTACCTCTGGGTGGTCTGTGGCGGAAGCGGCGAAGTGCTGAAGGGACGCATCAACCGCCTGGGGTGGAACCAGGAACCCACCGAGTTTGAAAGCATGCACCGATAAGGCCCGCCGACGGGCCGCACCGGGACCAACAAGTTGAACTCCAAGCTGCATGAAACACCTCATTGCCCTGCTGATGCTACTGCCTGTGCTCACGGCATACGGCCAGACCGACGAGACAGTCTACCGCCTCGAACTGGGCGGCGGGCTGGGCGCGGCAATGAACTTTACCGACGTGGCCGACAAGCCCGGCGTGGCCGTCGCCGCTGTGGCCCGCCTGCCCATCTACCCGCGCATGGCGGCCAAGCTGCAGTTCACCTACAACAGCCTGAAGGGCAACACCACCCAGGCCAAGGGCTTCCTGCCCGCCCGCCCCGACCAGGCCGGCCCCGAGCGGCTCAACCACTCGGTCAGCGGCGGCGTGTGTGACCTCTCGTCTCTCTATGAGCTGCACTTCCTTCCCTACGGCTACGTGCGCGACTACAAGGGCCACTGCCGCTTGGTCCCTTACCTGCAAGTGGGCTTCGGCCTGACCTATGGCACGGCGGCACAGGCCTTCACGCCCAACATTCCGCTGGGCGCGGGACTCAAATACAAGGTGGCCGAACGGCTTAACCTCGGCATCGACTGGCTGGTACACTTCACCCTGAACGACAAGCTCGACGACCTGAAGGCTCCGCTCGGCATCAGCGCGTCGGGCTTCCGCAACAAGGACCACTATTCGACCCTCACCCTCACCCTGACCTACGACCTGAACCCGCGCTGCCCCACCTGCAACCGCAACGACTGAGGCTCCGCGCCGCGCCCCCAGCCTGCCCCACCTAACCACAAGACCCCACGCGATATGCAAACAGAAGAACCCCACACCCCCCACCGCATTCCCGAGCACATTGCCATCATCATGGACGGCAACGGACGCTGGGCCAAGGCCCGGGGCATGAACCGCAGCATGGGCCACCAGCAGGGCGTGGTGACCGTGCGCGAAATCACTACGGCCTGCTCGAACCTCGGTGTCAAGTTCCTCACGCTCTACACCTTCTCAACCGAGAACTGGAACCGTCCGGCCGACGAGGTGGCGGCACTCATGTCGCTCATCCTCACCTCGCTGGAGGAGGAGCTGTTCATGAAGAACAATGTGAGGCTCCGCATCATAGGTGACCTGGAACGCATCCCCGAAGCGGTCCGAGAGTCGATAACCGGTTTGCAACAGCGCACGGCGGCCAACACGGGCATGACCATGGTGATCGCCCTGAGCTACAGCTCGCGCTGGGAAATCACCCGCACCGTGAAACAACTGGCCCGCCTCGCGGCGCAGGGCCAGCTCGACCCCGAAAACATCGACGAACAGTGCATCGCCGCCCACCTGGCCACGCACTTCATGCCCGACCCCGACCTGCTCATCCGCACCGGCGGCGAAATACGCCTCAGCAACTACCTGCTCTGGCAGTGCGCCTACACCGAACTCTACTTCTGCGACACCTTCTGGCCCGACTTCCACGAAGCCGACCTCCTACAGGCCATCGAGTGGTTCAACCGCCGCGAACGACGCTACGGCAAGACCAGCGAACAGGTGACTGAAGCCTGACGCACCGCAAAGACCACGAAACTGACTACCCGTTCAACGTTTTCACAACACTCCATGCACACTCCCCGCCTACTGTCCATCCTCGCCCTTGCCTTCGCCTGGCTCGCGGCACAGGCCCAGACCGACAGCCATACCCCCGACAACACCCCCCACATCACCTACTCGACCAGCCACCCGCGCTACGTGCTGGGAGGCCTCACCGTGAGCGGGGTGAAGAACTACGACGAAGACCTGCTCAAGCACATCTCGGGCCTCAACGTGGGCGACACCTACGAAGTGCCCGGTGCCGACATCAGCGAAGCCGTGCGCCGCTACTGGAACCAGAAGCTCTTCTCCAACGTGCAGATTGTGGCCGACAGCATCGTGGCGGGCAAGATTTACCTCCACGTCAAGCTCACCGCACAGCCCCGCATCTCCAGCATCAGCTACAAGGGCGTGAAGAAGAGCGAGCGCGAGGACTGCGAGAAGCTCATTGGACTGCAACCCGGCAACCAGATCACGACCGACCTGGTGAACCGCGCCGAACACTACATCAAGAAGCACTTTGAGGAAAAGGGATTCAAGAACTGCGAGGTGAAGATCGTGCAACGCGAAGACGTGACGGGCGACAACCGCGTGCTGGTAGACATCATCATCGACAAGAACGAGAAAATCAAGGTCAACAAGATCTTCCTCACAGGCGTTGACCCCAAGCACGCAGGCAAGCTCAAGCGCGCCATGAAGAAGACCCACGAAAAGAGCTTCAGCAACCTCCTCCGCTCCAAGAAGTTCCTGCCCGAAAAGTACGAGGAGGACAAGGACCTGCTCGTCGAGCGACTCAACTCGTGGGGCTACCGCGACGCACTCATCAAGAGCGACAGCGTAGAAACCCTCGACGAGAAGCACGTGAACATCTATCTCGACGTCTATGAGGGCAAGAAGTACTACCTGCGCAACATCTCGTGGGTGGGCAACACGGTCTACAACTCCGACCTCCTCCAGCACTTCCTGAAGATGGAGAAGGGCGACGTCTACAACCAGACCCTCATGAACAAACGCCTGCGCGAGGACGACGACGCCATAGGCAACCTCTACTACAACAGTGGCTACGTGTTCTACAGTCTCGACCCCGTGGAGGTGAACATCGAAGGCGACAGCATCGACCTCGAAATGCGCGTCAGAGAGGGACAGCAGGCCACCTTCAACCGCATTCGCATCGCCGGAAACGACCGCGTGTATGAAAACGTCATACGACGCGAACTCCGCACCAAGCCCGGCGACCTCTTCTCCATGGAGAGCATCAAGCGTTCCGTACAGGACCTCGCACAGATGAACCAGTTCGACCCCGAAGCCCTGCAAAGCCAGCTCTTCCAGAACATCAAGCCCGATGCCGAAACAGGCACCGTCGACATTACCTACCCCCTGACCACCAAAGGAGGCGACCAGGTCGAACTCTCCGCCGGCTGGGGCCAGACGGGCATCGTGGGCCGCGTGGGACTCAAGTTCACCAACTTCTCCGTCCAGAGCCTCTTCGACAAGGGTTACAAGCGCGGCGGCTTCCTGCCCCAAGGCGACGGACAGACCGTGTCGCTCCAGGTGCAGAGCAACGGTACCTACTACCAGAGCTACGGCTTCTCCTTCCTCGAACCCTGGCTCGGAGGCAAGCGTCCCAACCAGCTCTCGCTCTCCGTCTCCTACAGCAAACAGAGCGACATCAACTCTGCCTACGTCAACCAAAACTACTACAACAACTACTACAACTATCTCTACGGCTACGGCACCAGCTCCAACTACTACACCGACGCCTACGACCCCGACAAGTATGTCAAGATGCTCAGCGTGAGCCTGGGCTTCGGCAAGCGACTGCGCTGGCCCGACGACTACTTCACCTTCATGGCCGAGCTGTCCTACACGCGCTACATGCTCAAGGCATGGCAGTACTTCCTCATCACCGACGGAAACTGCAACAACTTCAACCTCGCGCTCTCCCTCATGCGCAACTCGACCAACCACCCCTTCTACCCCACCCAAGGCTCGGAGTTCCTCTTCCAGGTCACGCTCACACCGCCCTACTCCCTCTGGGACAAGAAGGACTACAAGAACCTCGCCACCAACTACCAGAGCGCCAGCTACCAGCGCGAGGCGCAGGAAAAGTACCGCTTCATCGAATACCACAAGTGGAAGTTCAAGCTACGCACCTACACCGCGCTCACGGGCGCGTTTAAGGCTCCCGTGCTCATGACCCGCATGGAGTTTGGCATACTCGGGGCCTACAACCAGCACAAGAAGTCGCCCTTCGAAACCTACTACGTGGGCGGCGACGGCATGTCGGGCTACTCCACGGGCTACGCCACCGAAACCATCGGCCTGCGAGGCTACGACAACGGCTCACTCTCGGGCAACTCCTCCTGGGGAGCCTACGCCTACAGCCGCATGACCCTCGAACTCCGCTATCCGCTCATGCTCGAGAACTCCACGTCGATCTACGCCCTGGCTTTCGTCGAAGGGGGCAACGCCTGGGAGAACGTCAAGGACTTCAACCCCTTCAACATGAAGCGCTCGGCCGGCGTCGGCGTGCGCATACTCCTCCCCATGGTGGGACTTATGGGAATCGACTGGGCCTACGGTTTCCAGAAGAACATCAGCGGCTACACCGGAAAGGCCGGCGGCTCGCAGTTCCACTTCATCATAGGCCAAGAATTCTAACCTCCTAACCCCAAAGGCAATGAAACGAATCCTCCTCCTGATCGCCCTCTCACTGGGCCTGGGCCTCAACCTCCGGGCCCAAAAGTTCGCCCTCATCGACATGGAGTACATACTCAGCAACATCCCCGCCTACGAACGCGCCAACGAGCAGCTCAACCAGACCTCCAAGGCCTGGCAGGCCGAAGTCGAAGCCATCAACACCACCGCACAGACGCTCTACAAGAACTACCAGAACGAAATCGTCTTCCTCAGCGAAGCACAAAAGAAGGAACGCGAACAGGCCATCGTCGACAAGGAGAAAGAGGCCGCCGAACTCAAGAAGAAGTACTTCGGACCCGAAGGCGAACTCTTCAAGAAGCGCCAAAGCCTCATCGAACCCATCCACGACGAAATCTACAACGCCGTCAAGGCCATCGCCACCACACGCGGCTTCCAGCTCATCCTCGACCGCGCATCCGACAGCGGAATCATATTCGCCTCGCCCACCATCGACATAAGCAACGAAGTGCTCGCCAAGCTTGGCTATTCGAAATGAAACATCTAACTTTGCCGCGCTTTAATTAAGAATCAGAAAAAAACAACACCCGAAAATGTTCAAGAAACTATTGCTCACGCTGCTCGTAGCAGCACCCCTCAGCCTCTGCGCCCAGAAGTTCGCCCACTTCGACTACACACTCGTCGTACAGTCGATGCCCGAAGCCAAAACAGCCCAGAACGAACTCGAAGCTCTCTACAAGCAGTACCAGACAGAGCTCGAAAACATGCAGAAGGAACTCCAGACGAAAATGGAGAAGTACCAGAAGGAAGACACCGAGGCCACTCCCGCCAACATCCGCGAGCGTCACCAGCAGGAACTCCAGGAAATGTACCAGCGACTCCAGCAGGCACAGCAGGACAACGCCGACAACTTCCAGAAGGAACAGCAGAAGAAGATGCAGCCCGTCACCCAGAAAATCGTCGATGCCGTCAACGCCGTTGCCAAAGAAGGCAGCTACGTCTATATCGTCGACATGAACGCCGCACAGGGCGCAGGCATCATCATCAACGAGAGCATCAGCAGCGACGTCACCAGCGCAGTCATGGCCAAGCTCGGCATCAGCGCACCCGCCGCCAAGCCCGCTCCCGCCCAATAAGGACCCATGGGGACTACCCGTCCCGACATAAACACCCAATCAACCGAACGGCACATAGGCCTCGCAGCCGATGTGCCGTTTTTCCAACCTCCCAACCCCGGGCCTCCACGCCCGGAAGGCACAATCCCGCCGCTACACATGATTACGCTGCACAACATCCACAAGACCTTCGGCACACTCGAAGTGCTCAAAGGCATCGACCTCGACATCCGTCCCCGCGAGGTCGTGAGCATCGTAGGCCCCAGCGGAGCAGGCAAGACCACCCTGCTGCAAATCATGGGCACACTCTACAAGCCCGATGCAGGCACCGTCGAAATTGCCGGACAAGACGTGCTCGCACTCTCCAGCCGCAAGCTCTCCGACTTCAGGTGCCGGCACCTCGGCTTCGTGTTCCAGTTCCACCAGCTCCTGCCCGAGTTCACAGCAGCCGAAAACGTCATGATCCCAGCCATGATAGCCCGCCAGCGCAGCAGCGAGACCCGGCGGCGCGCCCTCGAACTGCTCGACTTCCTCGGACTCGCCGACCGCGCCAGCCACAAGCCCGCCCAACTCTCAGGAGGAGAGAAGCAGCGCGTAGCCGTGGCCCGCGCCCTCATGAACCGCCCCGACGTCATCCTGGCCGACGAACCCTCGGGCAGCCTCGACAGCCACAACAAGGCGGAGCTCCACAACCTCTTCTTCAAGCTCCGCGACGAGCTGGGCCAGACCTTCGTCATCGTGACCCACGACGAGGGGCTCTCCCGACTCACCGACCGCACCATCCACCTCACCGACGGACTCATCGCCCCCACCGACACCCCGGCACCGCCCCCCGCCGGCGACAGCCCCGACAGCTCCCCCTCAACCACCCCCAAACCCCTCTAAGCCCCCATGCTCAAACTCGGCAACTACAACACCCTGCGCATCACCCGCTTCACCGACCACGGCGCCTACCTCGACGGCGGCAAGGTGGGCGAAATCCTCATGCCCAAACCCTACGTCACACCCGACATGCGTCCCGGCGACGAGGTCGAAGTCTTCGTCTACCTCGACCAGGGCGAACGACTCGTGGGCACATTCGAAACACCCCTGGCCCGCGTGGGCGACTTCGCCTACCTGCGCGTGGCCTGGACCAACGAGTACGGAGCCTTCCTCGACTGGGGGCTGATGAAAGACCTCTTCGTGCCCTTCAGCGAACAGAAAATGCGCATGGAGCAAGGGCGCAGCTACCTCGTACACATCCACGTTGACCCCGAAACGCAGCGGCTCGTAGGCTCCGCCAAAATCGAACGATACCTCCAGCCCGCCACCCCCGACCGCTACCACCGCGGACAAGAGGTCGAAATCGTCATCAGCCGCAAGACACCGCTCGGCTTCAAGTGTGTCGTCGACAACCGCTGCGGCGGCCACCTCTACGACAACCAAATCTTCGACACCGTGCCCCGCACGGGCCAGACCCTCACAGCCACGGTAGTCAACCTGCGCCCCGACGGACAGCTCGACCTCTCCCTCCAGCGCATCGGCAAGAGCCGTTTCCGCGACTTCGCCGAGCAGCTGCGCCACGAACTCGCCGAGGCCGGAGGCTCCCTCCCCTTCACCGACGACTCCACGCCCGAAGCCATACAGCAACGCTTCGGCGTGAGCAAGAAAACCTTCAAGCGCGCCGTTGGCAACCTGCTCAAAACCCAAGAATTGCGCATCGAAGAAGGCAAAATCGTACTGATTCTTAAAAAAATGCGGGGTTCTGACAAGTCAAGTGGAAAAAAAACGCATTAAGACTTGCATATACAGAAACTGCACCGTACTTTTGCATCGCATTCAGGAAGAGAAAACGAAGCGAATCCTGATGCAGGTGCACAGCACCCCCGCCAAGAAAGTTTTTTCATCTCTATATAAGTTCTGTGAGGCAACAGTGCGTCGTGAGACGCGTTGTTGCCAGTTTTTTTGTCCGCGCGCGGTGCGTCAGGCGGGCGGGGCGGGACAGCGTTGTCGACAAACAAAGCCAAACGGAACGGGATGGTGGCTGTTACAGCTTCTTTGACAGAAAAACTAAGTGCCGAGTTGTTTGGCCTAAGTGACGCTTAGGATTTTCTAAGTGCTGAGTTGTTTTTTCTAAGTGCCGAGTTGTTTTTGCTGGGTGCCGATTGTCTGGTCCGTATGCTTCCCCGGCCGTCAGCACTACATCGCGATGCGGGGAAACAGGGCGTGCGGTGCGGAAATTAGGGGGATTCGGCACAAGAATCAGGGGGTTCGGAGAAAAAAACGTTGTTTTTTTGCCCTGAGAATGGCAAGATACACAAACTTTAGGTAATTTTGCCCACTCACAGCAAAGAGTCCCTTTCGGCCAAGGGAAGACTGCCTATTATCACAGATTTCTTAAAACTTTCCTAATAACGACCTGCATGAACAATTCACAAGTCACCGATGAGCAGCAGATACGCGAAGAAGACTTCCTGAAGCTGCAAGACTGGATGTACCTGTGCCTTTCGCGCTGGCGCTGGTTCCTGTTGTCCATTGTCGTATGCTGCGGCATCGCCATGTGGTACATACTCACCAAACAGCCCATCTACCAGCGCACGGCTACCATCCTGATCAAGGAAGAGAGCAACTCGCGCTTCAACGCGAGCAACCTCGAAGCGCTGTTCACCGAACAGGGCATCTCGGCCAACGAGAGCTACGTGTACAACGAGATGTCGGTGCTCCAGTCGCCGTCGATTGCGATGGAGGCCGGCAAGCGCACCGACTACGACGTGAACTATGAGGTCGACGGGCGGTTCCACCGCGTGCCCCTCTACGGCGAGTCGCTCCCCATCAAGATCATGTTCCACAGCATGCGCCCCGAGGACTTCGGCTCGCTGCGCATCGACCTGCAGGCCCACTCCTTCGTCATCTCGGAATGCAGCAAGAACGGCGAAAACTACTCCAAGCAGGTCAAGGGCCAGTACAACGCCATGGTCAGCACCCCGGTGGGCCGCCTCTCGGTCATTCCCACCTCCTCGCTCAAGTCGTTCCTCGCCGAACACACGACCCTCTACGTGACGCGCAGCGACATCTACAGCATGACCGCCGCTATCCAGAGCAACCTGAGCACCGGCCTGGCCGAAAACAAGGGCACCATCATCGCCATCTCCTTCCGCGACAAGCACCCCCAGCGCGCCGAAGACCTCATCAACAACCTCATCAGCGTGTATAAGGAGAGCTGGGTGAAGGACAAGAACCAGATGACTGTGGCCACCTCCAACTTCATCACCGACCGCCTCGGCGTGATCGAACGCGAGCTGGGCGACGTGGACCAGGACATCTCGTCGTACAAGAGCACACACCTGCTGCCCGACGTCAACGCCGTGTCAAACCTCTACATGGAACAGTCACGCGAATACTCCGACCAGCTCATGCGCCTCAACACCCAGCGCTCCATGGCCGGCTTCGTGCGCGACTACCTCAACAAGGACGTGAAGCACGACCAGCTCCTCCCCGTGAGCACAGGCATCGAGAACGCCAAGATCGAGGCCCAGATCAACGAGTACAACAGCACGCTCATGCAGCGCAACAACCTGGTGGCCAACTCCAGCGAGAGCAACCCCCTCGTGGCCACCTACGACCAGAACCTCGCCTCACTGCGCAACTCCATCCTGGCCGGCATCGACAACCTCATGGTCAGCCTCAACACCCAGATAAGCCACCTCGAACAGAGCGAGAACCGCACCACCTCACAGATCGCCTCAAACCCCAACCAGGCCAAGTACCTCCAGTCGGTCGGCCGCCAGCAGAAGGTGAAGGAAGCCCTCTACCTCTTCCTGCTCCAAAAGCGTGAGGAGAACGAGCTCTCACAGGCGTTCACCGCCTACAACACGCGCATCATCGCCGCCCCCACCGGCAGCCAGTTCCCCGTGGCACCCGTGCGCCGCAACATCCTCCTCGTGGCCTTCGCCATCGGCCTGCTCATCCCCATTGCCATCATCTACCTGCGCGAGACACTCAGCTCGAAGCTCCGCGGACGCAAGGACCTCGAACACATCAAGGCTCCCCTGCTGGGCGAGATACCCTATGTCGTGCAGGGCAAGGAGAAGCGCTGGTGGCAGTTCTGGCGCAAGCAGCCCGAAGCCGGCACCCTCTGGGTCGTCGAGAGCGGCAAGCGCGACATCATCAACGAGGCATTCCGCGTGTTGCGCACCAACATCGACTTCCTGGGCGACGCACAGAGCAACCTCGCCGAAGTCTACATGTTCACCTCCTTCAACCCCGCCTCGGGCAAGTCGTTCCTCTCGGTCAACACGGCCGCCTCGCTCGCCATCCAGGGCAAGCGCGTGCTCGTCATCGACGGCGACATGCGCCACCGCTCCACCTCCGGGTATGTAGGCTCGCCCGCCACCGGCCTCTCGACCTACCTGTGTGGCAAGGAAAACGACATACACAAGCTCCTGACACAGAGCGAAGAGATCTCCTCGCTCTACGTCCTGCCCAGTGGTGTCCTGCCCCCCAACCCCACCGAACTGCTGGCCGGACCGCGCACCGCCACCCTGTTTGACACGCTGAGGGCCGAGTTCGACTACATCTTCATCGACTGTCCGCCCATCGAAGTCGTGGCCGACACGCGCATCCTCGCACAGTACGCCACGCGCACCATCTTCGTCGTACGATCGGGCCTGCTCGAACGCTCCATGATCAAGGAAATCGACAACATCTACATGAGCGACGAATACCCCAAAGTATCAGTCATCCTCAACGGCACCAAGAGCCGCAGCAACCGCTACGGCTACACCTACCGCTACGGCTACGGCTATGGCTACGGCTACGGCTACAGCTATGGCTCCAACGACTGACGCGGCACCCCGCCCGTCACACCCACACAGCCCGCACCGCCCGCAGCGCACGCTGCGGGCGGTGCGGGCATACGACACCCTCTAACCCAACCGAACCCTCCCATGTGGCCATTCTCCAACCAACTGACACTCCCCAAAGCCGGCACGCTCCGGGGCCTTACCGACTGGCACTGCCACCTGCTGCCCGGAGTCGACGACGGCGTGCAGACCCTCGCCCAATGCCTGCGCGTGCTACAAACCTACGAGGAGCTGGGCGTGGCGGCCGTGTGGTTCACCCCCCACATCATGGAGGACATCCCCAACACCCCCGAACAGCTGCAACGCGCCTTCGACGAGGTGCGCGCCGCCTACCGCGGACCCATCAGCCTCCACCTCGCCGCCGAACACATGCTTGACCCCCTCTTCGCCAAACGCCTCCAGGAAGGCCGCGTCATGCCCATCGGCACCGCCAGCGACACGCTGCTGGTCGAAACCTCCTACTTCAACCCGCCCCACGCGCTCGACCAGCGCCTCGACGCCATCCGCCGGGCGGGCTACCACCCGCTGCTGGCCCACCCCGAGCGTTACCTCTACATGGAAGGCCGCGACTACGACCGCCTCAGGCAGCTCGGCGTGAAGTTCCAGCTCAACCTCGGCTCCCTCACCGGCGTCTACGGAAAGGCCGTGAAGCTCAAGGCCCAACGCCTGCTCCAGAAGGGCTGCTACGACCGCGTAGGCACCGACCTTCACCGCGAAACCGTCCTTCAGGCCATGCTCCGCGCCAAGCTCCCCGCCAAGCTCCTCCAGGCCCTGCCCCGCTACTCCGAGCCCTGACCCGCCCCGCCGCCGAGCCGCGAGCCTCCGCCGAGCTGAGCCCCGCCGCCGAGCCTCCGCCCCGCCCTGCGGCCTCGCGAGCCCCGCCCCGCCCCGCCCGCCGAGCCCCCAGCCCCCCCCCCCCGCCGAGCCGCGACCCCCGCCCGCCCGCCGAGCCGCGAGCCCCGCTCCGCCCGCCGAGCCGCGGGCCGTCCGCTGACCACCGTTCCCCGCAGTTCAGCTGCGGGGTGATAGCGGGGTGCTTGCGGGGTGGCTGCGGCCCCACCGCGGGAAAGCCCCGGGAGCAGGCCTCCCCTTCGCGCCTTTCCCCACCCCTTTCCTGCTTTTTGCCCCCAATTCTTGCCGCGCAAAGAGAAAAAGCCTACCTTTGCTCTGCAAAGGGCTGCGCCGCCCGCCGTCGCACCGCCCCAACCCCATTTCCCCATCACCCCTCCACACCCTTCCGCCAATGAAACTCTGGGAAAAAAGCGTCCAAGTGACCGACGAAATAGACCGCTTCACCGTAGGCCATGACCGCGAGCTCGACCTCTACCTCGCCCCCTACGACGTGATCGGCTCCATGGCCCACGTGACCATGCTCCACACCATCGGCCTCATTGCCGACAACGAGCTGCCCCTGCTGCTCGCCGAACTCAAGGCCATCTACCGCGAGGCCCGCGATGGCCGCTTCGTCATCGAAGACGGCATCGAGGACGTCCACTCGCAGGTTGAGCTGATGCTCACCCGCCGCCTGGGCGACACGGGCAAGAAGATCCACGCCGGACGCTCGCGCAACGACCAGGTGCTGCTCGACCTCAAGCTCTTCACGCGCGACAAGCTCCGACAGGTGGCCGAGGCCGTCCAGGCCCTCTTCGAGACCCTCCAGCGGCAGAGCGAGGCCCACCGCCACGTGATCATGCCCGGCTACACCCACCTGCAGGTGGCCATGCCCTCCTCCTTCGGCCTGTGGTTCGGAGCCTACGCCGAGAGCCTGGCCGACGACCTCCTGCTCCTTCAGGCCGCCTACCGCCAGGCCAACCGCAACCCGCTCGGTTCGGCCGCCGGCTACGGCTCCTCCTTCCCCCTCGACCGCGAAATGACCACGCGCCTGCTCGGCTTCGACGACCTCAACTACAACGTGGTCTACGCCCAGATGTGTCGCGGCAAGCTCGAACGCAGCGTAGCCGCCGCCCTCGCCGCCGTAGCCGGAACGGTAGGCAAGATGGCCTTCGACGCCTGCCTCTTCAACTCCCAGAACTTCGGCTTCGTCACGCTCCCCGCCGAGTGTACCACGGGCAGCTCCATCATGCCCCACAAGAAGAACCCCGACGTGTTCGAGCTCATCCGCGCCCGCATGAACCGCCTGCAGGCCCTGCCCAACGACCTCCTGCTCATCTCCAACAACCTGCCCTGCGGCTACTTCCGCGACCTGCAGGAACTCAAGGAGGCCTACCTGCCCGCCTTCGACCAGCTCATCGACTGCCTCCACATGGCCACCTACATCATCGGGCGCATCCGCGTCAACGAGCACCTCACCGACGACCCGCGCTACGACGCCATGTTCTCGGTCGAGGAGGTCAACCGCCTGGCCGCCAGCGGCGTGCCCTTCCGCGATGCCTACCGTCAGGTGGGACTCGCCATCGAGGCCGGCACCTTCACGCCCTGCAAGGAGCTTCACCACACCCACGCCGGCAGCATCGGCAACCTGTGTAACGACCGCATCGCCGCCCACTTCGCCCAGGTGTGGCAAGGCTTCGGCTTCGACCGCGTACAGGCCGCCGAACAGGCCCTGCTGGCCTAACCCCCACCCCACGCCATGCCCACCCGACTGACTGACCGCCCGACCGGCCTCCTGCGCGGCCTCCTGCGCGGCCTCCTGCGCGCCGCCGTCAGCTGCCTGGCCGCCCTCGCCCTGCTCCCGTGCGTAACGGCCTGCACCGGCGAGGCCGACGACCTCTACGCCCACCACCGGGCCTTCTTCAAGTACGCGCCCGTCGTGTCCGTCCACCAGCTCTACACCGCGCTCAACAACCCCGGCATGTTCTGCCGCATCACCTTCGGCACGACGACCATCAGCTTCGCCGCCCCCGACGGCAGCTCCACCCCGGTACAGCGCACAGCCACCGAAGCCTACGGCCGGCCCGAGTATGTGGCCGGCTTCGTGGCCGGCACACCCTCCGTGCCCGACCTCGACATGCGCTTCACACCCGTGGCCTACGACCTGGCCTGCCCCGCCTGCTACGAGCAGAACCTCGTGACCCGCAGCCTCGCCTTCAGCGCCAACGAGACCCTCGCCTGTCCCCGCTGCCAGCGCACCTACGACCTCTGCAACGGAGGCACAGCCACCTCCGGCGAAGGCAAGTGGCGCCTCTACCGCTACCAGCTGAGCTACGCCAACGACCTCGTGGTCATCATCAACTGACACACCGATGCAGGCCGCCGCACCGCCGGCTGCCCACCATCCTCCGATACCACAAACCTAACACTTTAATATTATGCAAAAACTCTCTGTCATTGCGGCCTCCGTGCTGCTGTCGCTGGGCTCGTCCCCGCTCTCGGCCGACGAGGTGAAGCTCACCACCGGCCTGGCCACCGGCGAGACCCTCGCGGTCGGCACCAACGGCGACCTCACCGTGACCGCCGCCTGGGGCGACGGCACTACCGAAACGTGGGTGACCGACGGCTCGCTCAAGCTGCTCACCGTGAAGCACGCCACCCTCACCCTCTCCACCCAGGAACCCCTCACCAACCTCTACGTGCAGGGCAACAAGCTCACCGCCCTCGACCTGAAGGGCGCACCCGAGCTCCGGCAGCTCTATGCCGCCGACAACCAGCTCGCCACGCTCGACGTGGCCGCCAACACCGCGCTCGAAGTGCTCGACCTCCAGGACAACCAGCTCACCGCGCTCACTGCCAGCAAGCTGAACAGCCTGCTCGAAGTCAACGTGGCCAACAACCAGATTGAAGCCTCGCAGCTCAAGCTCAGCTCCACGGCCCGCCTGGAGCAGTACATCGCCGCCGGCAACCAGCTCACCGCCCTGCCCTCGACAGCCGCGATGAAGCAGGCCCGCACCGTGTGGGCACAACACAACGCGCTGAAGACGGCCAACCTCAGCCAGAGCACCGACCTGCGCTCACTCTGCCTCTCGGGCAACCAGCTCACCGCCCTCACCCTGGCCGAAGCCCCGCTGCTGGCCGACGTGTGGGTCGAAAACAACCAGCTCGCAAGCATCGACCTGAGCAAGGGTTCACCCGCCCTCGTGTCGCTCGCCGCCGACCACAACCAGCTCACCCAGGTGCTCTGGGACGACAAGTGCCACTCCACCTTCAGCTACGCCTACCTCAACAACAACGCCCTCTTCATCAACTCCATGCCCCCCGCCAAGTACACCAGCCGCGAGATCCTGGTGAACAGCGCGCCGATGGACGACTACGTGATGGACGCACAGGTCTATGACCTCGAGACCCTCTACAACTGGTCGACACTCATCGCCAAGAACGGCTGGGGACTGAACACCAGTGCCACCTACACGCTGACCGACGCCTCAGGCGCCGAACTGGTCAAGGGGACGGACTTCACCGAGACCAGCAAGAAGTTCAAGTTCAAGGTGCCCCACGCCGGCGTAGTGCTCAAGGTCAGCTCCTCGGCCTACTCCTTCCAAACGGCCCCCTTCAACATCGGCACGACCGAAGCCATCCAGACCGTAGCCGCCGACGGCACGTCCCTGAGCCTCACCACGGCCCCCGGCCTCCTGCAGGCCGACGCTCCGGCCGGCTGCCCCGTGCGCATATACAGCGTCTCGGGCGCGTGCGTGGTGAGCGGCCGCCTCGCCGCCGGCCGCCACAGCTGGCAGCTTCCCGCAGGCATCTACCTCGTGAACGGCACCAAGGTGCTTGTGCCCTAATGTCCACTTCTTCCACTCCTTAAACTACTGATTGCATGAAACTCTACAGTATAGCGCTGCTCGCCCTCGCGCTGGGCGCGCAAACAGCCGGTGCACAGTCGCTCAAGCTTGACGCCGACGACACCAAGGCCCCCTACATCATGACCAGCAAAGACACGGTCGAAGTGGCCTACAACGTGGGCTTCAGCACCGTAGCCGTGCTGGCCAACACCTCCTACACCGTCACCGCCGACGAAGCCGCCGACTGGCTGGACTACAAGATTGAGCCCAACGGCAGCCTCACCGTGCTCCCCAAGTACAACTACAACCCCATCGGTACCCGCACGGGCACGCTCAGCCTCACCTCGGCCGACGGCAGCTTCACGCGACAGCTCGTGGTGGTGCAGCAGCCCAACACCTCCGCCGAGAAGATGGGCGACACCAAGCGCGTCATCGCCAGCGGAAAGGCCGACTCCGAACAGAGCGGCGAGGGCATCGCCTTCAGCTTCGACGACGACCCCTCCACCATCTGGCACTCCAGCTGGGGAGGATGCACCCTACCCACCAACGTGCAGTACACCCTCAAGGAGCCCGGCCACGTGGACTACATGGTCTACACCCCGCGCACCAACAGCCAGAACGGCCGCTGGGGTGAGATAACCGTCTACTACGCCACCAAGGACGCACCGAAGAACTTCATCAAGGTGACCGACGCCGACTGCGGCATGAGCAGCGCGTCAACCAGAGTGTCGTTTGGCGAGCAGGGCATCGACGACGTGTATGTCGTGAAGATTGAAATCAAGACCGCCGGCAGCGACTCACAGCGCAACTACGCCTCCTGTGCCGAAATCGGCTTCTACGAGAACAACCCCGCACTGTCCGAGGCCATCAGCAACATCTTCACCTCCTCCCTGTGCAACGAGCTGAAGCCCGGCATCGACGAGAAGGCCGTGAGCCAGATTGCCCACCCCTACCTGCGCATGCTCGCACAGAACCTCCTGGGCGGCGGCTACTCCACCGAGTTCCGCGTGGGAGAGTTCGGCTGCTACAAGACGCGCGGCACCCTGCAGCGCGAACTCTGCACCAACATGGGCTACGACCCCTATGAGAACCCCACAGGTATCTATTTCAACCAGGGCGACAAGGTGGTAGTCTTTGCAGAAGGCATCGACGACAACTTCCCCGTGCAGCTGTGCATCGCCAACTTCAGCAACATCAACGACATCGAGACCGAGGGTCAGCGCTCCAGCTACTACGCCCTGCGCAACGGCGCGAACCTCATCACGGCGAGCAACCGCGGCAACGGCTACGTGAGCTACTACAACGACAACTTCAGCGCCGCTCCCAAGGTGAAGCTCCACTTCGCCATGGCCACCGAAACGGGCTACTTCGACGCCGCACGCCACAACGACGACGACTACAAGCGACTCCTGGCCAACGCCAAGAGCGACATCTTCGACATTCTCTCGAAGCGCCTCCACGTGGCCGCGCCCATCGCCAACCTCAAGGCCCGCACGCCCCTCAAGGGCGAGAAGCTGGCCATGCTCTACGACTCGCTCATCTACCGCGAACGCGAAATTATGGGCTTGCCGCAGGCCGGCATCGAGCCTACCAACCACCAGTTTGCCCGTCCCGTGAAGTCCGGCATGTTTGCCGACGGCAACGGTGCCGCTGCGGCCTTCGGAAGCTTCAACGAGTGGGTAGACGCCGACAAATTCGGTTTCTGGGGCATGGCCCACGAGCTCGGCCACATCAACCAGATCGCTCCGGGCTTCAAGTGGAGCGGCTGCGGCGAGACCACGAACAACATCTACTCGGCCTGGGTTGAACACAAGCTGGGCGCGGCCAACGCCTACGGCGACGGCTACCACCGCCTGGAGGACGAAATCTCCGGCGTCGGCGAATACGGCTGGACGCGCGGCGGACGCTTCGAAGCCTACCTCGAAGAGGGCGTACGCAAGGGCATCAGCTGGCAGCTGCAGGACGGTCCCGACTACCACGGCAGCGACTTCAACAACGCCACCGTCACGGACCAGGACGAAAACGGCAAGTCGCTCGGCCAGATCACCACGAAGACCCGCAACTTCGACCACTTCGTGAAGGTTGTACCCTTCTGGCAGATCACACTCTGGACAGAGGAAGTAGGGGGCAACCCCGGCTCGATGGGACGCCTCATAGGCAGCTACCGCGAGGGCTTCGACCAGACGAAGTTCAACACCAACGGCAAGCAGCAGGTTGAAATGATGCGCCGCCTCTGCGAGGCCACGGGCTAC
>CALZRA010000026.1 GCA_945828345.1 uncultured Bacteroidales bacterium
AAAGTAAAAGCAGCCGTTATAACCAACAACGGCACAAATAATTTTCGTATGAAACAAAACCCTATTCCTTCAGCCAGATACAACCGGCTGACTCCATTCTTTCCCAAACACCTCCATGCAGCCCACCTGCTCTGCGCTGTGCTGGCTGTGGCTGCCGTCACTTCATGCGGCGACGATGACGAAGGCATCCAATTCGGACAATCGACAGGCAACAATCCCGTTACACCCACCAAGGAGATAAGCCTGCGCATGGAGACCCCCGAACCGCTCAGTGACGGTTCGACCGTACTGTTGTCCCACTTCACCCAAGCAGGAAGCAAGGAAGTGCTCACCTACAGTGTGGAATTTGACAAAGCCAAGCTTCACTCCCGCTGGATTGCCTTCCGCTTTGACGGAGACACCCGTGAGCGCACCGTATCACGTTCGGACGAACCGTTTGCCGATGATCCCTCCCTGCCCCAGACATTCCGCATCGGCTCTTCAGGCTTTGGCCGCGACTACAACCGCGGACACCTGTGCGCCTCAGCCGACCGCCTCTATTCGCGGGAGGCCAACACACAGACCTTCTACATGTCGAACATGTCGCCCCAGCTCGGTTCGTTCAACCAAGCCTACTGGATAACCCTCGAAGGACTGGTACAGCGGCTGGGCCGCAACACCTCGTTTGCCGACACGCTCTACGTGGTGAAAGGCGGCACCGTGCGCGACAACCAAATCAAGGACTGGGTGACGCGCTCCGACAACAAGAAGGTGGCAGTACCCCTATATTATTATATGGCCTTGCTCAGGGTGAAGAACGGCGTATACTCCTCTATCGCCTTCTGGATGGAACACAAGGAATACGGCTACACCTACAACAACCAGGCCCCGCTCTCAGTCATTGCCGGCGACGCACTCACTGTCAACGACCTGGAGGAAAAAACAGGCATCAACTTCTTCCCCAACCTGACCCGAAGAGGCCAGAAGGAAGAAACCATTGAAGACCAGCTGCAACCCGCCAATTGGGGCATGTAGCTGACGTTTTGGCACACAAATAAAAAAAATGTGCATTCCACAGGCTGTTTTTCGCTATAAAAATTTGTCCGTTAGGATAATAGCATTACTTTTGCAGCCGAAAAAGGATTACGCATAAACAAATTTCACTAATTTCAAATAGAAGAACTATGTCTGATATTGAAGCAAAAGTAAAAGCTATCATCGTTGATAAGCTGAGTGTTGACGAAGCAGAAGTAAAGAACGAAGCCAGCTTCGCTAACGATTTGGGCGCAGACTCGCTCGACACCGTAGAGCTCATCATGGAGTTCGAGAAGGAATTTGGCATCACCATTCCCGATGACAAGTCTGAGAAAATCGCTACCGTAGGTGACGCTATCGCTTACATCGAAGAGAACGTCAGCAAGTAAGGCTTGTCTGCGACTCCATTCTCGCATTTAACGTTTAACGCTATGCGTCGGCCTCACTCCCTCTGGTAGTGAAGCGTTCGAAGTATGCGTTAAACGTTAAATTGTTTGCTACATATCCCTCATTGTTTCACGGCGGACCAACAGGCTGACTGTCGGACACACCCTTCTCCCCCCATCCTCCCACACACAGGTTTTAGCAGATAGGCAAGTGGCCTACGACTGCGTGTCTATCTGCTAAAACAGGGCGATTCAACCACTCCCGCAGTCCCCAACAGCACCGCCTCAAACCCCATCATTTCTTACTTTATGGAACTCAAACGAGTAGTAGTTACGGGCTTAGGTGCCCTGACCCCTGTGGGCAACACGATGCCCGAAACCTGGGAAAACATCAAGAACGGCGTAAGCGGCGCAGGACCTATCACCCACTTCGACGCTTCACAGTTCAAGACACAATTTGCCTGCGAGGTGAAGGGCTTCAAGGCCAACGACTTCATCGACCGCAAGGAAGCCCGCAAGATGGACCTCTACGAACAGTACGCACTGGTGGCTGCGATGGAGGCAATCAAGGACTGCGGCTGGGACTTGGAAACCATCAACAAGAACCGCATCGGCGTAATCCTCGGCGTAGGTATCGGCGGTATCCACACCTTTGAGGAGGAAGCCGGCTACTATGCCGTGAATGCCGACAAAGGCCCGAAGTTCAACCCCTTCTTCATCCCGAAGATGATTGCCGACATCGCTGCCGGACAGATTTCTATCCAATACGGTTTCCACGGACCCAACTACACCACCACCTCTGCCTGTGCCAGCTCGACCAACGCACTGGCCGATGCCTTCAACCTCATTCGTCTGGGCAAGGCTGATGCGATCGTAACGGGTGGATCCGAAGCTGCCATCTGGCCCTGCGGCGTAGGCGGCTTCACGGCTATGCACGCACTTTCCACGCGCAACGACGACCCGCAGCGCGCTTCACGTCCGTTCAGTGCCAGCCGTGACGGTTTCGTCATGGGCGAAGGTGCCGGCATCCTGATTCTGGAAGAACTGGAGCACGCCAAGGCACGCGGTGCCAAGATTTACTGCGAAGTAGCTGGTGTCGGCATGTCGGCCGATGCTCACCACATCACCGCCTCACACCCCGAAGGACTGGGCGCACATCTGGTCATGAGCGCAGCGCTTGAAGATGCCGGAATGAACCCCGACGAAATCGACTATATCAACGTACACGGCACTTCCACGCCCGTAGGCGACATTTCAGAGGTGAAGGCCATCACCAAGCTCTTCGGCGAACATGCCTACAAGCTGAACATCAGCTCCACCAAGTCGATGACCGGCCACTTGCTGGGTGCAGCCGGTGCCGTTGAGGCCATGATTTGCTGTCTGGCTGTACAAAACGACATCGTACCGCCCACCATCAACCACGAAGATGACGACCGCGACGAGCAAATCGACTACAACCTGAACTTCACCTTCAACAAGGCTCAGCAACGCCCCATCCGCGCAGCCCTCAGCAACACCTTCGGCTTCGGCGGACACAATGCCTGCTGCATCCTGAAGAAGTATAACGGCTAATGCGCCTTCTTCAGTGATTTGACTTTAGGCTATTGCTTAGGTTACTTCGAAGGTTATAAGAGATAAGGTTATGAGGTTATAATATTACTGTTGGAACGATAGATACTTCAATCGCTCAGCGAGTACATTATAACCTCATAACCTAAAATCTTATAACCTTCGAAGTAACCCCAAGCAAGAACCCTAAAGCCAGCTCACCCAAGAAGAAACCGAACCGCTTATGATAATGAACTTGCTTGACCGCATGAAATTCCCCTTTCGCAAGAACAAGGAGTTTCTTACGGTTCTGTATGATATATTGGGATTCTATCCCCACAACCTCGAAGTCTACCGGGTGGCCTTTGCCCACAAGTCGCTGTCATACCACCGCGACGAAGCCAACGGCAAGAAGGACTCGCGAGGCAACAACCGCAGGCAGCGCAGCGAAACGACCAGCAAGCCGCTCAACAACGAAAGGCTCGAATATCTGGGCGATGCTGTGCTCGAAAGCATTGTCAGCGATATCCTGTTCCGACACTTCCCCAACAAGCGCGAAGGATTCCTCACCTCGACACGCAGCAAGATGGTGCAGCGCGACACGCTCAACAAGCTGGCCATCGCTCTGGGACTGGAAAAACTCATTCAGGCCGCACAGGGCACTGACATGAGCCACACCAACATTGCCGGCAACGCCTTCGAAGCACTGATGGGCGCCATCTATCTCGACCGAGGCTACAAACACTGCCACTGGTTCATCAGCAACCGCGTGGTGGGCCGCCACATCGACATCGACGCGCTGGCACACAAGGAAGTGAACTTCAAGAGCAAACTGCTCGAATGGAGCCAGAAGAACCGCATACAAATGAGTTTCCGCGATTCGCAGAACGACCAGAAGGAACGTGGATTCCAATCGGTCATCCTGCTCGAAGGAATCATCATGGGCCGCGGCATCGGACGGTCTAAGAAGGAGAGCCAACAGGAAGCAGCCAAAGAGGCTCTCACCGCCATGCGTCGCGATGCCAAATCCTACGACAGCATCTTCCGCGCTAAAGAGAAACGTACGGCCATGGAAGCCGAAGAGTCGTTTGCCCTGCCTAAAATCGAGGAGATTGAAGAAGCTATCAGCCGCGAAAAACCACGGCGTAATGCCAAAGGTGCTGCGCCGGTGCTTGAGTCACAAAAACCTGCCGGCCGACGCAAGGATGCCGACAAGGCATACGACACCGCCTATGATGCCGAGGCAGACTTCGAGGTAATCGACACACCGCCAGTCCAGCCCGTGCTCACTGCTGCCGACTATGCCGCCAAAGGACTGCCCATGCCACCGTCCGAGGACGATGTGGACGCGGCTGAAGCATCACAAGCTTCGCGCAAAACCCGCCGGGGCCGTAGCGGCAAGACTGTGACCGAGGCTCTCGACGAAGCAGCCAAGGGCAAGAAAAAAGCTGAACCGCGCAAACCGAAGACAGAGAAGCGACCCGCCGAAGCCTTGCCACCACAGGACGAAGCGCCCGTGGTAGCCGAGACACCCCAGCCTGCTGTTGATTCACAGCCTTCGCTGCCCGAAGCCGATTCCGTTCCGGCTGACCTCGAAGAGGTGGCACAAGCCATTCAGCAGGAAGTGGCTGGCGAGAGCACCGATATTCTCTTGGCACAACAGCCCGAGACGGTAAAGGAAGAGGCTCTGCCTGAACCAACAGCCGATGAGGCATCCCTGACCGCTCCCACCGAAGCCTCCCGTGAGGCTGAAACAGAGCAGTCTGTTCCCATGGCTGCCGAACCGATCGACGAAGCCGAACTGACCGATGCGGAAGAACCGGCTGATGCGGAAGAACCGGCTGATGCGGCCATTACGGAAGAAACGGCTGAACCGGCCGAAGCTCCTGCCGCGCCCGAAAGCGATGAGCCTATTACCGCCGACGAGACCGACATGCCCGCCACGACAACTCCGCCCCAATCCTTCGATGACAGCGCACCCAAACCCAAGCTTCGCCACTTGAGCATCGATGATTTTGTGTTTGGCATTGACCCCGACGAGCACAAGGAGTTAAGCCTTGACGAGGTGCCCGAACCCGAAATGCGCAAGCCCCGCAAGCCCAACCGCCGTCGTCGTCGTCCGGCCTCGCCTGCCGCCGAAACCGAAGCAACCGAAACCGAAACCATACCGGCTTCTGAAAAACCTGCGCGTAAACGCAAACCCTCGTCCAAGCGAAACACCAAGACTGCCCAAGCCGAGACACTGCCGAGCGAACAGCAGGCAGCCGAACCACAGGCAGAAGGCAAAACCCGCAAGCCACGCCGCCGCCGAAAGGCACCGGCCACACCGCCAGCTGAAGCATAGGCGGGGCTTCGAGGTAAGGTTATAAGAGATAAGGTTATGAGGTTATAATGTTACTACTGAGCTATAGAGACTCCATTCGCTCAAATAGTAATCTTATAACCTCATAACCTTATCTCTTATAAGGGGTGTTCTATAAATTAGGCCGAGCTGGATGCTGGATTTTTAGAGATGACATTTTGTAAGTGGAGGAAGGAGCATAGCGGGCTATGCGACTGACGAGACTTGCAAAAGGTCGCTCTAAAAAACAGCAGGCAGCCGGAATAAATGAGTTCACTCATGGGGCGTTCTTTAAAACCTAATTTATAGAACACCCCATAACCCAATAGGAAACCAATCACTCTCTATACTAATACCTAACACTTAAAAAAAGCGGGCGGTTTGTCCGCTACATCGCATTTAATTGCTACATTTGCGCGATTTTCACAAGGTATACAGAAAAATCTTTTAAACAAATCATTCGATGAACGTGATAACCAAAACCGTTTCGTTGCCCGATGGACGCACCATCAGCATCGAAACCGGCAAACTGGCCAAGCAAGCCGATGGTGCCGTCATGCTGCGCATGAACAACACCATGCTGTTGGCCACAGTTTGTGCCGCCAAGACAGCACAGCCCGGCACAGACTTCATGCCGCTGCAGTGCGACTACAAAGAAAAGTATAGTGCAGCCGGCCGTTTCCCTGGCGGCTTCACCAAGCGCGAAGGCCGCGCCGGTGACTACGAAATCCTGACCTCCCGTCTCGTGGACCGTGCGCTCCGTCCCCTCTTCCCCTCCGACTACCACTGCGAGGTATACGTAAATATCACGCTCTTCTCGGCCGATGGTGTCGACATGCCCGACGCACTGGCCGGTTTTGCCGCATCGGCTGCTTTGGCCGCCAGCGACATACCCTTCGAAGGCCCCATTTCAGAAGTACGCGTAGCCCGCGTGAATGGCGAGTATGTGGTGAACCCCACCTTCAGCCAGCTCGAAGAGGCCGACATGGACATCATGGTCGGAGCCACCGAAGAGAACATCATGATGGTTGAAGGCGAAATGGACGAAGTACCTGAAAGCGCACTGCTCGAAGCACTCAAGGTGGCACACGAAGCCATCAAGCCCATGTGCCAGCTGCAGAAGGAACTCTCCAAGGAACTCGGCACCGACGTGAAGCGCGAATACGATGACGAGGTAAACGACGAGGAACTCCGCCAGCAGGTAAAGGACGAATGCTACGCTCCCGCCTACGCCATCGCCGAAGCCGGCGACCACGACAAGCACCAGCGCGAAGAAGCCTTCACTCAGATACGCGAGGACTTCAAGGAGCGCTATGCCGCCGCCCACACCGAACTCACTCCCGAAGAACTCGAAGAGAAGAACGCACTCGTCGACCGCTACTACCACGACGTAGAACGCGATGCCATGCGCCGTTGCATCCTTGACGAAGGCAAACGTTTAGACGGCCGTGGCACCACCGACATCCGCCCCATCTGGTGCGAAGTGTCGCCCCTGCCCATGCCTCACGGATCAGCCATCTTCACCCGTGGTGAAACACAGGCCCTGGCTACTGCCACCCTCGGCACCAAGCTCGACGAGAAGATGGTAGACGACGTACTCGACAAGAGCTACATGCGCTTCCTGCTCCACTACAACTTCCCGCCCTTCTCAACTGGCGAAGCCAAGGCACAGCGCGGTGTAGGCCGTCGCGAAATCGGTCACGGCCACCTCGCCTGGCGTGCCCTGAAGGGACAGATACCCGCTGACTATCCCTACACCATCCGCGTGGTGAGCGACATTCTCGAATCGAACGGTTCCTCCTCAATGGCTACCGTCTGCGCCGGCACACTCGCGCTGATGGATGCCGGTGTACCCATCAAGTCGCCCGTGAGCGGCATTGCCATGGGCCTCATCAAGAATCCTGGTGAAGAGAAGTACGCCGTGCTGAGCGACATCCTCGGCGACGAAGACCACCTGGGCGACATGGACTTCAAGACCACAGGCACAGCCAAAGGCCTCACTGCCACCCAGATGGACATCAAGTGCGACGGCCTTTCTTACGAAATCCTCGAAAAGGCCCTTGCCCAAGCCAAACAAGCCCGTGAGCACATCCTCGGCAAACTGCTCGAAACGATGCCCGAACCGCGTCCCGAACTCAAGCCCCACGTACCCCGCATCGAAGCCTTCGAAATTCCCAAGGAATTTATTGGTGCCGTCATTGGCCCGGGCGGAAAGATTATTCAGGGTATGCAGGAAGACACGGGTGCCACTATCACTATCGACGAAGAAGACGGAGTGGGCAAGGTTCAGGTGAGCGGTCCGAACAAGGAAAGCATCGATGCCGCCGTGGCCAAGATTCGTGCTATCGTCGCCATTCCCGAAGTAGGCGAAGTCTACGATGCCAAGGTAGTGAGCATCATGCCCTACGGTTGCTTCGTAGAGTTCATGCCGGGCAAGGAAGGCCTGCTCCACATCTCCGAAATCGCCTGGAAGCGTCTCGAAACGGTCGAAGAGGCCGGTATCAAGGAAGGCGACAAGATTCAGGTGAAACTGCTCGAAATCGACGAAAAGACCGGTAAGTTCCGTCTGTCCCACCGCGTACTTGAAGAAAAGCCCGAAGGCTGGGAAGACCGTCCCGCCCGTCGTCCGCGCCGTGAAGGCGGCGCAGAAGGCCGCGGCCCGCGCCGTCCGCGTCATGAATAATCAGACCACACAGCCACTCCTTATATATAATAAGGTATCATAAATGGGGGAGGAAACGTCCACACGGCGTTTCCTCCCCTATTATTTATGCCTTGTCCTGCACCACCCTGCTGTTCCCGCCTTGAAACAGCCATAGCTTGTAATGAGCAGAACATTCAAGAATGCCTGCCGGTTAGTCGCTAAACACACTGAGAAACACGGACAAAACGTAAAAAACTTGAACAAAGACCAATTTAGCTTCAGGAAAATGTATACCTTTGCCCACTCACACAAAACAGGAACAGTCCTGTACTCCAAGAATATTCCTATACTTCAGCAGTCTATGATTCGAAGATTACTCACATTCATCCTTTTGTTCCTTGCCTGCCACTGGCAAACACTGTCGGCCCAAACCACCCTGCGTCTGGGCTACTGTCCCGATGAGATTTCTGACCAAGCCTCCTACCTGATGCTCAATTCGGGCAGCGAGGTACGCTTCCGTGCCGCTATCGTCCTGCCTGCCTCCCGTATGCAGTCTCTGAAAGGTGCAAAACTCACCAAGATCCGCGTGGGTGCGCCTGCGGGCATGACGGGCTGGTATGTGACACTGCGCAATGCGCTCACTTCATCGGCACTCATCAAGACCATCGACCTGCCTACTACGGTTGAGGGCTGGAATGAGGCTGTGCTGCCCGAACCCTTCGAAATCACGGGCGAAGACCTCGTAGTATATTATGCCGGCAAGTTGCCGGCTGGAAAGGGCCTGCTGCTCGACGGACAGGGCAATCCGAACGGCTGCTACATTCACGATGGTGTCGATTGGATCAATGCCTATGACTATGGCTACCAGTCGCTCAGCCTGCAGGCTGAGTTGGAGGTGGAGGGCGAATTACCCGCAAGCGACCTCGCTATCGAGAGCTGCAGCTTCCAGCCCCAGTTCTGCCACATTGGCGATGAGGTCAGTGTCAAGTTCCGTGTGGCCAACTACGGATTCACCGAGGCATCCCTGCCCGCGCTCACCTACAGCCTGAACGGTGGCGAACAGCACACGCTGCAGCCCGAAGGCTCTCTGCCGGCAAGCGGATTTGCCGACCTCGAAGTGAAGCTGCCCACCGATGACTGTACCGACGGCTACAACCTGATTACGGCCAGCATCGACCTGACCGACGGCAACCCCGACAACAACCGCATTGAAGCACAGCTTCCCTGCTATGCCACGGCCTATCCGCGCAAGTCGCTCATCGAGCACTTCACCACGCTGCCCTGCGTGAACTGCCCCTACGGGCTGAACGTGCTTCGCGGACTCGTATCGGGCCGCACAGACTACGTGTGGGTGGCTCACCACGTGGGCTACATGACCGACGAACTCACCGTGAACGACTCCTACAAGGTGTCGTCGATAGTGGGTGTGAACGGTGCACCCATGGCCTGCTTCGACCGTACCGTATTGCCGGGACTGTCTTCGAACACTGCGGCCGCCTTCTCCATTGGCTACACCAACCCGGCCTACGGCAAGGAGGAACTCACTCCCTACTTCGACCAGTGCGCCACGACTCCGGCCTTCGTGTCGGTCAACCTTGACTGCAGCTTCGACACCGCCACGCGCCAGCTCAGCGTGAACGTGCAGGGCGAACGCGGCGCGTTGCTCGACCTGTTCTATCCCGAGCAGAACCTCAGCGTATGGATTGTAGAAGACCAGGTTGAGACGACCGAAAAGCAGAAAGGCAGCGGTGACCAGGAGCACGACAACGTGTTCCGTGCCACGCTCACTCCCATGCTCGGCGATGCCATAGAGTGGCAGGACAATGCCTACAGCCGCTCCTTCAGCTACACCCTACCCGAGGCATGGAAGCCTGAGCATGTGCGCGTAGTTGCCCTCGTGAACCGTCCCGACGAAGGTGACGGAACAGCCGAACAGGTGCTCAACGTCAACCAGTTTGCGCTCGTCGACTGCCTCGCAGCCATCAACGACGCTACGGCCAGCCCTGCCAACGAGCGCCGCGAATACTTCGACCTGCAAGGCCGCAAGCTCGCCGCACCTGCCTCAGGCACATACATCGAGCGCATCAGCTCCCCCGCCGGCGTGAGCAGCCACGTCAGAGTCAGCAGGCAGTAGCCCCTCCCAGCCAATCCATTATTCACCCAAACAAATAACTTATGAAAAAATCTTTACTTACTTTGGGCCTCGCCCTCTGTGGTGCAGGCATGGGCTTCGCCCAGAACGCCGGCGTGATTTATGAAGGTGTGTGCTTCACCAGTGCATCGCCCAACGGCAACTGGCTCGGCCACAACATGGAAAATGCAGCCCTCATCTACGACCGCAGTACTCAGAAGGAGTACGTATTCTTCGATGAGACCTACGTGGGTGGCTACTTCATCGGCTACGGTCACAGCGTTACGAACAACGGTATGTTCGTAGGTTCCGTGCAGGAAGCCAACGAAGAAGCCGCATGGGGCAGCTATGCCGATGCCGCCTACTTCAAGGACGGCGAATGGGTGAAGCTCCCGCAGATTTCAGGCCGTGAACTCGGTGTGAACAGCGTCAATGCCGTAACCCCCGATGAATGGCGCATGTGTGGTGCACAGGGTCCCGAAGGTGCCAAGTTCGGCAAGGACAACCTGATGCTCTACCCCGTCATCTGGACGAAGAACGCCGAGGGCAACTATGATATTCAGCCTCTGCCCTATCCCGAAAAGGACTTCTCGGGCCGTGCTCCCCAGTATGTAACAGCCATGGACATCTCGGCCGACGGCAAGACCATCGTGGGTCAGGTCATGGACTGCTCGGGCTTCTACTGCTACCCCATTCTCTACCAGCAGGACGCAAACGGCGAGTGGAGCTACCGCACCTTCGGCACCAGCCTGCTCTGGGACGAATCGCGCCTCGGTGAGCTGCCCGTGCTGCCCGAACAGCCCAGCTATCCCAATGTCGATGACTACCTCTCGGCCGAAGACCTCGCCGCCTATCAGGCAGCCGAAGACTACTACTACGAGTGCCTTAACAAGTGCCAATCGGGCGACATGGACTGGAGCGAACTGCCTCTCTACCCCTCGAAGAACGAATACATCAGCGACGAAACCAAGCTCGCCGAGTACAACGCTGCAATAGATAAGTACAACGAAGAGAACAACGCCTGGTACGAGGTCTACATGGAGTTTGAAGAAAAACTCGCTGAAATCACCACTGGTGCCAGCTTCGTGTTCAACAACCTGAAGATTTCGCCCAACGGCAAGTATGCACTCTACGACATCTCCGCTCCCGACCCCAACGGTGATCCTGACGCCTGGGTCCCCGAAATGATCTACCAGAACGGCGTGTTCGACCTCAGCGCTGCCGAACCCACCATGTTCAGCAACAGCTCGACCGACAAGGTTTCGAACGCCATCTACGACAACGGCATGTTCATCGCCTGCTCTCCCACCGGCAGCTACAGCCGCAGCTCCTATGTAGGTCATGTAGGCCAGGACGAAATGAAGCCCGTTGAAGAATATCTGGCAGAAGCAGGCGAAACCGCTGCAGCCGACTTCATCAATGAAAACTGCGTGTTCGACATGGTCGACTACGTATGGAACGAAGAGACCGGCATGTATGAAGAAGTCACCATCCCCGGCGCGCTTATCAGCGGTACTGGCTTCTTCACCTCTGAGGGCAAGACCTACGTTTCCTGGTTCCAGGACCCCGCCAACTACAACTTCTGCTCATTGGTACTCGACCTCGCTAACCCTGTAGCCGGCATCCACAACGCTGTGGCAGCCGAAGGCGAAGGCAACGTGATTGGCCGCGAATACTACAACCTGCAGGGCCAGCGCATCGCAGCTCCCGTTCAGGGCGTATACCTCGAAAAGGTGCTCACCGACAAGGGCGTAGTAACCTACAAGCGCATGAAGTAAACTCTCCTCACACATACCTTACATAAGCAGGCCCTCCCGTCGGGAGGGCCTGCTTTGCGTTTGGGGGATTTTGAAACATTCGTCCGGGCAACCAAGGGAGACAATCCGCCACTGCACATCCGCAGTCTTGCAGCCTTGCTGCCCAACATATCCCAGCCGGCACTGACGCAAAGGAGGAAGGCTGCTGTAGCCCTCCTCCTTTGCGTCAGTTCTGGTCGTAGGCGTGTTTGGGATAGTCTATCGTGTAGTGTAACCCGCGGCTTTCCTTGCGTTCCATGGCCTGGCGGGTGATGAGATAGCCCACGTTGATGAGGTTGCGCAGCTCGCAGATGTCACGCGTGGCCTTGACGCGCTTGAAGAGTTCCTCTGTTTCTTCATAGAGCAGGTCGAGGCGGGTCCAGGCACGACGCAGACGGAGGTTGCTGCGCACGATGCCGACGTAGGACGACATGACCTGACACACCTCCTTGGCATCCTGCGCGATGAGCACCTTTTCCTCGTTGGAGAGCGTGCCTTCATCGTTCCATTCGGGCACATCCGTGTTCAGCTCATACTCGCCGATGTGCTCCAGCGAATGTCTGGCGGCAGCATCGGCATAGACGACGGCCTCAATCAGCGAATTGGAGGCCAGACGGTTGCCGCCGTGCAAGCCGGTGCAGGCACATTCGCCCACGGCATAGAGCCGCCTGATGGTGGAACAGGCGTTGAGGTCCACCTTGATGCCGCCACACAGGTAGTGGGCACAGGGAGCCACGGGGATGTACTGGCGGGTGATGTCGATGCCGATGGAGAGGCACTTCTGGTAGATATTGGGGAAGTGGCGTTTGGTCTCTTCGGGGTCCTTGTGGGTCACGTCGAGACACACGTGGTCCAGTCCGTGAATCTTCATCTCCTTGTCGATAGCGCGCGCCACGATGTCGCGCGGTGCGAGCGAGAGCCGCTTGTCGTACTTCTGCATGAACTCCTCGCCGTTGGGCAGGCGCAGGATGCCGCCATATCCGCGCATGGCTTCAGTGATAAGATAGGCGGGATGGGTTTCGCCGGGATGGAACAGGGCCGTGGGGTGAAACTGTATAAACTCCATGTCCTTCACCGTGGCCTTGGCGCGGTAGGCCATGGCGATGCCGTCGCCTGTGGCGATGTTGGGATTGGTCGTCGAGGCATACACGGCGCCGCATCCGCCCGTGCAGAGCACGGTGACACGCGACAGGAAAGTGTCGATCTTGCCCGTGTCAGGGTCAAGCACATAGGCACCGAAGCACTCGATGTCGGGAGTGCGGCGTGTGACCTCCACGCCCAGATGGTGCTGTGTGATGATTTCTACGGCGAAGTGGTTTTCGAGCACAGTAATCATGCGGTTCGACTTGACGGCCTCAATCAGTCCGCGCTGTATCTCGAAACCCGTGTCGTCGGCATGGTGCAGGATGCGGAATTCCGAATGGCCTCCTTCGCGGTGCAGGTCGAAGTCGCCGGCCTCATTCTTGTCAAAGTTAACGCCCCACTCTACGAGCCGCTTGATGCCCTCGGGTGCGTTCTTCACCACCTGTTCGACTGCGCGGGGATCTGAAATGTAGTCGCCCGCCACCATGGTGTCTTTGATGTGCTTCTCGAAATTGTCGACTTCGAGGTTCGTCACCGAAGCAATGCCGCCCTGAGCCTTGGCCGTGTTGGCCTCTTCGAGTGTCGTTTTGCAAACCAAGGCCACCTTACCTTTGCCCGAAGCAGCCACCTGAAGGGCGTAACTCATTCCGGCCACGCCGGAACCAATCACCAGAAAATCAAATTTGCGTATCATCTGTGCGTGAATTGTTTTGCAGGGGCAAAGATAGTGCAAGTGAGAGCAAAGAGCCAAGCTTGCTTGGGCTTTTTGCCGAACGCAGCCTATCTTATCTAAAGATAGTGCAAGTGAGAGCAAAGAGCCAAGCTTGCTTGGGCTTTTTGCCGAACGCAGCGGCGGACCCGGCAGCGAAACTGCCGGGAACGGTGGTCAAAGGCACGCACCACGCAAAAAAAACAAAACAACTCGGCACTTAGGAAAAACAAGTCCAGACTTAGAAAAAACAACTCGACACTTAGGAAAAACAACTCGACACATAGGAAAAGCAAGGCGACACATACGAAAAGCAAGGCGGCACATAGGAAAAGCAAGCCCGGGCTTAGAAAAAACTAAACCCGGGCTTAGAAAAAACAAGGCGGCACTTAGGGAAGGCTGAGCGGCACAGTGACGCTGCGCGTGGCTCAGCGCTGCAAGAACTTGCAGCGCAGGGTGGCCGATGCGCGTCGGGCCTCCAGCACATAGGTGCCGGACGGCAGACGGGACGGGAGGCTGAAGGTTGCGTGCCCGCCTGCCGGACTATGATGCACGACCAGACGACGGCCGTCGATAGCATAGAGGCTGAACACGGTGGCCTCGTGTCCCGGCAGGGAGAAAGTCCCGGCCCGGTAAGTCAGCCCGGCTTCGGCTGCCTCATGGATACCTGCGGCTGTGCTGTCGGTCAGCAAGGCGCAACGGGCCGCATTCACCACGTGACCCGTACGGCTGTCAAGCAAGAGGGCCACCACGGCTGTGTGGCGCACATCGGCGTCAGCCGGAAGTGTCAGCTGGGTTTCGGCAGTAAGCTCGTCGCCGGCCTCTACCGGGACACCGCTCCACACGGTCTGACCCAGATAATCCCCGTCGACAGTTCTGGCCACCTCCTGGAACACAAAGGGGCTGATGCGGTGCGGCTGATTCTCGAAGCCGTCCAGCTCATAGGACGACCCTGCAAAGCCGTTGTCCTGATAGTAGTCGTCGGCCGTGACGCTGTCCTCCACCGCCACACAGAACAGGCGGTAGCCGTCAGCCTGTCCGGGCAGGGCGAAACGGGCTTTCACTCCGGCCTTCACCTGCCGGCCGCTGACCGTGGCATCTACTTGCAGGTCGGCCTCAGGCAGGCGTTCCTGTTCGGCCAAGAACCATGTCTCGAAGCCATCGCCCAGCGTGGTGTAGCTTTCGCCTTCTGGCGTGTCGACGATGTCCATCGGGTTCTTCACGTAGCGGCGGTTGACCCACCCCGAAGGGAAGCCGGGGAACTTCAACGCCAGGACGTAGTCGTCCATGCTCAGCTTGTCCTCATAATGCACCGCCACGCCGATAAACGATTCGGGGTACTGCCTGCGCAACCGCTCCATGGCTACAATGCCCAACGGACAGTAGACGCACCACATGCCCGTGGCCTCTTCGATGACCGTGCGGCGGGTGGTGGGAAAGAGCATACGCACCACCGCCCCCCGGGTTTCGCGCGGCAGGTCTCCTTCGACCTGCACCGCAAGCGTGTAGGCCAAGGTGTCGCCTACCGACAGGCTGAGCTGCCGGTCGATGCCGAAATCGAAGCTGTCGCCGGGCTGCAGGGAGAGTCCGCTGAACTGCTGTTCGAACGTCTCGCCGCCCACGCGACACACGGCCTTGAAGGCACTGACGGCTTGCGTGCCGCACACCTCGAAGCGGCCTGAGGGACGAAGGCCTTCGTCGTCAAACACGTAGGGCGGCACGGTCGGCTGCAGGCGGTAGTTGCCTTGTGCGCCCTCTATGAGTACATCGTCGATGCCGAGTATTTCGCCATCGAGCGTGGTGTTGACAAAGGCCACGTAGACCTCCTTGCCCACATAGTCAGCGAGCGAAACGCTGCGCGCCGTCCACTGGTTCAGGTTTTCCTCCTCGATGGTGAGCAGGGGCGGCTGGGTGAAGTCTTCAGGGCGGTTGCCCGTTTCCGACACGCGCACTTCATAGCGGTCGCCATGCTTGGCCGCGCGGCTCAGCGAGTTGGCGCGCCACTGTAGGGTAGCATTGTCGGCATACACGCGTACGGCGGGCAACACCAGCCAGTCGTTGGCGGGCTGCACCTCCTCGCCGGCTGCCACCTTAAACTTAGAGGCGCTGGCCGCATAGTAATTCTGCGTGCCTTCCTCGCGCAGGCATTTCCAGGCATCACCTTGGTCGAATCCGGCCTGCACCATGGTGAAGTAGAGCTTCTGCCCGTCGAGGTCGTAGGCCTGGCATCCTTCGGGCAGCCCGTCAGTAAAGTCGGCAGACAAATAGGTTACGTTGTCCTGGGCCGATGCGCGCAGAGCTGCCAGGAAGCCGAGGAAGAACAGGGATAACAGTTTCTTGTTCATGCCTTACTGGATATTGATAATAGCCTCATCGTGCTTTACCCTTCACAAACTTTCCATCCACCGTGCGCGCGCCGAGCTGCACCTTATATATATAGGTACCGTCAGCCAGTGCGCCCAGACTGAGGCTGCTGCCTTCAGCGGCTCCCGCCTTGCCTTGGCAGGCCACACGTCCCGTCAGGTCATACACGGCGGCTCCCGTACAGCCTTGAGGAAGCAGCAACCGCTGTCCGTCGGCCGACAAGCGGGGCTGCACGCCTTCGGCCTGTACCGACTCAATGCCTGTGTAGACGGGCAGGTCGGACTTCTTCAGGCGGTACACGCCGCTCTCATTGCGTATGAAGGCGGGCGAAGCGTCGAACACGGCCACATACAGATAATCCGCGTCGGCCACCATGGTCAGGGGCGACAGGTAGTAGCCGTTCTTCTCACCCTGGACATAGTCGGGCAGGCCGGCTGAGATGTCGTACCAGCGTTCGCCGGCATTGTCCGTGCAATAGATGCCACGGGTCTGCATGGCGGCCACGAGCAGGTTGCCTTCGGCAAAGAGGCAACGCACATCATTGTCAATCAGTCCCTCGGGACGCGGCAACACTTCCCAGTTCACGCCGTCGGCAGTCATTTCCAGGAAGTGGGCATCGTAAGCCTCGTTCATCACGCTGCGTCCGCAGACTAACTTGTCGCCAAGCATGGCCGACACCGCCATGAAGTTGCTGTCGGTGCGCACCACGCTCCACTTCATGGTCTCCTCGTCGAGCTTGTACACGCAGTACACGCCGAAGGCATAGAGGTCGCCGTTGAAGGACACCAGATTGTAGAGGTTCTCGACCATTTTGCCACCCTGCTTCCCGTCATCGATTTCGACCGACATGCTTTCGGTGTCGGTGTTCTGCCACGTTTCGCCTTCGTCATCAGAATAGATTACGCCGCCTCCCGTAAAGTCGGCAATGAAGAGGCGGCCCTTGTGGAAGGCCATGGCATAGCAGGCCGTCCAGTCCTGGTCGGCCGAAGCCACCAAGCCATCGAGGGCGCGGGCATAGCTGAGCACTTCCCAGGTCTGCCCGCCATCGGCCGAGCGTACGATGTGTGCGCCCATGCCGGCGGCAAACACGTAGCCGTTGCCTTCGATGATGTCGCTGTACTTGTAGTTGGGCGCATCGGTCTTCTGCCACGTCTGCCCGCCGTCGGTCGACAGGTTGATGCCTCCCGTTTCGTCCCACACGTAGTCGGTGGCCAGCATGTGGCCCTCCTTGGTGATGTGGAAGGTATAGGTCGAGGGCAGCGTGTAGAACAGCTCCCATTTGGCCTCTTGGGCCTCAGCGAGGGACGGCAGCAGAAACACGGCCAACAAGGTGACGGCCAAGCGGTAAGGTAAGGTGTAGAGTTTTGGTTTCATAAGCGTTAGTTTTTGGATGAATTATAAGATAATGGTTGATTCGGCAGTTGTTTCGCCGCAAATGTAAGACAAATATCTTCAACGAGCCAAACATATCGGCCTTAGTTTGGGATTGGCGATAATATTCCTCATTCCGCAGGTTATTGTTGCCGGCTCAGGCTAATCAGACAGGGCCATAAAAATGCCACCGGCCGCATGACGGTCGGTGGCATTTCTCTGTGTTTGTTATGGATGACATGCTGCCCAAGCAGCAAGCTGCGACATCAGTCCGCAATCAGGCTGAACTCGGCGCCTGAGCCGAAGTCCTGACCGCTCCACTCGTTGAGCGCGCGCAGTCGGATGTAGCGGGCCTTGACGGGCTGCTTGAACATCACTTTCTTCTGGCCGGCGTTGCGCTCGAATGTACCCTTGTGGATAGGTTCGCCCCATTCCTGACCGTCCTGGCTGACGTAGATTTCATAGTCCTTCACCCAGCCGTTCTGGCCTGACTGACGCGGGAGGAAGGTGAAGCCCTTCATGGTCTTCTCTTCGGCTGCGTCGAAGTCAATCCAGTGGGGGTACTTCGTAACGGTCACACCGCAAGCCGAGTGCCAGATAGTGCCGGGATCACCGTCCACCAAGTGGCGGCCCATGCCGCTGCCAGGCTCTTCTGACGAAACGAAGACTACCTGCAAAGGCACGCTGGTGATCGGCTCGAAGCTGCGGCTGAACTTGAGTTCGGGATTGTCCTTATACCATACCTGCAACTTGCCGCCGGCGCGCAGGTTGATAGGCTCGCTATAGAGGCTGGCCTTCTTCGCACCGTTGATGGTGTAGAGGATAGCACGGCCCTTGTCGGGCGAAGTGAGGGTGACTTTACCCGTAGCGTCCTGCGAGAAGTCGATAGGACGTTCGCCGCTGGCACTCACCTTGGCACGTTCGCCGATGACCGAAGGCATGGCACGGCCAATGTTGAGCGGACGGATGATGAAGCCGAAGCTGCGGCTCTCGCTCATGGCACGGTCAGCACGCACAGGGCCTCCCTGTCCGCAGCTGGCACCGCCAAGACCCGTCACCTTCGCATCGAGGTGGAGCACGGTGGACTGGCTCTTGGGCAGGCTGTGGGGATGAGCTGCCTGGGCAAGCTGCTGCTGCGTCCAGGGCAGGGCAGAAGCACACATCTCGCCGTCGGCTACAAAGAGCACGCCACGTCCGGCCTGGTTGGTCAGTGCACACCAGCGCACTTCCTCGCGGTTACCCATGGACTGGGGTTTGGGCAGCATGATGTCCTGCTCGCCCACCTTGCCGCGGTGGTGCTCGATGAACTGGCCCGTCTTGCGGTCGGCATAGTTGTTGACAGGGCCTCGGCCATAGTAGTCGAAGGTGTCGAACGAAGCGGGCAGCTCCATCACGTAGCCCAAGCGCGGCAGTACGACCGAAGCGCGGTTGGCCGATATGGCGCTGTGAAGCTCGACTGAACCGTCAGGCCATACGGTGTAGACCTGCGTGGTGGTGAACTTGAAGTCGTCGGCACCCAGCTTCTTCACTTCTTGGTCAAAGCGGTAAGCACTTTCGGGGTCGCGGTTGCCGTTGCCATACGCCTGGCGGCAGCCTTCCTTGCCCTGGCTCTCTACCGTAAACACGATCTGCACGGCACCGTTCTTCAGCTGCTTCACTTCGCGGCTCAGGGCCTTGTGGCCCAAATTGTAGAGTCCATAGCGGAACCAGTCGCCCACGAAGCCTGCGCCGTCATCGTTGTCGGTCGGAGCACGGAAGGCATCGAGCTTCGGTCCATGGCCCTTCTTCAGCACGCTCTCGTTGCCATAGACGAGCTGGTCGATGGCACCCGTGGCGTTGTCAAACACGACCTTGAAGCCGTCACCTTCGACGGTCACAGCCTGGTCTGTCTGCTCACACTTCAGGGCATCCTTGCCTGCCGAAGCCTCAGCCACGGCGGGAGCCTTCACGTCGGCGGCCTTCACGGGCAGCTGCTCTTCCATCTGGATGTAGCCCTCCGGGGCCCAGGGCATGTTCTTCTTCTGGAAGAACTGCACCTTCACGAAGTATTCGCCGTCGGCGTCGAGCGTAGCGTAGTCGTAGGGCAGCGTCACTTCCATGCGCTGGCGGGCCTTCAGTTCGGAGGGATTGCCCGGAACGGCCTGGATGTCGCCCACGCGGTGGCCGTCTTTCCAGAGTGACCACACGATGTCGTAGTCGCTGAGCGGCTCGAAGTAGTTCTTGTTGAAGATTTCAATCTTGCCCTGCTTCATGTCCACGGCCTTCACGCCCACATTCTGGTACACTTTCTTCACTTCGAAGTACTGGGCCTTCGGGGAAAGGTCGGGGCGCATGATGCCGTTCATGCAGAACATACCGTCGTTGGGCTTGTTGGTCGGGCCGAAGTCGCCGCCGTAGCCCCAGTAGGGTTGTCCTTCGGCATTGATGCCGATGAGCGCCTGGTCCACCCAGTCCCAGATAGCACCGCCCACAAAGAAGTTGGTGCTCTCAATGGCGTTCCAGTAATCGACCAGTCCGCCCACGGCGTTACCCATGGAGTGGGCGTATTCGGAGATGTGGAAGGGGTATACCATGTCGTAGGTTCCCTTCACCGCACCCTGCACCCAAGCGATGGAGGGATACTGGTTCGAACCCATGTCGACGATGTCGTTGTTGCGCTCATACTGTACGGGGCGCGAGGTGTCGTATTGCTTGATGGCCTTGTAAGCCTCGACGAAGTTGTTGCCCGGTCCGGCCTCGTTGCCCAAACTCCAGATGACCACCGAGGGGTTGTTCACCGTGGCGTGTACCATCTCCATGTTGCGGGCTACGTGCGCGTTCTTGAACTCGGGCACATGCGAGAGGCTGGCTTCGCCGTAGTAGTACTCGTGGCTCTCGATGTTGGCCTCGTCCTCGAGGTAGATGCCGTACTTGTCGCAGAGGTAGTACCAGTAGGGTGCATCGGGGTAGTGGCAGTTACGCACGTGGTTGATGTTGCCCTGCTTCATGAGGAACACTTCGTGCTCCATCTGCTTGCGGGTCACATAGTGGCCCGTGGCGGGGTTGTTCTCGTGGCGGTTCACGCCCTTCATCTTGATGGGCTTGCCGTTGAGGTAGTAGTAGCGGCCGGCCAGGTTGAACTCGTCCTTGTCGGCGGGCGTCTGCTTGATTTCGACTTCGCGGAAGCCCACGTAGGTCGAGAATGTCTCCACCGTCCTGCCCTTCTTGTCCTTCAGCTCGCCCACGAGGGTGTAGCGGTAGGGAGCCTCGGCGCTCCAGGGCTTCACCCTGTTGCCCGCAGAGAGCACCACGTTGGCCTCGATTTCGCCGTTCTTGCCGATTTCGCTCACGGGAGCCACAGCCGTCACGCCCTGCACGAGCTTGTTCTCGTCGGTGTAGAGCTTATTCTCATAGAGTGAGTAGACAATGCTGTAGCCCTTGGCCACCTTGTTCGTGAGGTTGCTCACCTGGGCCGAAATGTGGAGCGATGCCTGCGTGTAGGTGTCGTCGTAGTCGGGAATGGCCTTGATGTCGCGCACCTGCACCTTGGGCTTGGCCGTCAGCGACACGCTGCGGAAGATGCCGGGCAGGCGGAACATGTCCTGGGCTTCGAGGAAGGAGCCGTCGCTGTTGCGGTATACCTCGACTGCCACCAGATTCTCGCCCTTCTTGTTCAGATAGGGAGTGATGTCAAACTGGGCCAGGTTGCGCGAGTTCTTCGAGAAGCCCACATATTGGCCGTTCACATAGAGGTAGAAGAAGGAGTCTACGCCGTCGAAGTTGATGTACACTTCCTTGCCTTCCCAGTCGGCGGGAATGTCGAAGGTGCGGCGGTAGGAGCCTACTTCGTTGCGGTCTTTATAGGTCAGCCAGTTCTGGGGCGGTGTGCGCATCACGCCACCTTTCCAGTCTCCGACAGCCACCTGGTGCTGGAAGATGACCTTCTGGTTCACATAGAGGGGGAAGCCATACTTGTACGTGCCGTCGGGCTGGAGACCCGCCATGTTCCAGTTCATGGGCACCTGCACTTTGTCCCACGCCGAAGCGTCGAAGTCTGTCTTGAAGAAATCCTTGGGACGCTGGTCGGGATTCGATGCCCAGTGGAACTGCCACTCACCATCGAGTGAGCGCCACAGGCTGCTGTTTTCGGGCAACACCTTGCGTGCCTGTTCCGTATTCTCAAACGAGAAGAACCAGGCATGGGGCTGCTGCTTGTTGTAGGCCACTGAGTCGGGGCTTTGCCACTCCCAGCCCGTAGGGGCCGGCATCTGTCCGTAGTAGAAGCCTCCGAGGGGCTGCACCTGGGCAAACGCAGGAAGGGCGAGCAAGCTGGCCAATAAGGTTAATTGGGTCTTTCGCATAGATAAAAGGTTTTTGTTAAGTGAATGTCATGGCGGGAATGGGGCGGTACGCACCATGGCGGCAAGAAACGGGCTGCAAACACCCGTCAGCGCCCCACAAGGTTGGGGCAAAGGTAATGTAAGGCTACCGAAGGGCAAAGAAAATGCCAAAAAGATTTTACCCTCTTGCCTCAACTTCAGATATTTTTCTACTTTTGCGCATTCAACCCACTATGTTGCGCGCCTGCGCCCGCTGTATCCCTACCCAAAGGCAAGGCGGCTTCGTGTAGCAAAACGACTGACTACCGCGTCAAACTTTCACGACAACCGGCAAATTATCCTTTAAAACATATCAAATCACCTAACATGAAAAAATTCAGATTCTACTGTCTGCTGCTGGCGTGCATCGCGCTGATGCCGTTGCGCGCCCAGATGCAGATGCCGCAGCTGCCCATCGACAAGGATGTGCGCATCGGCAAGCTCGACAATGGGCTGACGTATTACATCCGTCACAACGCCCTGCCCGAAAACCGCGCCAACTTCTACATTGCCCAGAAGGTCGGCGCTGTCCAGGAAGAAGAAAGCCAGCGCGGTTTGGCCCACTTCCTCGAACACATGTGCTTCAACGGCTCGGAGAACTTCCCCGGCAACGCCCTCATCCAGTTCTGTGAGCG
>CALZRA010000027.1 GCA_945828345.1 uncultured Bacteroidales bacterium
CATAATATCATTTGTTTATCTTTTATGTATTGAGTTCACGTCAGTTGATTATATACATCCTTTATCTTTATGACCTCAATAAATTGCCTCTGTGACTGGAATTTTTGACAACACATCGCTTTTTGCACTCCAGTCGACATTCCACATGTTGCCCGTCTCAGAGTCAAACAATACCCATACCCAACTGCTGTCTGTCGGATACAGTTCAAAACGTCCTGGTTTGTTGTCAGGCGCAAGAGGTTCTGCATTAATCACTCGGTTTTTCTTAGGGTTTGAAGGAACAATGCCTTGGATTGTCCCATCTCTTGTGTCAAGCCTCAGGAAAACTCCTGTTATAGCAGGATAAAGAGCATAGTTTGTGCTTTTGCTTGTCGGGACAACAACCTTTACGTCATCTTCTGCATGGATAGCGGCAAATGACAAGCAGCAAATGGTCAATAATACTATAAACCTTTTCTTTCTCATATCTTTCTATCTATTATAAGTGCAAAGATACTGCTTTTCTATCTTCAATTCATGAAACGTCATACATTTCTGACCAACCTTATTTTTTATAAGTAGACGTTTTTCGGATGGTTACTTTTTTCTTAGTTCAAACTCAAAATTATAAAACGGCCGGATAGAGTAGTCATCCAGTTTCTTCATTGGTTCTGGTCTCAATTCGTTGTGTTTTCCGGCCAGCCTTGTAGCCTTGTCCCTATGGAAAAAAGAATGAGGGTGTATCCACACAGTGTGATACACCCTCATTCTATGTTTGTGCCTCTGCGGCAAAGCCTTACTGTATGCGCCAGCGTTCACCGTCGCACACCATGGGAAACATGACCTCTTCGTGCGTGCTGTCGTTGTAGGTTACTTTCAGGAACGCGTGTGCCAGGCGGTTGTGGTTGTGCATTTCGGTGCGCAGCAGTTCCACCCGGTTCACTCCTTGCTTTGTCTGGTTCACTTCGAGCTGATGGTGTCGCAACAGGCGGATCATTTGCTGCTTGTAGGCCGGCGTGGTGCTGTCGCACGAGTGCATGGCATTGACGTAGGCTTCGAAGTGTCCCTGTGCCCGCAGGTTGTAGTAGTAGGGGGCGAGGGTGTCGGGCGGCATGCCCTGTGTGTCAGTCTCATTGCGGCTGTCGCTGTGGCAGCTGCTTGCGAGCAGACACAGTAGGAGCAGGAGGAAGGCTTGGCGCATGTAGTTGGTTTTACAGAGTGGAATGGCGGCAGAAGGCTACTTCTGTCTGATAAAGATGTTGATGGGCGTGCCCGTGAAGTCCCAGCGTTCGCGAATCTTGTTTTCAAGGAAGCGGCGGTAAGGCTCCTTCACATACTGCGGCAGGTTGGCATAGAACACGAACGAGGGAATCTGTGTCTTGGGCAGCTGGGCGCAATACTTGATCTTGATGTATTTGCCCTTGATAGAAGGAGGCGGATAGGCTTCGATGAGCGGCAGCATCTCTTCGTTCAGCTTAGAGGTCGGCACGCGGCGTTTGCGCGACAGGTAGACCTCCTTGGCCGTTTCGAGCACCTTGAAGATGCGCTGTTTGGTGAGTGCCGAGGCAAAGATGATGGGAAAGTCGACAAAGGGAGCCATGCGGTCACGGATCGTGTTCTCGAAGTGCGTAATGGCTGTGTTCGACTTGTCTTCCACCAAATCCCACTTGTTGACCACCACCACCAAGCTCTTGCTGTTGCGCTGGATAATCTGCACGATATTCAGATCCTGGCTCTCGATACCACGTGTGGCATCGATCATGAGAATACACACATCGGAGTTTTCGATGGAGCGGATGGCACGCATCACCGAATAGAATTCGAGGTCTTCAGTCACCTTGTTCTTGCGGCGGATGCCTGCGGTGTCGACAAGGTAGAAGTCGAATCCGAACTTGGTATAGCGGGTGAGGATGCTGTCGCGCGTTGTTCCGGCAATGTCGGTCACAATGTTGCGGTCTTCTCCCAAGAAGGCATTGATGATACTGCTCTTGCCTGCATTGGGACGGCCCACCACGCTGAAGCGCGGAATCTGCTCTTCTTCATCATCGTTTTCGGCTTCCGGGCCGAGCTTCTCAAGGATGAGGTCGAGCAAATCGCCTGTTCCGCTGCCCGTTACAGCCGAAACGCAATAAGGGTCGCCCAGTCCCAAACTGTAGAACTCGGCCGCACTGTATATGTCGGCATTATTGTCGGCCTTGTTGGCACACAGTATGACAGGCAGTTTGGAGCGGCGCAGGATGGAGGCCACTTCGGCATCGAGGTCCGTGATACCGTTCTTGACGTCGACCAGGAAAAGGATGAGGTCGGCCTCATCGGTGGCCAGAGAGACTTGCTTGCGTATCTCTTCTTCGAAAATGTCATCGGAGTTGACCACCCAGCCGCCCGTGTCGACCAGTGAGAACTCACGCTTGCCCCATTCGCACTTGCCATATTGGCGGTCGCGTGTGGTGCCTGCCTGGTCGCTGACAATGGCCTGACGGGTGCCTGTGAGACGGTTGAAAAGTGTGGATTTGCCCACATTGGGACGGCCCACTATGGCTACTAATTTTGACATGTCTTGTTGCTTGGTAGGTGTGTGGAGGTGTGAGAGGGTAGGGGGAGGAATGCCTGGTCGCTTCGAACCGTGTGTGCGGCAGTATTCAGACGGGTCAGTCGAGCTTGTAGCCGTAGGCTTCAAGCCGTTTGGCGTTGCTGCGCCAGTCCTTGTCGACCTTGACGAACACTTCGAGGAAGATGCTCTTCCCGAAGAACTTTTCGAGTGTCTTGCGTGCCTCGGTCGACACTTTCTTCAGCGCAAAGCCCTTGTGGCCGATGATGATGCCCTTTTGGCTGTCGCGTTCTACGTAAATCACCGCGCTGATGTGGATGCTGCGGTCGGTCTCCTTGAACTGTTCTACCGCCACCTCGACGGCGTAGGGTATTTCCTTGTCGTAGTAGAGCAGGATTTTCTCGCGGATGATTTCTGTGACGAAGAAGCGGGCTGGCTTGTCGGTCCACTGGTCTTTGCCAAAGTAGGCGGGCGACTCGGGCAGCAGTTGCTTGATTCGTGCCAGCACCTGGTCCACATTGAACTTGGCTTTGGCCGAGATGGGAATGATTTCGGCTTGCGGCAGGCTCTCGTGCCACTGTGCCACGAGCTTTTCGAGGTCTTGTTGGTTCGACAGGTCAATCTTGTTGATGAGCACCATTACGGGCACATCCATGCGTTTCACCTTGTCGAGGAAGTCACTGTTCTTGTCGGGTTTCTCCACCACGTCGGTCACATAGAGCAGGATGTCGGCATCCTGCAGGGCTGAAACCGAGAAGGCGAGCATCTCCTCTTGCAGTTTGTAGTTGGGCTTGAGCACACCCGGAGTGTCGGAAAACACAATTTGGGCATCGTCGGTGTTGATGATGCCCATGATGCGGTGGCGGGTGGTCTGAGCCTTGAAGGTGGCAATCGATATGCGTTCGCCCATGAGTTGGTTCATCAGGGTTGACTTGCCTACATTGGGATTGCCCACGATGTTTACGAAACCGGCCTTATGCTGCACGTTGCTGTTGTGTATAGTGGATAATAAAAGAGTGGGGGAAAATGAGCCGTCTTGCATCCCGGCACTGGGCAGAGAGCGGTGTTCGGGCTTGCTTTCCTCCACTTTTTGCACTCGCTGTGTGGCGATTATTTGGCGTTATAGCCCCACTTCAGGTAGGCTGCGCCCCATGTGAATCCGGCACCGAAGGCGGTGAGGATCAGGTTGTCACCCTTCTTGAGCTGCTTTTCGTAGTCCCAGAGGGCCAGGGGCAGTGTGCCGGCCGAAGTGTTGCCGTAGCGCTGGATGTTGAGCATCACCTTCTCCATGGGCAGTTCGAGGCGGTGAGCCACAGCGTCGATGATGCGCACGTTGGCCTGGTGAGGCACCACATAGGCAATGTTGTCCTTGTTCAGGCCGTTGCGTTCGGCTATCAGCGCACAGGCATCGCTCATGTTGGTCACGGCAAACTTGAACACCGTGCGGCCCTCCTGATGCAGGTAGTGCATACGGTGGTCAATGGTGAAGTAAGAGGGGCTGCACACGGAACCGCCAGCCTTCATGCAGAGGAAGGGCAAGCCCAGGCCGTCGGTGCGCAGAAAGCTGTCCTGCCAGCCGAGGCCCTCTTCAGTCGAGGGTTCAACCAGCACCGCAGCGGCACCGTCGCCAAAGATAGGGCAGGTGGCACGGTCGGTGTAGTCAACGATTGACGACATCTTGTCGGCACCGCACACAACGACCTTCTTGTAGCGTCCGCTCTGCACCATGCCGGCAGCCGTGTCCATGGCAAACAGGAAACCGCAGCAGGCAGCCTGCATGTCAATGGCAAAGGCGTTCTTCATGCCCAGACGGCCTATGACAATGCTTGACGTAGAGGGGAAATGGTAGTCAGGGGTGGTGGTGGCTATGATGAGGCATTCCACTTCCTGAGGGTCGGTGCCCGTCTTTTCGAGCAGCTGCTTCACGGCCTTGCGTGCCATGTAGCTGGTGCCGAGTCCTTCTTCGTTCAGTATGCGGCGCTCCTTGATGCCGATGCGTGTCATGATCCACTCATCGTTCGTGTCGACCATTCTCGAAAGCTCATCGTTGCTGAGCACGTATTCGGGCACATAGCCGCCCACGCCAGTGATTACTGCATTTATTTTTTCCATGTACGGGGATGTATGTCGGGGTTGTTACGGGGGAAGTAGTTTCTAAAGTTTTTTCCTTGAGTTATAGGGCTTTTGCGGGCTACAAGGCCGTGTGGTTCAGGGTTATGGGCAGCTGGTGCCGTGGTTGTGAAACCAGTGCGGCAAGCCACACGAATAACCTGAAGGAAATGACCTTATAACCTCAGAAAAGACCTTAGAACCCAAGGAAAAACCTCATAACGAAGAGCTTGGAGCCGGTTACCCCGTGTGGCCTTCAGAACCTTTGGTCGGGGTGGGCTGCTTAAGCAGATGCCTGTTTTTATTCGGCAACTTCCTTCACGATGGCCAGCTTGCCACGGTAGTAGCCACAAGTGGGGCATACGGTGTGGTAGATGTGCCATGCGCCACAGTTGGGGCAGATGGCCAGTGTGGGGGCAACTGCCTTGTCGTGTGTTCTACGCTTCAGCGTTCTCGTCTTCGATTGTCTTCTTTTAGGATGTGCCATTTTTCTTCTTGCTATTTTTATGAATGAGTATTACTGTTGGGTTTTGCCATGCGGCCATCGGAGTTACATTTCTTCCTCTTCGTCGGCATCGTAGTCCTCGGGCGAGGTGAGAATAAATCCTGTAATGTCCTGGTTGCATTCGTCTTCGGGATGAACGCGCTGAAGGGGCAGGGCCGTTTCAATGATTTCGTACAGGTCCCATGAGAGGTCGTAACAGGGGTCATTCGCTTTCAGGTAGTGCAGCTCGGGGTCGTCGGCATCGTCAGGGTCAGCATCTTTTACCCTCACCACGTCCTCCGCCTGCACTTCGAGTGTAAGCGGGTCCAGACACCGGTCGCAGGCCACGGTCACGTGGCCTTGCACCTTGACATATACGTTGAACAGGCTGCAAGCCGAAGCCTTCACCAGTATTTCGGCGTGAACCACTCCACCGCCTATTTCTTCTTGCTCCAGGTCAGCGAAGAAGCGATCGGTCAGCTCAATGTGCAGGCTGCTGGCGGCTTGTGCCGCTTGTGCCAGATTGATGTTCAGGAGGTTTTCACTTTGCATAGCGGGTGCAAAGGTAGTATATTTTGTTAATATGGTGGCTAATGCCCGTCATTTTTTTATGTCGGGACTGCCAAGAGCCTGACTGTGCGGCTGCTTGGGGCTGGTCGGCCAGCCAGTTGGGCTGCTGGAACAGTACGGGGCAGGCTCGTTCAGGCTTCTTTGGAGGTGTTCCTCTTGGCTTTCACGGCCTTGGTCGCAGGGATTTTGGGACGGTTGAAGGCATCAGCTGAGGGACACACGTCGCGCAGTCCGCATTGCTGGCAGTGGGGTGAGCGGGCGGTGCAGGTGTATCGTCCGTGCAGCAGCAGGTGATAGTGGGAGGCGGCCACGCGCGCTTCGGGTATGTATTTCTTCAAGGCCATCTCCACGCTGTAGGGCGTGGTGCAGCTGTCGGGAACGAGCTTCAGGCGGTGGCTCACGCGGAATACATGGGTGTCGACCGCCAGGGCTGCCTTGCCGAAGGCTACGGCCTGTACCACATTGGCCGTCTTGCGGCCCACACCGGGCAGCTGGGTCAGCTCTTCTAAGGTGGAAGGCACTTCGCCGTTGAATTTCTCACAGAGTGCCTGAGCCAGGCCCACTAAGTGCTTGGCCTTGTTGTTGGGATAGCTGACCGAACGGATGTAGCTGTAGATGACTTCGGGTGTGGTGGCTGCCATGGCCTCGGGTGTGGGAAAGTCGGCAAACAGTCTGGGCGTCACCTGATTGATGCGTTTGTCGGTGCATTGCGCTGAGAGCACGACAGCCACGACGAGCTCAAACGGGTTGCTGTAGTGCAGTTCGGTTTCGGTGTCGTCCATGGTCTGCTCAAAGTAGGCCAGTACGTGGGCGAAGCGTTCTTTTGTGCGCATAGTATTCAGCGTGTTGGGGAATTGTGGGAAGTGGCGGGCCGTGTAGGCTTCAGAGCGTGTGGGGCGGTGCTGCTTGTTGGCTAAGTGTCTGCCATTCGGTGGGTGCAGGCAAAGCCGGCGGCTGCGCAGGCCAGACCGCCCAACACGGAGGTGAGTGCATAGGCCAGAGCCGTGAATGCCTGTCCGCTTCGCCACAGATTAAGTGTCTCGTTTGAGAAAGTGGAAAAGGTGGTGAAACCGCCGCAGAAGCCTGTCACTAACAGCAGTGCCCACCACGCATCGCTGCGCCGGCCTAAGTAGCCTGTCAGCAAGCCGATGAGCAGGCAGCCTGCCATGTTGGCTGTCCAGGTGGCCCATGGCCAGCGGCTGGCGGGCGAGGTGATCAGTTGTGAAAGCAAGTAGCGGCACAGACTTCCTGCGCCGCCACCTAAGAATACGCAAATCCAGTTCATGCCGCGCGGTATGCTATTTCAGCTGTGCCAGCCGGCTGATGTATTTGCCCAAGATGTCAAATTCGAGGTTCACCCGGCTCCCGACTTGCAGTGCGTGGAAGTTGGTGTGTTCGAAGGTGTAGGGAATGATGCACACCTTGAAGGAGGTGGCAGTGGGTTCACAGACGGTGAGGCTCACGCCGTTGACCGTCACCGAGCCTTTGTCGACCGTGAAGTAGCCCCTTTCGACCATTTCGGGGCTTGACTCGTGGCTGAAGGTGTAGATGAAGCTGCCTTGGTCGTCGGTGATGTCGGTACAGGTGGCAGTCATGTCGACGTGTCCCTGTACGATGTGTCCGTCCAAACGGCCGTTCATGAGCATGGAGCGTTCCACATTCACGAGGTCGCCCACTTGGAGCTGACCCAGGTTAGACCGCTTCAGCGTTTCGTTCATGGCTGTCACCACGTAGCGGTTGTCTTCACGTCGGACCACGGTCAGGCACACGCCGTTGTGTGCCACACTTTGGTCTATGTGCAGTTCGGGGGCAAAGTCGCATTCCAGTGTGAAATGCTTGTTGTCGCGGTCGGTTTCGATAGCCACCACGCGGGCCATGGACTCAACTATTCCAGAAAACATGGGGGAGAGGGGGGTGGGTTTAAAGTTTAGGGTTGAGGGTTTGGAGTTCAAAGCCTAAAGTTGAGGGCTGGGAGTTTAAGGTTGGAGGTTTGGAGTTGGGCAAATGTTTGCGTGACTTGCATAGTGACCTAATCAACTATAGACTCTCAACTTTCAACTTTCAACTATATATAATAGGCGTTCTCAGTCGTTCAGCAGGGTCGCTGCATCCACGGTGTCGCCCTTTATCACGAGGTGACCGTTACAGATGTCGTAGTCCTTCACCTTCTCTTCTAACTGTGTCAGGTTGATGAGCACGCCGATGGCCTCGCCATTGTCGCGCGTGGTCATGGCATAGCGTTGGCCTTCTACCAGGTCGCCGTACACCTTGCCGTCAGTTCCGTCGAGGGCAGTACGTGTCACGTTCAGCGTGTCACCGTTGTCGGCAATCAGCGTGAAGGTACTCATGCCAAATTCGCCCGATGTGCCGTAGATGGTAGAGTCGGCGGCCTGCTCAGCCGGCTGTGTGCTGGCTGCGGGCAGCGGTTCATCGGTCGTTTCGGCCTTTTGGGCCTTCTGTTGGCAGGACGTGAGGCACAAGCCCACCAACAGCATACCGGCCAGAAGGGCCGTGGGACGATGTGGATGCTGTAATTTCATACGCTCTGGGGATTAGGGGATGACGGTTATACGCAGTAAGTACACACGCAGTGGGGGTAGGTCACACACACGACCTGTGCCTGTAGTTGCAGGGCTGGCAGGGTGGCCCTCAGGCGGTGTGGGGCGATAGCGGTGAGGTGAACGTCGCTAATGGCCTTTGCGCCGTGTGCGCTGAACCGCTTGAAGGCAGCCTCCTTGCCGCTCCACAGCAGCGTGGCTGCCTGTTCGGGGGTGTAGGGCGGCAGGTGGTGCAGCAGGTCCAGTTCGTCGGGATGCAGAAACCGCTCTGCTATGCGCAGGGCGCGGTTGCCCCATGCTTCGATGTCCATGCCGTGCGCGTGGCGGGAAAGGCTCAGGGCGTAGGTGTGGTCCGTGTGTGACACACTGATGTCCCATTTGCCCTGTTGCAGGTAGGGGCGGCCGCTGGCTGCATGGAGCAGCTTGGTCGTCGGTCCGCAGAGGGTGCAGGCCAGCATGTCGACCGATATGCGCTCCACGAAACGCTTGCTTGCATAGCCTTCGTAGGCCGAAAGCGGCAGGAGCGGAAAATGGATGCTCGCCAGGTCGCGCAGTTGTGCCGCCGAACGGAAATGCTGCCACAGATACACCGTGACAGGTGCCGTGTCCGCCTCCTGACGGTGCAGGGGCAGGTAGCGCAGTTCTTCTTCAAACACAATCATGTCACACGGATGCACGCGGGAGAGGGACTCAGAAGGGGCAGGCCGTTTCCCTGCCGGGAGCAGCCTTGGCAGCTGGCGGTTCGCAGCCGGCCGCTTGGGGCGACTGTTGCGTGGAGGACGGCCGGGGGGAAAGCAGTTCCATGTTGGTGCCCCATATCTCGGTGATGTAGTGCGTCACCCCCTTCTTGTCCGTATAGTTGCGGTAGCGCAGCTCTCCCTCGATGTAGAGCTTGTCACCTTTGTGTACATAGCGTTCGGCCACTTCGGCCAGCCTGCGCCAGAGCAGGACGGTGTGCCATTCCGTGCGTTCGGGCACTTGCGTGCCGTTTTGCAGCGTATAGCCGGGCGTGTTGGTGGCTAACTTCAAGGTGGCCGTACAGATGCCTGCATCGATGTAGCGCACTTCGGGGTCGATGCCCACGTTGCCAATAAGCATTACCTTGTTGAGTGACATGGTGGAGGAGATTTAGGTGGGTGTGGAAGGGGAGAGGAATGGAGCTTGCCGTAAGCGTACGCTTGTATGCCTGTACCTATCGGATGCGGTCGGCAGCGCGCACCAGTGCTTCGTCCTTGCGAATGCCGCGTGCGGCGAGCAGCAGCAGGATGATGGCCAGCAGCGGGAAAGCCAGGCCGATGCCCGGCGTGAAGTCTGCTCCCGTGCGGTTGGCTACCGAGAGCGAGTAGGCGGCATAGGTCAGCAGCCAGCCCACTTGGAGTGCCACGGCCCAGTGGGTTTGGCGCAGTTGCCGTTTGCGGTTCTTGAAACCGCCGATGGCTATGAGCGGGAGCAGCAGGGCCAGCAGGCCCAACACGGCCAGCCCGAAGGGATGCCGTCCGGCCATTTCGGCCATTTGGGCAGCGTCATAGTGGCAGCCGTAGAGCAGGCAAGTCTGTTCACCCTGCGTGAAGCGGGCTAATGGCAGACAAAAGGTAAAGGCCGGCATGACACCGGCCAATAACAGGTAGATGGTTTGGATGCGCTGTATCATGCTTCGCCAGTCAGGTTTTCCTTCTCCTTTGCAGGGTTGCGGAAGTAGATGTTGTGGTGCAGGAATTCGTCGGCTGCAATGAGCGTGGGCTTGGGCAGCTTTTCGTAGTAGCGCGAAATTTCAATCTGCTCGCGGTTCTCGAAGGTCTCTTCGAGGTTGTCGTTGGCAGTGGCAAATTCCTTGAGCTTGCGCGAAAGGTCCTCCTTCATCTGAACGGAAATCTGGTTGGCGCGTTTCGACATGATGGCTACACTTTCGTAGATGTTGTCGGTTCCGTCGCAGAAGTCCATCAAATTGTGCGTCACTGTGTTGGTGGGCGCTTTGCTTTTCTTGTAATCCATATTGAATGTTTGGTTATTGTTCAGGATAAGTGGCGCGGCTGGGGTCGTTGCCGCCGGGTGCGTTCAGGGGTTGGTCTCGTCGTCTACCACGTAGGCCTTGGCTTTCTTGAACAGCTGCTGCGCCTCCTTCAGGTGTTTCGATTCGGGGTACTCGGTGATGAAGCCGTAGTACTCATCGATAGCCTGGTGGTAGCGGTCTTCCCTTTTCGATTCCACGCTCAGCTCGGCCAGTGCGAACTTGGCGCGCAGTATGAGCAGCGAGAAGTCCTCGCGGCGCGTAGTGTAGGGATAGTCCTTGATTGCATTTTCGGCCGTAACGATACATGCCCCGTAGTTTCCGTTGCCTCCGTTGCCGATATACGTGCCCAAGTCATAGTAGAGCTTGGCCGAGAGGTATTCCTTTTCCACCAGAATGTCCTGCAGCTCGAAAATCTTGTCCTGCGCCATGGGCCGCAGCTCGCTGTTGGGATAGTTCTCGATGAAATTCTGGTATTCGGTGATAGCCTCGTAGGTCGGTGTCTGGTCGAGTTTGGGTTGCGAAACGAGTTCGGTGAGCGACTGGGCGCAGTTGAAGCGTGCCAGCTCGGCATATTTCCCTTTGGGATAGGTCTGGTAGTACTTGCGGAACACGGTTGCCGCGGCATCATAGGAGTGTGCCTTCATGTTGCAGAGTCCGGTGAGGTAGAGCGACTCTTCGCCCTGGTCCGTTCCCTTCAGTACCGACAGCACGTCCTGCAGCAACTGTGCCGCGCGGTTGTACTGCCCCTCGGCATAATACTGCTTGGCGGCTTCATATTTATAGGAGTAGTCCTGCGTCTTGACTATTTGGTTGTAGTTGGAGCATGAGGCCCACAGCCAAACGGCCAGCCCGCAGAGCGTTGCATGCAAAAGTTTCATCGTAGCGCAGTTTTGCGCGCAAAGGTATAAATAATTGTCTGTTTGTACGCAACGGCGTGTCAAATTTTTGCTGCGCCGTTGCTTGAAGCTGCTCGGCGGGCTGCTCGAAACGAGATGCTGGGTTGGCGAAAACGAAGTGCCGAGTTGTTTCGACAAGTCCAGACTTGGAAAAACCTAAGCCTGGACTTGTTGGGAGCAGGTCCGCCATCTGCTTTTCTGCCGCAAGTGGTTGCTGCTGCCTAACAAGCGTTCCATGCACTTAAAGGAGGAGCAGCAGCGCATAGGTTATAGGATGTTGGACTGAAATGACGCGTTTCATGCACGCCCCGGAGGAGCAGCAGCGCATAGGTTATAGGCTGTCGGACTGACATGACGCGTTCCATGTACGCCCCAAAGGGCAGCAGTGCATAGGTTATAGGCTGTTGGACTGACATGACGCGTTTCGTGCACGCCCCGGAGGGGCAGCAGCGCATAAGTTATAGGATATTGGACTGAGATGACGCGTTCAAGGCGCGCCCCGGAGGGGCAAAAGCCCGTAGCCCAGGGCATCGCCCTGGGTATGTTGACAGCCGCAAGTGCGCCCTGCAAGGGCAAAAGCGTATGTTCGCAACGCTTGTCTTCAGACGCTTTTGCCCTTTCAGGGCGCATTCACGGCGGTTAACCCACCCAGGGCGATGCCCTGGGCTAGGCGCTTGTTGGGCTTTCAGCCCGTGCCTTGAACGCTTGCCGACTAACGGCAGTGACTTGCGAAACTTGAAAAGGTTGATATAATCCACCAACATGGCAAGCGTTGTGGGCGAGCAGTAAAGTTGAGCAATTTTACTTCGCTGAAACGGTTTGCTTACACACCGTAATAATAAAGGCTGAAGCTCTTGTCCGAGTTTCAGCCTTTGTTGATGCGTTCGCCCTATGCGAACGGAGAAAGACAATATCCCGAAAACAACGCCCCGCCTGCTGTTGAAAGCATGGCGGGGCGTTTGCATGTTATAGGTTCTAATGCGTCCAGACTAAACAGAAGCCGGGGGCGTGGCCGGGCAGTGTGGCGGGCATCAGGGACAGGCTGTTGGTTGAGGAGAGCGGACGGGTGAAGACCAAGGCACTCGCGGTGCCGATGGCTGCGCCGCCCAATACATCCCACACATCGTGCCGCTTGGCATGTACACGTCCCCATGCCACCCAAGTGGCCGCTGCATAGGCCGGCACACCCCACTTCCAGCCATAGCGGCGCAGCAGGAAGGTGGCACCGCTGAAGGCTGCGGCCGTGTGGGTGCTGGGAAAGGCGTGGCGGCCGGTTCCGTCTGGACGGTCTTTGGTGATGGCTGCTTCGAGTCCATAGTTCACGGCCAGCGTGACAGCGGTGGTGATGCCCAGTTGCATGAGCCCCTTGTGGTCGCCGTCGGCCAGTGACTTGACCGCTCCTGCAGCAGTGGGCAGCAGGCAGAGCGCGTCGGTGGACTTTTCGACAAATGCCGATTGGGCCTGTGCGGAAAGGGCTGCGGCCCACAGGCAGGCGGTCAGGATATGCTTCAGATTCATGGGGCAGGGGTGCTTTCCGGCTGTTGCAGCCAATGGTCAATCAGCTTGCGCGCCAGGCTGACACGGCCGGGTATGGCCGGCAGGTTATGGCGGCTGAACCATCCGCCCTTGTTCAGCTCAGAGCGTTGCAGCTGTAGCGTGCCGCCGTCATATTCGGCCGTAAAGCCCATCATGAGCACGTTGGGATAAGGCCAGGGCTGCGAGGCAAAGTAGCGCAGGTTGCGTATGTGCAGGCGGGTCTCCTCCCACACCTCGCGCTCCACGCAGGCTTCGAGCGATTCGCCCGTCTCGACAAAGCCGGCCACGAGTCCCATGTAGTCGCGCTTGAAGCTCTTGCTTTGCACCAGCAGAATCTCTTCGCCGTGGTTGCGGGTGATGGCTACGATGATGGCAGCGGAGAGGGCCGGCCACACTTCGCGGCCACATTGCGTGCAGCGTTTGGAAATGTCGGTGTGCAGTTGCATGGGCGCACCGCAATGGCCGCAGAATCGGGTGGTTTCGTCCCAGTGCAGCAGTTCGCGTGCTTTGCCTGCCAGCTGGTAGAGTGGGGCTGGAAGCAGTTCGAAGCAGCTGCGCAACGCCACCATCTGCCATTCGCCCTGAGTGGGCGGTGCGGCGAGTTGTGCCGCGAAGCAGGCGGCTTCCGGCAGTGGGGGCAGGGGCTGAAGCCTCTGCCCGGACTGGAGCGCGACGGGTGGCTCGCAGCCTTGGGGCAAAGTGCCGTCGGCTGTGAGCAGCAGCTGGTCCTGGAAGAACAGGAAATAGTAGTTCATGGCTATGAAGCTTGGTCGAGACCGTTTGTGCCATAGGCTCCGTTTCTACTCCTATATATATAATAAGGAGTAGCCGTGGCCTATGCGGGGCTATGCCTCGGTGCAGTCCTTCAGACGGTGGGAGATGCGCATGGCGCAGAAGTTCGGTCCGCACATGGTGCAGAACTCGCCGTTCTCGTAGTGGGCATCCTTGTAATATTGGGTGGCCAGTTCGGGGTCAAGGCTCAGGTTGAACTGGTCCTTCCAGCGAAATTCGTAGCGCGCTTTTGACAGGGCGTTGTCGCGGACCTGTGCACCGGGATGTCCTTTGGCCAAGTCGGCGGCATGGGCGGCAATCTTGTAGGTCACTACGCCGGTGCGCACGTCTTCGCGGTTGGGCAGGGCCAGATGTTCCTTGGGTGTGACATAGCAGAGCATGGCCGTGCCGAGCGCGCCGATGATGGAGGCACCGATGGCCGAGGTGATGTGGTCATAGCCCGGCGCAATGTCAGTGACCAGCGGGCCCAGCGTGTAGAAGGGTGCTTCGTGGCACTTCTCGATTTGCCGCTGCATGTTTTCGGGAATCTTGTGCATGGGCACATGGCCCGGTCCTTCGATGAATGCCTGTACGCCTTTGGCCCAGGCGCGGGTGACTAGCTCGCCCATGGTGTCGAGTTCGTCAAACTGGGCGCGGTCGTTGGCATCGTAGATGGAGCCTGGGCGCAGGCCGTCGCCCAGCGAGATGGCCACGTCGTATTGGGCGCAGAGGTCGCAGATGTCATCGAAGTGTTCATACAGGAAGCTTTCGCGGTCGTTCTGTATGCACCACTCGGAAATGATGCTGCCGCCGCGGCTCACCATGCCCGTCATGCGGCCTTGCGAGAGGTGTATGTTCTTGCGGCGGATGCCACAGTGGATGGTGAAGTAGTCCACGCCCTGTTCGCACTGCTCGACGAGTGTGTCGCGGAAGAGTTCCCAGGTGAGGTTCTTGGCCACACCGTGTACCTTCTCCATGGCCTGGTACATGGGTACGGTGCCTACCGGCACAGGACAGTTGCGCACAATCCATTCGCGCGTTTCGTGGATGTTGTCGCCAGTCGAGAGGTCCATCAGCGTGTCGCCTCCCCACTTGCAGCTCCACACCGCCTTTTCGACCTCCTCTTCGATCGACGAGGTTGTGGCAGAGTTGCCGATGTTGGTGTTGATCTTGACCAGGAAGTTTCGGCCGATAATCATAGGCTCGGCTTCGGGGTGGTTGATGTTGGCCGGGATGACTGCGCGTCCGGCAGCTATTTCGCTGCGCACGAACTCGGGCGTGATGTGGGTCTCGATGCCCAGTTCCCGGCAGTTCATGTTTTCGCGAATGGCCACATACTCCATTTCGGGTGTGATGATGCCCTGTTTGGCTAGTGCCATCTGGGTAATGGCGGCGCCGGGCAGGGCGCGCAGCGGCAGGTGATGGTGGGCGAAGCGCAGGTGGTCCAGCTCCTTGTTGGCCAGGCGTTCGCGGCAGTAGGTCGAGGTGAACTCCGGCAGGCGTTCGACACCGCCCCGCTTCAGAATCCATTCTTCGCGCAGGCGGGGCAGTCCCTTCTTGAGGTCCACTTCGACATGCGGGTCGGAGTAGGGCCCGCTGGTGTCGTACACCACGACGGGTGCGTTCTCGGTATAGGTCTTGTGGCCTTGTTCGTCTTTGGTGACGGTAGGCGTCAGCTTGATTTGGCGCATGGCCACGCGGATGTCGGGGTGGAGTTCGCCTTTCAGATAAATCTTCTCGCTGCTGGGATAGCTTATTTTCATTTTTTGATCGGTCATGGTTATGATGTGTGTGAGCACTTCGCTCGGTTTGAGGGGTTCAGGAGGTTTCAGAGGGTTTCGTCAGCTTGCAGGAACTGCCGGATGGCCTCTTGCGGATTATCGGCGCGCAATACCGCTCCGCTCACGGCGATGCCTTGCACGCCCGTGTCGAGCAAGGGCATGACATCCTCCAGTTCGATGCCGCCAATGGCGCAGACGGGAATGCGGAGGTTCGCGGCTTGCAGGGCCTGCATGATATGGCGGTAGCCGTCCAGCCCGAGCGTGGGAGCCAGCTTTTCCTTGGTCGTAGTGAAGCGGAATGGACCGCAGCCCACGTAGTCGGCACTTTGGGCCTTCAGCGCGCGAATCTGTTCGAAGGTGTTGGCCGTGCCGCCTATCAAGAAGCCTTCGCCCAGCAGTTGCCGCGCTTCGGCTACAGGCATGTCGTTCTGTCCCAAGTGGACTCCATCGGCCTCCACTTTTCGGCACAGTTCCACCCGGTCATCAATAATCAAGGTGGCTCCATGTTCGCGGCATGCTTGCAGCAAGCGTCGGGCGATGGGTTCGACTTCGTCGTCTGCGGCATCCTTCATGCGCAGCTGAATCCACTTGCAGCCTCCAGACAGGGCCAGAAGAGCCGACTCCTCGTAGCCTATGTCCGGGGTCGTGTGCGTGATGAATTGTACGGGTACCATTTTATATAATGAGATGTTCGGGTTGGCCTGAAACAGGCAACGCATGGTTCGGTAGGAGTAAATGCAAAACCTCGGGGTAACAGTTCACACGTAGTACGCTATCCCTTCGCCGGCATTGTCCGGTACAGGTTCAGAGGGTGTAATCTCAGCACGCCAACAGAACGTGCACCCCTTAGCATTTGCGGGCAAAATTACAGCAAACCTATAGGTAGGCAAAGAAAAAAGGGAAAAGTTTTTGGGCTGTGTGCGTGGTGTTGTGCTGTGATGAAGGAACTTCTATGCTGTCCTGTTGTCAGCAGCCGGCCCCGTCTGGGGCTTTCCTGTGAGGCACAGCGTGGCATAGTAGCCCAGCTTGTAGAGCTTGAAAACCAGCAGGTTCGGACGGCTTCCCAGCAGATTGCGCCTGAGCATAGGGCGAGTGAGCAGGAACAGGCCGTACACCACACGGTGCAGATGCCAGCGTTGCAGGAGGCTCAGCGTGCGCGAGGGGCCCGCTTCGCGCTGCATCAGGCCGTCCAGTCCGGTCAGCGTCAGCAGGGCCGTTTCTGTCTTGTGCATAAAGTCTACGTTGCGGTCAATGCCCGTGTGGACCAGCGGATTGTCAATGTGCTTCACCGTCAGTCCTCGGCGTTTCAACTCCAGTCCCAGCAAGGCATCCTCGTAGCCGTATGCCCGGCAGCGCAGGTCGAAGCGCAGGTCGCCCAATGCCTCCTTGTCGATCAACAGGTTGAAGGTGCTCAGGTGCAGGCAGGGGTCGGCTGTTCCCCGCAACAGAGCCTGACGGTGGCGCATGGCCTGCTGCTCATACCTGAACCTGAGTTCGCAACCCTTCGGCGCAGGGCCTTCGGGATTGCGCAGGCTGCCGCATACGACTGCCGCATCATGGCGGGCCTGCCAGTAACGGCGCACAAAGTCGGGGGTACATACAGCCGCATCGGCATCCATCAGCACCACATGCCTGAAGCGCGCGTGGTCGATCAGCCAGTTACACAGCAAGGCCCTCCCGCGGTTCGTCTGGTGTTCCACCAACCGGGTGCGGGGCAGCTGGTTGAGCAGCCGGTTGGCTGCTACCGTGGTGCTGTCGTCCGATGCGTCATCGGCCACAATCACCTCAAAGTCGAAGTGGCCGCCTTCTTCGCGCCGCAGGGTTTCGGCCTGTGAAACCACTGCCTGGACCAGTGCGGTGCATACAAAATTATGGGTGGGGATGAGGAAGGAAAGCATGGGGATATGGTGGGTTTTGATGCCGGTGTGGCGTGAAATGAGGCCACGAAATTACAATAAAAGGCGTGATTTTGGCAAGTTGACTGTAACTATTTGCTTCTAAAAACTGTAAGAATGCTGATTTTCAGTCTAAAAGTACGTTTCATTTGAAACAAATCTCTACTTTTGCACCGCGTAAGCCATACGAGTGAGACCAACGTTCGACACAGGTACGTCAGGTCAGTCCTCCTGCAAGGTAGAAAGATTGATTGTTTAACTTAATAATATTTCAACATGTTTGAAGAAAAGACCGGTGCATTGGCCGGAAAGATTTGGGAAGCCCTGAACGAGGGTGGCAAGCTCACTGGAAAGGACTTGAAGAAGGCCACTAAGATTCGTGCTGACAAGGACCTCTACCTGGGTCTGGGTTGGCTGCTCCGCGAAGGCAAGCTCGAAGTAGCCGAAGTGGAGAAGGACATCGAGGTTTCCTTGAAGTAAAGTGCATTCTCAGTAGACTGATATTCGGTCAGTCTTTTTTTTGAGGTTGTGAGGTAACAGTGCTGCTGTCAGGGCGTAGGCCGTGTTTTAGTCGACAGTAGCGGGTTTACTTCATGACCTTAGTTGTTTTTTAGGGTTGTGGGGTTTATAAGCATGTCCCGAAGAATAAAATTGTGCAAAGCTTTTACGAAAATTCGCGGACAATTCACGGTAATTCGCGTTCTTCTTTTTTTGAACGTAAATGTCCGCGAATTGTCCGCGAATTTTCGTAAATGATATTTCAGAAAATCTCAAAGGATTGTTGTGCTCAAATTCTTACCAGGCGAACAGCGGGTACTGCTGCATGGTTTCGTTTACGCGTGCACGCACCGAAGCGATGACCTTTTCGTCCTCGGGTGCATTCAGCACCTCCTCAATCAATTCGGCAATGAGCACCATGAGGTCCTCCTTCGCGCCGCGCGTGGTGATGGCCGGCGTGCCGAGACGGATGCCCGAGGTCTGGAAGGCCGAACGGCTGTCAAAGGGCACCATGTTCTTGTTCACCGTGATGTCGGCTGCTACCAGTGCGTTTTCGGCCACCTTGCCCGTCAGGTCAGGATATTTGCTGCGCAGGTCCACCAGCATCGAGTGGTTGTCCGTGCCGCCGCTCACGATGCCGAAGCCGCGCTTCGTCAGTTCGTCCGCCAGACAGGCCGCGTTCTTCTTCACCTGCAGGGCATAATCCTTGAACTCAGGTTGTAGCGCTTCGCCGAAGGCCACGGCCTTGGCGGCAATGACGTGTTCGAGCGGTCCGCCCTGAATGCCCGGGAACACCGCGCTATTCAGCAGTTGGCTCATGGTCTTCACCACCCCCTTCGGTGTCTTCAGTCCCCAGGGATTCTCGAAGTCCTTGCCCATCAGGATCAGGCCGCCGCGCGGTCCGCGTAAGGTCTTGTGGGTCGTGGTGGTCACGATGTGGGCATACTTGACCGGATTGTCGAGCAAGCCAGCGGCAATCAGTCCGGCAGGGTGCGCCATGTCAACCATGAAGATGGCCCCCACCTTGTCAGCAATGCTGCGCATACGGGCATAGTCCCATTCGCGGCTGTAGGCCGAGCCGCCGCCAATGATCAGTTTAGGCTTGTGTTCCAGAGCCAGCTGTTCCATTTCGTCATAGTCCACGCGTCCCGTTTCGCGATTCAGGTTGTAGCCCACGGGCTTGTATAGGATGCCTGAAGTATTTACCTTCGACCCGTGCGAAAGGTGGCCGCCGTGGTCGAGGTTCAGGCCCATGAACGTATCGCCCGCATTCAGCACGGCGAGGAATACGGCAGCATTGGCCTGTGCGCCCGAGTGGGGCTGCACGTTGGCATATTCCGCACCGAAGAGCTGCTTGGCCCGTTCGATAGCCAGGTTCTCAGTCTGGTCAACCACGCCGCAGCCGCCGTAGTAGCGCTTGCCGGGATAACCTTCGGCATATTTGTTGGTGAGCCACGAGCCCATGGCGCGCATCACCTGGTCGCTCACGAAGTTCTCGGAGGCAATCAGCTCCATGCCGCGCAGCTGACGCTGGTGCTCCTGTTCGATAAGGTCGAAAATTTCAGTGTCTTGTTTCATGATGGTATGATGGAAATAGCGTGAGAAATCACGGGGTTACACAATCTTCACGTTTTCGAGCGGCTGCTCCTTTTCGCAGTAGTCGCAGCGGATGATGCCGGCTTCGCCGTCGCTCACATGGAAGCGCGTGGCCATCGGCTCATTGTTGGTGATGCACTTCGGATTGGCACATTTCACGATGCCCGTGATGACCTGCGGCAGCGTGACGCACTTCTTTTCGACCACCTCGTAGTCCTTGATGATACAGAGCGTCACGTTGGGGGCCACCACGCTCAGCGTGTTCAGTTCGGCATCGCTGAAGAACTTGCCGTTCACCTTGATGATGCTTTTCAGCCCCATTTTCGAGCTGGGCAGGTTGTAGCCCACCATGACAGCCGACTTCAGCTGTTCGAGGTGCAACAGCCTGACAACCTGGAAGAGTTTGTTGGAGGGAATATGGTCAATCACGGTGCCGTTCTCAATGGCGGCCACCATTAGCTCTTGGCGTTTCATGACATACAGAAGTTTTTGGGATGACAAATGCGGGAGAGGGTAGGGGGATGGCTGGTCAGCAAATCTGTTGGAGGGCCATATCCTCGGGCGTGATGCCCAGCACGTCGCAGATAATGGCCTGGCGGGCAAACAGCCCGTTGCGTGCCTGCTCGAAGTAGTAGGCGTGCGGGTCATTGTCCACGTCGTAGGCAATCTCGTTCACGCGGGGCAGCGGATGAAGGATTTTCATGTTGGGCCGCGCCTGCTTCAGCATCGAGGCCCGCAGGATGTACACGTCCTTTACCCGTTCATACTCCATGAGGTCAGTGAAACGTTCGCGCTGTACGCGGGTCATATAGAGAATGTCGGCACCCGCAATGATGTCGGCGTTGAAGTCCTCGTGTTCCACGTAGCGGATGTGCTGTTCGCGGCAGTAAGCCTTGTACTCCTCAGGCATGGCCAGCTCTTTAGGCGCGATGAAGTGGAATGTCGGGTTAAAGTGGCGCATGGCCATCAGCAGCGAATGCACGGTGCGGCCATACTTCAGGTCGCCGACCAGAAAGATGTCCAGGTCGTCGAGCGTTCCCTGCGTCTTGTAGATGCTGTAGAGGTCGAGCATCGTCTGCGAAGGGTGCTGGTTCGCACCGTCCCCCGCATTCACCACCGGCACGGGCGACACCTCGCTGGCATAGCGTGCCGCTCCTTCCAGATAGTGGCGCATCACGATTACGTCGGCATAGTTGCTCACCATCATGATAGTGTCCTTCAGCGTTTCGCCCTTGGTAGAGCTGGTCACCTTCGGGTCAGTAAAGCCTATGACGCGGGCTCCGAGGCGGTTGGCCGCCGTTTCGAAGGAGAGTCGGGTACGCGTTGACGGTTCGAAGAAGAGCGTGGCCACCACGCGGTTGTCGAGAATCTTGCGGTTCGGGCATTTTTCAAATTCCTGTGCCATGCCGATGAGGTGCATGATTTTCTCCCTCGACAGGTTGGCAATGGTTACAAAGCTGCGTTTGGAGTTCATAACGTTGGGGATGTTACGTTCTTATGATGGGCGACCACAGCAGAAGGCCGGAACGGGCCAGACCGCCGTGCTTGTCGTCGTTGTTGTCGTTGGTTTTTCAGGTGGTTTGGTACGGTTGGGGCAATCCGTGGGCAGGCCGCAAGTGCGGTGTGCCCGCCGTTTGGAGCCACCGCCCATTACACAATCTCCTCGAAGGCAAAGGGGAGCACGCACTCTACGCCCTCCATTACGGTCACGGTCGTCCTGCCCGCCAGCAATAGCCTGATGGGCTGTCCGCCGCGTTTTTGCGCTTCGAGCAGTGCCTGCCTGCACACACCGCAGGGCGCGATGGGTTGCTGCGTAAACTCTCCGTCGGTGCCCCGTGCTGCAATGGCAATGGCCTTGACTGCTGCATCGGGATATTGGGCATGGGCGTAGAACAGGGCCGTGCGTTCGGCACAGGTGCCGGCACCGAAAGCCGCGTTCTCCTGATTGCTGCCGCACACGCAGGTTCCGCCCTCCAGCAACAGGGCAGCCCCTACACAGAAGTGCGAGTAAGGTGCGTAAGCCGTGTGTGTGGCCTGCCGTGCCAGTTCCACCAGTTTGCGGTCGGATTCGTCCAGTTCTTCTGGCGCGCACAGCGCGAAGTGTATGACGGTTTGTTTGTTTTCCATGATGCGTAATTGGGTAATCATCGATTGACCGCCCAAAAGTACGAAGAAGTTTTGCATAGCCGCAGCCTGCGGCCCTCTTTTTTTGAAAAAAGTGGAGGGGGAGGGGACGGAGCGGTCTAAGCTACGGGCCGGCACGCCTGTTCACGTTATAGGCAGTGGGATGACGCTGTTCGCTTTCTGGATTCATGCCCCTCTGTTTGGGAAGCCATGCAATCGACTTTTCAGAGCCGTAGGATGGCTGTCTGATGAGGAAATAGGATGATTGGCATGCCCATACGTATTCTGAAGATTGCTTCTTATGCAATACGGCAATATGGTCTTGTGTATAGAGCCATGTTTATGCCCCAAAAGTTTGGAGTTGTTTTCGAAAATAGTCAAATTTTGCGCCGATATTTTTCGTGTTAAGTTTTAGTGATTAGTGATAAAGTAATGGATATTCACTAAAGCTTAATCACAAATCACGAAAGTCTAAAATCAATTAAAGTTAAGGCGTGCAAGACGGTCTAAAATGATTGTTTGCGGATAATAGTATGTGAACGGGGGCTGTCCACTGTTTACCAAAGAGCACTCACCCCGTTGTCGGAATGAGTGCTCCAGATATAGGATATAAAATAGGTTACAAGGAACTATTTTAGAATAATAACGTTGTTTTCAGGCAATTTATCCTTGAGACTTGAATTTTTATATCTTGCAGGAAAGCCGAATACTGTTATGCGTAAAATCTGCTTCCCTTTCTTCAGATGTGAGAATTTAGGAGATATAAGGCGAGCACAGTTGTTCTTGATGACAGCTTCCTGAAGCGCAAGTTCTTTTGCCTGTTCCAATGAAATTTTGTTCAATTTCAAACGCCCCTCGGGTGTAGATATATCAATGGTATAGGTGATACCTTGCGGATCCACATCCAAATCATATTCATTTATACTATGGGTTATGGTGGTAATTTCTGTATCCGTAATACCACTGCCCCCACTCGTAAATCTTGAACACGAAGCCGTCAGGAAGCTTAATGCAATTGCCA
>CALZRA010000028.1 GCA_945828345.1 uncultured Bacteroidales bacterium
GCAGGCGGCATACAAGCGTTCAAGGCACGCCCCGAAGGTCTGCCAAGAAGCAGACGCAGGCGGCATACAAGCGTTCAAGGCACGCCCCGAAGGTCTGCCAAGAAGCAGACGCAGGCGGCATACAAGCGTTCAAGGCACGCCCCGAAGGTCTGCCAAGAAGCAGACGCAGGCGGCATACAAGCGTTCAAGGCACGCCCCGAAGGTCTGCCAAGAAGCAGACACAGGCGGTCAACAAGCGTTCAAGGCACGCCCTGAAGGGGCAACAGCGCCCAGCCCAGGGCAACGCCCTGGGTAGCAAAAGGCGATAAAGCACGCCCTGAAAGGGCAAAAGCGTTAAAAGAGAAGCGTAATGGATATATGCTTTTGCTCCATCTTTGTGGACCCAAACCCGCACACATCCACCAACTAACCTATCCTACCCATGCACACCTATAGCTACAAGCAAATAGCAATGATAGCCTGGCCCATACTGGTCAGCACGCTCATGGAACAGCTTATCGGCATGACCGACGCTGCCTTTCTGGGGCGTGTCGGACCCATCGAATTGGGGGCCTCGGCACTGGGCGGCATCTTCTACGTCACCGTGTTCATGGTAGGACTGGGATTCAGCATCGGCGCACAGATTCTCATGGCCCGGCGCAACGGGCAGGGAGACTACGCTGCCATTGGCCATACCTTCTACCACAGTCTGGCCCTGCTCACCGTGCTGGCCAGCCTCGTGTTTGTCCTCACACGCTGGCTCGCCCCCGGCATCCTCGAAAGCATCATCAGCTCCCACGCCGTGTTCGAGGCCGCCAACAGTTACCTGCAATGGCGCATCTTCGGCCTGCTCTTTGCCTTTGTCAATGCCCTCTTCCGCTCCTTCTATGTGGCCACCACCCACACGCGCACCCTCACGCTCAACAGCATCGCCTTGGTGCTCAGCAACATGCTGTTCAACTACGCCCTGATATTCGGCCATTTCGGCATGCCGGAGCTCGGCATCGCCGGAGCCGCCATAGGCAGCACGCTGGCCGAAGTCGTTTCGCTCATCTTCTTCGTGGCCTACACAGGCCGCCACGTCGACCTCCACCAATACGCCCTCGACAAGCTGCCACGCATCAGCCTCCCACAGATGCGCCGCCTGCTCAGCCTGGGCAGCCCCGTCATGCTCCAGAACGTGCTCTCGCTCAGCACCTGGTTCCTCTTCTTTCTGAGTGTCGAGCATCTCGGCGAACGCCAGCTGGCAGCCACCAACATCATCCGCAACATATCCTCCTTTACCTTCATGGCCGTCATCGCCCTCTCGTCGACCGCCACCACGCTGGTGAGCAACCTGATGGGAGCCGACGAACACGAGGCCGTGTGGCCCATGCTGCGGCGTGTCATCGGTCTGGGCTACCTCATACTGACCCCCATACTGGTACTCATCGGCCTGTTTCCCGATGCAGTGATGCACCTCTTCACGGCCGACCATTCTCTGGTAGAAATCGGGCGACAGGCCCTCTACGTGCTTCTGTCTTCCTACCTGTTCACCATCCCCACCCAAATACTGCTGCACGCCGTGAGCGGAACAGGCAACACCCGCACGGCACTGCTCTTCGAGAGCATTTCGCTCACCATCTACTGTGTGTATGTAGGCGTAGCCATCTTCGGCTGCCGCGTGAGCCTTCCCTGGTGCTGGTTCAGCGAATACGTCTACCACATCTTCACCTTCATCCTCTGCCTGACCTACCTGAGCAGCGACCGTTGGCGCAACAAGCGTATCTGATCCACTCCTCCCGCCCCCAAACCTACAGAAGCACACCACCAAGCCGACCACAACTCACCGAACAGGAACCGGCCAACTCACGGAATGAAAAACGGCCAACTCACGGAACGGAAAACGGCCAACTCACGGAACGAAAAACGGCCAACTCACGGAACGAAAAACGGCCAACTCACGGAACGAAACAAGCCAAATACTTGGTTTTCAAGCATTTACTGCTTATATTTGCAGCATCAAAAAAAAACCGACTGTCATGGACAAGAAATATAAGAAAAGAATAGCCGACCAACTGCTTTCCGAACAGCTTGAAGCAGCTGGCGTGGTACTGGTGCAAGGGCCCAAATGGTGCGGCAAGACCACTACAGCCCAACAGGCCGCAAGAAGCAGCATATTTCTGGACAATCCCGCCACCATGAAAGCCAACCTGATGCTGGCTGAAGCCAACCCCGAACTGATACTCGACGGTAAAACGCCAAGGCTGGTTGACGAATGGCAACTTGCCCCAACACTTTGGGATGCCGCGCGCTTTGTGGTCAGCCAGCGTGGACTTCCCGGACAATTTATCTTCACCGGTTCAGCTGTACCGGCCGACAGGTCATCCATCACCCACACCGGCACCGGACGATTTGCATGGCTCACCATGCGGCCCATGAGTCTTCAGGAATCAGGAGATTCCAGCGCAAGCGTTTCACTTGGCAGCCTCTTCAAGACAGGGAAAGCAGCAGGCATTGCCGCAGACATCGATGTCGATCGGCTGTCATTCCTCTTGTGCCGCGGAGGTTGGCCCGGGTCATTGCAACTGTCTGACAAGGCCGCACTGCTGCAAGCCGACAACTACGTAGACGCCGTGGTCAACAGCGACATATCCAGGGTTGACAACACAACACGCAATGCCGGTTTTGCCCACAAGCTGCTGCGCTCATACGCACGCTATCAGGGAGCACAGGTTTCGTTGACAAAGATAGCCGACGACATCCTTGCAAGCGGAAGCAACAGCTTTAGCGTGGACACCCTTTACGACTACGTAAACGCCTTGAAAAACATCTTTGTCATCGAAGACATGGAGGCGTGGTCGCCCAACCTGAGGTCAAAGACTGCCATCCGCACGTCCGACACGCGCTATTTCATCGACCCCTCAATAGCCACCTCTGCCCTGGGCATCGGCCCTGATGACCTCATCAAAGACCTCAACACCTTGGGACTGGTATTTGAGACAATGGCTGTGAGAGACCTTCGGGTCTATGCCGATGCCTTGGGAGGCAAGGTATACCACTACCGCGACAAGAACGGCCTGGAGTGTGATGCCATCATACACCTCCGAAACGGCAGATACGGGCTGGTTGAAGTGAAACTTGGAGGAGACAGTCTCATTGAAAGCGGGGCCAAGACCCTGAAAGCATTGGCAGCCAAAATCGACACGGACAAGATGAATGCCCCTTCATTCATGATGGTCCTGACAGGAGTGGGTAAATATGCCTATACGAGAGCCGACGGCGTAACAGTAGTTCCCATCTCGGCGTTAGGTGTCTGACAACAACTGGGAGCGCGGGCATCCCCGCCCGCTGTTGTTATACGCAGGCATTTGCCTTGCTCCCCAGTGCCCCAAAAGCCCGGACAGCCTCATCAATCAAGGCTGTCCGGGCAATCTATATATCCGGGTCTGGCGGCAATCCGCGACTATTCCCAATAATTCTTCCCGTCTTCGTCAAAGGCGGGCTCTTCCATCTTGTCGCTCATTACGGGCAGGTCAGGGTCGGCGCTGCCGCTCGGGTCGAGCGACCAGGCCATCATCCCTTCCGTCTTCAGTTCCACAGCCACGGCGGCAGGGCTAATATAGAGATTCTTCATGAGGCATTCTACTTTTTGGATTTCACAATCTTGCGGTTGTTCTGGATATATACGCCCGGCGCAGTAGCCGTGCGGGTGCGGCGGCCTTGCAGATCGTAGAGCGTTGAGCTGTCCTCGGAGGTAGTCACGCCCTTCAGGCCCGTCAGCACATCGTCCAAACGCATGGCCTGCTGCTCACCCGTATAGTTCAGATAGCACTTGTAGGCCGGAACAGTAATAGACTTTCCCGCCGTCACAGGATAGAAAGCCACCGCATCCTGCTGTTGCAGCACGTAGCCCGAGGTAATAACTGTTTCCTCCATGACACCCGTCAACATACCGTCGGTGTAGCTCCTCTCCGAACCTTCGGGCACACCTGTAAACTGGTAAGTTCCCGGCAGTGCCGTGATGAGCAGCGGCACATTAGCCGGAATCTCATCTACTGCCTGCGTCAGCACCCTCGTGCCGTCCACACCCGTGCAGCGGTAAGCCTGCATGTCCTTTGGCAGTTCGGCAGCAAAGGGCAGGATGAGTGTTCCCACGCCGGCCGCACCTACCGTGCAGTCAATCTGCCGTCCGTCCACACCGCCCGTTACCGTCATTTTCATCACCACCGGCTCTTGCGGCTTCGAAGCACCGCCTGCGGCAAAAGCGAATTTGCATTCCACAATCTTCACCTCATATTCGCCGTTCACCATCGTCGGGTCTGCGGTAAAGCCGATGGTGAATATCTCGTCCACCGGGTTGCCGTCGATGTCGTCGGGGTAGTAGTCCAAGTTCTCGGTGGAGGAAGAAATCACCTTCACCATATCCTCCGTCGGCATGTTGCAGGCGATGGAATGGGTCGTTGTGGCGCGGTCCACGTTGAGTGAAATGTCGTTGACATATTCACGACCTGAACGCACTTGGGCTATATGGATGCCCTTCGGCACCAGGATAGTCAGACTGAAACCCGTGTAGTCCACCACATCGCGCTCCGACACTGTCAGGCGCGTCACGGTCGAACCGTCGGCAGTCATCTCAAAGTCATGTCCCCACACTTGCAGGGTCTCGGTTTGGGCCACTGCCCGCGTCAGGAACGACGCGAGCAGCAAGCCCATGAAAAACAGTTTTCTTGTCATGGTTGTAATAGTTCTCTTAATCGTTGTCGTTTGACGGGAGCTTTCAGGAGGGTTGTAGGCTGCGTGAGGAAAATCCTGCGTATGCCCACCACGTCTTCAATGTCAATCTGATTGTCAGCTGTCACGTCGGCCGCCTTGAAACAGATTACCTCCGTCTCTCCCAGGAAGTAGCGCGTGGCATTCACCACGTCTTCAATGTCCACAATGCCATCGGCGTTGGCATCGCCTTGCAGATAAGTGGCCAACGTAGCCTCGCGGGCCAGCTCCTTCTGTTCCACGTTGCCGGCCGAGTCAACCGCCAAGGCGCAGAAGCCATAGTCCATGCCGTCGTACACGCGGAAGCTGACTTCGGCGGAGTCGGCCGGGCACTCGCCCACCTTCTCCCACAACTCGCCGCTGCCGTACTGCACATATACCTCGTACTTCCACACGCCCGAGCGTTCGTCGCTTCCTTCGCAGCGGATGGTGGCCGTGCTGTCATTGGTCAGCACTGCTCCCGTCACTCTGCCTTCGGGGCAAACGGCATCGATGGTATTTGTCCAGACGGGGGTCTCTATCGCATCGTTGTTGTCGAATATGATGGAAGCCTTGTTGGAGATTTCCGTGCCGTCGGGGAAGGTCTTCAGCAGGTCGACCGTGTAGGTCACGTTGCCGATGCCCGAAGTGCCGTCGTAGTTGACGGGCAGCACGCCTTGCATGATATCGTCGGTGGGTTCCATGCTCATCGGGTCAAGTGAGGTGAATGTCCAACGGATGAGACCGGTCTGTACGTTATAGGCACACTGCAGTTCTGCTATCGCGTCAATCTCAGGCCGCAGGTCCAAGGTCTGGACGAACGACTTGCTGCCATTGAGTTCCACCTTCTTGCCCGACAGCGTGATGTCCTTGGGCGTGAAGGTCTTGAGATCAAACTTCGTCGGGTCGAGCTGGTTCTCGATTACGATGCAGTGTGCCGCCGAGTTGGCAATCTCGGGGTCGTTCTCAAACTCGATGTCGTAGCCTATAGTCTTGACTTCGTCACTCATGTGTCGACTGCCTGAGGGTGCAGAGTACCCCGTCATTTCGTTCGGGTCGCCGGGAATGTAGACATCCACGAGATGTGGGTCGGGTTTCGGACAATCCGAAGAAGCATAATCATCAATCGGTTCCCAACTTGAACTACCGGTTGTACTGTTGATTGTAGCCGAAGCCACCCGTGCGGGAGCTTGTAAAGGACTTGCATCTTCCCAAATATCACGCGGACATCTTACACAGTAGCGGTACTGGAAGCGATACTGATCTCGTTCACTCGGGTCAATGCCGTAAGCATCAAACGTGGCATCTTCTACCGTACGAGACAAACCTTGCTGTACTCCTGCTATGGCTTCTCCTGTACCTACAGCCATACGAACAGGGGTAGCAGGCGAAAGCGATAAATTCAAAAAGCTTGCCACATTATCTATCAGGCCAAAGAGGTCATAGACCCGGTGAATGTTTGACTGTTCGCAACGTGCCTGCGGAGCTCTTGCCACTGCTTGTGAGACAACACCTATATCCATCGTTGCGTCATACCACGGGTCGCCAGTCCAAGCATAGAAGTTAAACCTGGCATGAGGTATTCTCGTACGCACACCAAAGGTGAAGGTACGCTCTTCATACGGACCGATGTAGGGTATAAGCAAGGGCATATAGTAACCTTTCTTACCTGTGCCTACAAGATTGTCGGTATAGGTGAAGAAGTCGCGGCTTTCGTAGAGTTCGTCTGAAAGAATCAAATCGAAATCCACAAATGCGAGGTCATCAAACTTCTCCACATTGTCAAAGGCTACGTTCAAAGGGATGCCATACTGCGGCATATTACCCTCATTCTTAACCACGACCTTGATGGGATAAGGATCAGCCACCCGGCGTTCACTGGTAATCTCAACCGTCATTTGGGGCTTGTTGTCTACAGCTTCGAACACCACTGCATTGTCAAAGGTGAGCGTCTTCTGTTCTCCCGTATCTTCTTTATCAAAGAAAACCTTGAGTGTAAAGAGTTTACTGTTGTCATAGTTTTCTTGCAGATGGAAGCGCGCAAGCAGGTTTTGTGTAGAAGCAAGCAAGGTATCAGCTTCCAATGTTATGTCGCCATTGGTAATTTCCACTTTCTTCACAAAGTCCATACCGTTGCCATCGAAATACATCAACGTATATCCGGCAGAGGCTAACTTGTTGGGAGTAAAGTCGAACACGGCAAACTTATCAATCCGCTGTGTCTGCAAAGTGAGTTGGCTACCCGAACCCGTCACGTCGTGAACTGCCACATAGTAAGTGCCGTCTGCTTTCAAATGACATCCTCCATAGTTCACAGAGGTACTGCCCGAAGCAACATAAAGTTCCTTACCGGTGGCATCGAACATTTGAATGCTCGTGGCCTGGTTGCTCTTCAACGCGATGGAGTCGCCATACTGCGCCTCAAACACAAACCACTTGATGCAGTTCTCCGCCGGACGTTCAAAGGTCTGCGTGGTTTCCAAAGGAGTGATGCCCGTGACAGGCTGGCTGACGTTATAGTCTATGTATTGCTTGCTTTCGTCTAACTTTCTGCCTGACACATCGTAGAAGGAGATATGGAAATCGTTTTTGGCATACATCATGGGTTGCCCCTCGCGCAATTCAAAGTGGAAGCAGGAACTGCGGATGGGCTCGGATTCTACGGGCAACAGCGAAACGAGCGAGAACGGGTTGGTGCGTTTGTCTAACTTTGTCCGATGCACGTTCTCGCTGCGGTTCAACCAGTATTCGTACTGCGCGATACCACTGCCGCCGAGGGGCGTTTTCCAGAAGAAGGAAGTCTTTTGGGGCGTTACGATGCCATTGTCGCTCACGAGCATATAGGCAATGCGGTGCAGTCCATCTTCGAGCGAGTCCACGTTGAGGTCGAAGTGGAAGAGGCCGTTGCTCATTGTCCCGGCCTGTACATAAGTCTGATGGCCGTCAATGGCGTATAGACACTTCATCGTGCCCAGTTCCCGGTTCGTCACTTCGCGTACAAAGTAGCGTTCGGCTATGGAAGAAGCTGCCCCTGAAGGCGTGATGGCTTGGAACATGGCTTTGTGGATGCCTACACCGAGCGAGTCCACGTCTAACGTCCACTCCAGCAGACCTCCACGCGTGGGCAGTTGCTCCTGCGCCACGAGTTTCCCGTCAACGGAGCAGATGCAGTTCATGTAGCCGATGCCCTCGGTTTGCGGCACTTTCACGAACATACGGGTCTCCACCGACGACTGCGTGATGTCGTTCACTATGTTGTGCATCGTGTGGAAACCTTCCGAGAGTTCGCTGATGTCCACCATGACGCTCTCGCCGGGATAGGGCAGCGTGGTCATCAGGCTTTCGTCGTTATCGAACCAATAGGTCCATGTCAGTGCGTTGCGGCGCATCTGGCGGTAGAAGCCTCGGTGCTCCACATCGGAGAGCACGCCGTTGGCATCCTCTATTTGCAGATAGAGATTATGCAGGCCTGGTTCGAGTGCACTGACATCCAAGAGCAGGTTATCGCCTGCATAGTCCAGCCGTACGGTGTGCTCGGTATCGTTGTCAAACCAGTAGCGCACGGCCACCACGGTTTGGTCTTTCACATGAAAGAAAGGCAGGGTCAACACGGGGGAGTACACGCCTGCCGTGTCGACCACCTGCACGTGCAGGGTGTGGAAACCTTGGTTCAGGTGGCCGGCTTCGGCATCGAAGCTGTGGGCATGTCCCTGAAAGGAGCCCAGAGATTGAAGTTCTGTTTCGCCGTCGAACCAATAGTACCCCTCGTATGCAGCCTGCCCCCTTGCCATCCACGGTATGAGCAGACAGGCAAGGTATAGAATGAATTTCCTAAGCATAAAGAGCAGGTAATGGTATTAGTATTCGGCTGCTTTCACTTCGATGTCCACGCTCAATTTGCCGTCGGCAGTGGACTTGGCAGCCACGTTGCACTTCGTGATTTGTGGAGTGGTAGGATTTTCGTTATAGATTAAGTTGCCACCATACAGTCCAATCTGCGTGCCGTCGGTTCCCAAGTATTTGGTCTTGGCTTCGTCTGTTAATTCAAAGGTCTCGGAATCGGAAATAATAGATGTAGAATTATAACCAGTGAAAGTCTTGAATATGGAAGCGACATTACTGCCTACCCAAGTATTGGTGTTGTTTTTGTAGGCGATATTTGAAAAAATATTTAACCCTCTTCCAATACCTACACAGTTGTAGGCTGTACAGGAAGTGGGTAGGAAAACATCAGAAGAGTTAGAATAATCTGTATGATATGCCAAAACACAATTTTTAAAGTACGTGTTCACGCAACGAACTGGCCAATAACCAGCATCAGAAGATGTTTCTTGAAAATGCACAAAGCAGTTATCCATCTCTACGTTAGAAGTAGACGCATTCTGTCGCAATCTATTCACCACACAGTTGATGAAATAGGCGTTAGAATTAGCGGCAATGTGGCAATAATCCGCAAAACGGCAATGGATAAACGCCGTGTTGGTTATCTTGCCTGAACCATCAGCCAAGCCTGAAAAACGGCACTTCAGGAACTGCTCATTCTTCAGTACACCAGAATAGGTCACCGTTCCGTTCATATACAAGCCTTCCATCACGATGCGTCCAGCCAAAGAATCGGCTAGGTTGATGGTGTAATTGCCCTGAATGATGGTGGATTCATGGGGATTGATAGAGTCTGTGCTGACGCTCATGCCCGCACCGCGCAGGGTGATGGCTTTGGTGATGTCTACGGCATTAAACTGGCCGCTCGACAACGTAATCACATCTCCGTCTGTGGCTGCTTCCAAAGCTGCTTTGAGTGCGGATGCTCCATAATAAGCACTGATTTGTCCGTCGTGACTCAGAGTGGCGAGCAAGGAGCCTTGTGCATAGCTCACTGTTGCGCATACCAGCGCGACGAAAGTAAGAAGAAGTTTCTTCATGGCGATAAAAAAATGGGCGGAACTGTTCGGGGCGCTTTTCCGCACTTGAGGCATCGCCAAACGCCTTACCGAAAGAAAAGCACGAACAGTTCACGCCCATGGGGACGTGAACTCTCGTCGCTTGTTCTCTTCGGTGAAATTTTGGCGATTTTCAAGTGTCGAGAAACAAGGACAAAGTCCAAGATAAATATGTCTTGACCACGGGCTGCACAGAGTGCGTTGCCGGGCCAGGGATTTATAGACTCCTTACAGTTTCGCGGGGTTAATAATAGGTTTGTTTGATTTGAAAATGAATGAGCTGTTGGGGTCGGGACGCTGTGGCAGGGTGTGTTCCCGCGAAGTCTACACAGGCTGGCACATTGGCTTGCCGACGTGGGCAAAGGTAGTGCAAGCCACTTGACAGGCCAAAAGTTTTTCGCAGAATTTTTGTTTTAGCGTGTCTGAAAGGACTGAAAGGACGGGTATTGTTGCCAAATGGCAACATTTAAAGGAGAATTTGGCTATGGGGAATCGTTATTCTGATATAAGCAGGCAGGGATGCCTGCGCTCCCAGTGTTCAACAGGCAGGGATGTCTACGCTCCCAGTGTTCTGCAGGCAGGGATGCCTACGCTCCCAGTGTTCTGCAGGCAGGGATGCCTGCGCTCCCAGTGTTCAGCAGGCAGGGATGCCTGCGCTCCCAGTAAAAAGACGCTTTAGCGGCACGTGGGGATGGCCGCTAAAGCGTCTGTTATATATAAATAGGTGTAGGGCTGGAGTTGTGGCTCCGCCTATGTTTACTTCACCAGTTCGAGCGTGTCGGAGGCGATGAGGAGTTCCTCGTCGGTGGGCACCACAACCACCTTGACGGGGCTATCGGGCGTAGAGATGATTTCCTCCTCGCCGAAGTTCTTGCGGTTCTTCTCGGCATCGATCTTGACACCCAGGAACTCCAGACCTTCGGTAGCACCTTTGCGCACGTCCCACTGGTGTTCGCCCACACCGGCGGTGAAGACGATGATGTCGACACCTCCCATGGCAGCAGCATAGGCACCGATGTACTTCTTGATGCGGTAGTCATACATCTCCATGGCGAGCGCGGCCTGCTCGTTGCCGTCCTTGATGGCCTGCTCTACCTCACGGATGTCGCTCGACACGCCACTGATGCCCAACACGCCGCTCTGCTTGTTGAGCAGGTCGCTCATCTGGTCGGGGGTGAAGCCCTCCTTCTGCATGATGCTGAGCACAGCCGAGGGGTCCACGTCGCCCGAACGGGTACCCATCATGAGACCTTCGAGCGGGGTGAGACCCATGGAGGTATCTACACACTGGCCGTTCTTGACAGCTGAGATGGAGGCACCGTTACCGATGTGGCAGGTGATGATGCGCACGTCGGCCGGGTTCACGCCCAACACCTGGCATACGCGGGCCGTGACGAAGCGGTGGCTGGTGCCGTGTGCGCCCCAGCGGCGGATGTTGTGCTGCGTGTAGTACTTGTAGGGCACAGCATACATGTAGGCCCTGGCGGGCATGGTCTGGTGGAAAGCCGTGTCGAACACGAACACCTGCGGCAGGTTGGGCAGCATCTGCTTGACAGCGACATAGCCCTTGAGGTGTGCTTCGGAGTGGAGCGGAGCGAGTTCCATGTACTGCTTCCACTCTTCGAGCATTTCGTCGGTGACAATCTGGCTCTTGGTGAAGCGTCCGCCTGCCACGATGCGGTGGCCGGCTGCGCTGATTTCGTCCAAGCTCTTGATGGCGCCATACTCGGGGCTGAGCAGGGTGTCGAACATGAGCTTGATGCCCTCGGTGTGGGTGGGGCAAGGCGACTCGATAATCTTCGTTTCGCCGTTTATCTTCGTTTTGAGGAAAGAGCCTTCGAGGCCGATTTTCTCAATGCCTCCGGCAGCGAGTACGCTCTGGTCGTCCATTTCGTAGAGCTTGTACTTGATAGAGGAGCTGCCGCAGTTGATGACAAGGATTTTCATGATTCGTGGATGGATACAAAGTTTATAGTTGAAGAGTTGAAAGCAGATTGTCACTGTGCGTATGTCCTCTGCGCTTCACAGCAGCCTCATAAACCTCAAACTCTTCAACTCTGCTTTTAATCTATAATGTTATGCGTTTTCGAGTTCTTTGGCTGCAATGGCCTGGTTGGCGGTGATGGCAATCATCTTGTAGACATCATCGATGGAGCATCCGCGCGACAGGTCGTTGACAGGACGGGCAATGCCCTGGAGGATAGGACCTACGGCTGTGGCATGTCCCAGACGCTGCACGAGCTTGTAGCCGATGTTGCCCACTTCGAGCGAGGGCACTACCAGCACATTGGCCTTGCCGGCAATGGGACTGCCCGGCGCTTTCGAGTTGCCCACAGAAGGCACGAGGGCTGCGTCGGCCTGGAGTTCACCATCAATAAGGAGGCTGGGGTCCATTTCCTTGGCCAGGTTGAAGGCTTCGACCACCTTGTCGACCACTTCGTGCTTGGCTGAGCCTTTGGTCGAGAAGCTGAGCATGGCCACACGCGGTTCGATGCCGGCCACGGCCTTGGCGGTGCGGGCGGTGCAGACGGCAATCTGGGCGAGCTGGCTGGCATCGGGCACCGGGGTAACGGCCACGTCGCCCATAACGAGCACGCCGTTGTCGCCGCACTCAGGAGCATGGGTGAGCAGGAGCATGGCACCGCTCACGCAGGTGATGCCCGGTGAGGTCTTGATGATCTGCAGGGCAGGACGGAGCACGTCGCCCGTGGTGTTGCGCGCACCGGCCAGCTGGCCGTCGGCATCGCCGCTCTTGATGATCATGCAGCCGTAGTAGAGCGGGTCAGTCACCTTGACGCGGGCTTCTTCGATGGTCATGCCCTTCTTCTTGCGCAGTTCGCAGAGCAGCTGGGCGTATTCCTCAGCCTTGGGGCTGTTGGCGGGGTCGATGATCGTGGCACGGTCGATGTTGCCGAGTCCCCATTCCTTGGCCAGGCGGTGGATTTCGTCGACATTGCCGAGCAGGATAAGGTCGGCCACGCCGTCGGTAAGAATTTGGTTGGCAGCCTTGAGGGTGCGTTCTTCAGTTCCCTCAGGCAGTACGATGCGTTGCTTGTTGGCTTTGGCGCGAGCAACGAGCTGTTCAATGAGTTCCATTGTTATAACAGATTTTTTGGTCGGTAGTTTCCTTTAGGCTCTCGGGCATCAGGCGTGTACGTAGGTACCGATGGGTTCGCCGTTGAGCACCTTCTTGAGATTGCCCACCACGTCCATGTTGAACACATAGATGGGCAGGTTGTTCTCGCGACACATGGCCGTGGCGGTGATGTCCATGACGCGCAGGCCGCGGGCGAGCACCTCGTCGTAGGTGATGTCGTCAAACTTGGTGGCAGTGGGGTCCTTCTCGGGGTCGGCGGTGTACACGCCGTCCACACGGGTTCCCTTGAGCATCACGTCGGCCTCGATCTCGATGCCGCGCAGCGACGAGCCCGTGTCGGTAGTGAAGTAAGGGTTGCCCGTGCCGCAGCTGATGATGGCCACCTCACCTTGCTGCATGGCCTCGATGGCCTTCCACTTGCTGTAGAGTTCGCCGATGGGTTCCATGCGGATTGCAGTGAGCACGCGGCTCTTCACGCCGATGGCTCCCAGTGCCGAACTGAGGGCCAGCGAGTTGATGACCGTGGCGCACATGCCCATCTGGTCTCCCTTCACGCGGTCGAAGCCCTTGCCGGCTCCGCTGAGTCCGCGGAAGATGTTGCCTCCGCCAATCACAATGCCTATTTCCACGCCCATTTGCAGGGCTTCCTTGATTTGCGCGGCGTATTCGTTCAGCCGCTTCACATCGATGCCGTAGCCTTGTTCGCCCATGAGGCTTTCGCCGCTGAGCTTGAGCAGTATGCGTTTGAATGTAGCCATAATATTATACTTAGTTGGCGCAAATGTAGTGATTTATTTGGAGTTGTTGGGAAACTTTGCCAACAGTTTGCCAAACAATGCAGCTTGCATCAGTGCGCGACAGGCCAGATAGAGCAGAAAAGCGGTCCACAGCGCACCGTTGCCCGGGGGCAGCAGGCACTGGCTGGCAAAGAACATGGCTGTGGCTGCCGCCATGCTGCCCAACATGGAAGCCGTCTGGGTCGTACCGATATAGAGGCCGTCGAAGAGGAAGGCGGCAAAGCCACACAGGGGGATGGCAAAGGTGTAGGGCAGATAGGCCAATGCCGTCTCGACCACCCGCTGCTGGTCGGTGAAGAGGCGGAGCAGGTGTGGGCCGCCTGCCACATAGACGAGCGTGAACACGAGGGCCAGCCCCAGCCCATAGGCAAAGAGGCGGCGGGTGAGCTGCACGAAGCCCTTGCGGTTGCCGGCTCCGAGACACTGGCCGCCAAGGGCCTCACCGGCATAGGCGAAACCGTCGATAAAGTAGCTGAACAACATGAAGAACTGCATGAGCAGCGAATTGGCGGCCAAGGTCTGTTCGCCTTGTGCCGCGCCAAACGAGGTGAAACCCGTGGTGACGGCTATGAGACACAGGGTGCGCAGAAAGATCTGCAGGTTGATGCGGAAGAGGCGGACAAAGGCGGCGCGCCGCATCCACTCGCGCCAAGCCACGGCCGGAAGCCTGTGGCGGTAGTGCCGCAGATAGATGCCGAGTGCCAGCACCAGCGCGACGTATTGCGCCAGCAGCGAACCGAGGGCCACACCCTCGACCTTCATGCCGAATGCTGCCACAAACGTCAGGCTGGCCACGACGTTCACCGTGTTCTGCACCAGAGCGATTACCATCGGTGCGCGGGCATTCTGCATGCCCAGAAACCAGCCGTTCAGGCTGTACAGGGCCAACACGGCCGGTGCGCCCCACACGAGCAGGGCGAAGTAGATGCGCGCCAGCGACTCGACTGCCGCGTCGGCACCGATCAGGGCGAAGGCCGCCTCGGCCCAGAGCGGATGGAGCAGCAACAGCAGCAGCGCGACAGCCAGTGCCACGCTGAGCGAGCGCAGCAGCGTACAGTGCGCCTCGCGCAGGTCGCGGCCGCCACGGGCCTGGGCGGCAAAGGCTCCCGTACTCATGCGCAGAAATCCGAACAGCCAGTAGACCATGTTGAACAGCAGGCCACCCACGGCGATGGCCCCGATGTAGGAGGCTGCGCCCAAATGGCCTGCGATGAGGGTGTCGGCCAGCGCCAGCAGGGGCACGGTGATGTTCGAAACGATGCTGGGTATGGCTATGCGGAATATGGGGGACACGATGGACTGGGTTGAAGTTTTAAGTTTGAAGTATGAGTGATAAGCTTTTATTGATTAGGTGTCAAGATGAAGCGGCTCTTGTCCCTCATAACCTCAGAAAGGACTCAATCACTCATAGTCAATCGTTCATACTTGAAGAAAGCTCACCTCCTTGAAGGCGTAGCCGTTTGTCTGGCCGTCGGGCCGTTCGAGGGTGAGCACGCCTTGGGGCGATATGCCGGCTATGCGGGCCGTGAACGGTCCGTTGCCGTCACGGTAGGCATGCCAGCCCTCGCGGCGGTACAGACACTGCATGTAGCGGGCATGAAGCTGTGCCGCCCCGCCCCGCTGCAACATGAAGTAGTTGGCTTCGAAGTGTTGGAGTATGTTTTCGAGCAGGGCTGCGCGCGGCACGTCGTGCCCCACCACCTGACGGAGCGCGACGGGGTTGGGCGCGTCGCCGACGAACTCTCTTTGGTTCACATTCAGCCCCACTCCCGCCAGGGTGTGCGCTATGCGGCTGCCCCGCAGCGTGTGTTCGAGCAGCATGCCCGCCAGCTTGCGGTCGTGCCAGTAAATGTCGTTGGGCCACTTCACGCTGATGCCTTCCGCGTAGGGACTTACGGCATCGGCCACGGCCAGGGCCAGGGCCTCCGACAGGTGGAACTGTTGGGCGGCCGGCAGGAAGGTGGGGCGAAACACGATGCCGAACAGGAGGTTCTCGCCCGGTGCCGACTCCCACACCGTGCCGCGCTGGCCGCGTCCCGCCGTCTGGTAGTCGGTGTGGAGCAGCGCAAACGTTTCGGGGCGTTCTGCCCACTCGGGACGGCGCAGCTGAAACATGGTCGAGTCGGTATGCGCCACACACTGCGCGTACCAATGCGCACTAAGGTCGGGCAAGGAGAGCGGCATATTCCGTTTGCAGACGTTTGGGGAGTTTGCGGAGCACCTCGTCGAGCGAGTGGTCGACCAACTGCAACACCAGTTCGTCGGGCACATCGGTGTCGAAGTGCACCTCATTCCAGTATTTCTTGTTCCAGTGAAAAGCCCCCGCGATGCCGCTGTACGCATCGCGTAGCTCAATGGCCCGGTCGGGGTCGCACTTCAGCACCACGAGGTCGGGCTTCTCGAGGTCGATGTAGGCAAATATCTTGTTGTATACGCGGAACAGTACGCCTTCGGGCCCGAAGGCACTGTCTTCGGTGGCCAGGGGTTTCGACAGGCAGTAGGTGCGTATGGTTTCGATGTCCATGGGATGAAAGGATTGACGGCCGGATTCGTTCAGAAGGCTGCCGGATAGTGGTCTATGCGATAGGGAGCAGCCGCGCCCACTACCGTGATGAGGTCGAAGCGGTAGGGTTGCGCCAGCAGTCCGTGTTGCGCCAGATAGTCGCGGGCCGCGAGATGCAGGTTCTGCACCTGCCGGGGCGAGACCGCCTCGCGGGCTGGCAGGAACTGCTCGTCGCGCCGCGTCTTCACCTCGACAAATACGATTTCGCCCCAGTATTCGGCCACGAGGTCCAGCTCCAGATGGCCCGAACGCCAGTTGCGGTCGCGGAGCGAGTAGCCGCGCTCCATCAGGTAGAGGGCCGCCTCCAGCTCGCCTTCGCGGCCCAGTGGTTTGCGCAGGTCGGTCATGTACGCTTCTTCTTGAAAAAACGCTTCATCAGTTCGCCACATTCGTCGGCCAGCACGCCGGCCGTGAGCTGTGTCTTGGGATGCAGTGCCTGCGGGGCGAAGGCCGAAAAGCCGCGTTTGGGGTCGGCTGCGCCATACACCACACGGCCTGTCTGTGCCCAGCCCAGTGCCCCGGCACACATGACGCAAGGCTCGACCGTCACGTAGAGCGTACAGGCATCGAGGTATTTGCCGCCCAAGGCGTTGGCGGCCGCCGTGATGGCCTGCATCTCGGCATGGGCTGTCACGTCGTTCAACGTTTCGGTCAGGTTATGGGCACGCGCAATGATGCGGTCGCGACACACCACCACGGCCCCTACGGGCACTTCGTCCTTGTCGAAGGCCAGGCGGGCCTGTTCGAGTGCCCGCTGCATGTAGTATTCGTCTGTCATGGGAGGAGGGGGAGAGCTGTAAGATGGGTTAATCCTGTGGCTTGTCGGCAGCGAGCAGGCGCAGGGCCACGCGGCCCCGTTCCTCATCGACGTCGAGCACGCGCACCGTCACCTGCTGCTGTATGTGGACGACCTCGGCCGGGTCCTTCACGAAGTGGTCGGCCATTTGCGACACGTGGACCAGGCCCTTCACCTTGATGCCCATGTCGACGAAGCAGCCGAACTTGGTGATATTGGTCACCACGCCGGGCAGCTCCATGCCCTCGCGCAGGTCGTCGATCGAGTGGAGGTTGTCGGCAAAGCGGAACACCCGGACCTTGCCGCGCGGGTCGCGTCCGGGCTTTGCGAGTTCCTGCATGATGTCGTTGAGTGTGGGCATGCCCACATCGGCCGTGCAATAGCGTTTCAGGTCAATCTGCTGCCTCACTTGGGGCGAGGCGATGAGCGTGGCCACGTCGCAGCCGGCATCGCGGGCCATCTGTTCGACCAGCGCATAGCGTTCGGGGTGGACGGCCGTGTTGTCGAGCGGATTGGGGGCATCAGGAATGCGCAGGAAGCCGGCGCACTGCTCGTAGGCTTTGGCTCCGAGGCGCGGCACCTTGAGCAGGGACTGGCGCGAGGGGAAAGCTCCATGCTCGGCGCGGTAGTCCACAATGTTCTGCGCCAGTGCGGGCCCCAGCCCCGACACGTAGGTGAGCAGGTGTTTCGAGGCCGTATTGAGATTCACGCCCACAGCGTTCACGCAGAGTTCCACCGTCTGGTCCAGACTGCGCTTCAGCGCGCCCTGGTCCACGTCGTGCTGGTATTGGCCCACGCCGATGGCCTTGGGGTCAATCTTCACCAGCTCGGCCAGCGGGTCGGCCAGCCGGCGCGCGATGCTCACCGCGCCGCGCACCGTGACATCATAGTCGGGGAACTCCTCGCGCGCCAGCTTCGAAGCCGAATAGACCGACGCGCCGTCTTCGCTCACGAGGAACACGTCGGTGTCCTTCAGGTGCAGGCTGCTCACCAGCTCCTCCGTCTCGCGTCCCGCCGTACCGTTGCCGATGGCAATGGCCTCCACGTGATACTGTTCTGCCAGCGCGCGCAGCTTGAACCCGGCCCGCGCATATTGGTTCTGCGGAGCGTGCGGATAGATGGTCTCATTGTGCAGCAGGTTGCCCTGGGCATCGAGACACACCACCTTGCAGCCCGTGCGGAATCCGGGGTCAATGCCCATGATGCGACACCCGCCCAACGGCGGGGCCAGCAACAGCTGTTTCAGGTTGGTGGCAAACACCTGGATGGCCTCGGCATCGGCGCGTTGCTTGCTGGCTCCGGCAAACTCCGTTTCGATGCCCGGCTTCAGCAGCCTCTTGTAGGCATCGGCTGCAGCCAGCCCCATGTGGCGTGCTGCGGCAGCCCCTCCAGTCAGGAAGGGACGCGACAGGCGTTCCACGCAGTCCTCCTCGTCGGCGGGCGACAGGCTCACGCGCAGAAAGCCCTCGGCCTCGCCCCGGCGCATGGCCAGCAGGCGGTGGGAGGTACAGCGACGCAAGGGCTCCTGCCAGTCAAAGTAGTCGCGGTATTTTCCCGCCTCGGCCTCCTTGGCCTTCACCACCTTCGAGCGGATGACAGCCGTACGTTCAAACGACCGTCTCACCGTCTGGCGGGTACGTTCGTCCTCATTGATGCGTTCGGCCACGATGTCGCGTGCGCCCTGCAGGGCCTCTTCGACACTGCCCACCTCCTCGCTGAGGAAGTCGGCGGCCAGCGTTTCGGGATTGCCTGCAAAGCCCTTCATCAGCGCGTCGGCCAAGGGTTCCAGTCCCTTCTTGCGTGCGGCCTCGGCCCGCGTTTTCCGTTTGGGTTTGAAGGGCAGGTAGAGATCTTCGAGCAGGGCGGCATCCCAGCAGTCTTCAATCCGGCTGCGCAGAGCGTCGTCCAGCTTGCCCTGTTCGCCGATAGTCTGCAGGATATACTCGCGTCGGTGCACGAGTTCCTTCAGCCTGTCGTTTTCGTCCTTGATCCGGGCCACTTCCACCTCATTCAGGCCGCCGGTCGCTTCCTTGCGGTACCGGCTGACAAAGGGAATCGTAGCCCCCGTTTCGAGCAGCTGTATGGTATGGGCCACCTGCCTTTCGCGCAGGTTCAGTTGTTTGGCAATGATTTCAGAGATTGTCATATATAGAGAAAGTCAAAAGCGGGACATGCAGAATGTGCGGGGGCAAATGTAGATAAAATCCGCGAGCTGCTACACCAGCATCATATAGAAAACGTTTTTCTTTAGAGGATAGTGCAAGTGAGCACAAAGCGAAAGAATACTCCGAAGGATTTTATTTTGTGATAAGAGGCGACGGTGCACTGGGAGGGCGTGGCAAAGGCCCGCCCATTGTCAAGCAGACTTGAAGCGACAGCCGTTAGCACTTCAATTGCGCCAGAAACTAAAAAACAACTCGGCATGTAGGAAAACCAACTCGGCACTTAGGAAAAACAACTCGGCACTTAGGAAAACCAACTCGGCACTTAGGAAAACCAACTCGGCACTTAGGAAAACCAACTCGGCATGTAGGAAAAACAACTCGGCATGTAGCTAAGACAGACACAGGGGGGGGGCAGAGAACTCACACCGTCAACAGGGTGCATCCGGCTCAAAATCCAAGACGAAGGTCGTATGGTAGCCACTGTGAGCCTTGTCGGCGAGGACGAGCGAACCGCCCAGCACAGCCATTATCTGGCGCGACAAGGCGAGGCCCACACCCAAGCCCGCCTGCTTCGTGGTAAAGAAGGGGACAAACAGGTCTCTCCGCACCTCTGCCGGTATCGGCACTCCGTCATTGCTTATGGCGAGCGCAGCCCCCTCCCACTCCATGGCGATGCGCTTCGCTCCGGCTTCGACAGCGTTCTTGACAATGTTGACAACCACCTGGCGCAAGAGCGTACCGTCCGTCCGAACGGTGACACTATCCGTCACGTCCGTTCTCCACTCCACTTCAGGATACAGAGCCTTGATGCCCGCCACGAAATCCCGAAGCGGCAAGTCCGACACGACGGGATCCTGGAGCTGGGTTAGCTTGCGGTAACTGTCCACAAACGTAACCAGGCTCCGGCTTGCCTCGTTGATGGCGTGGATGCCCTTTTCCAAGGTTGTACCGACCACCTTGGGGTGTTCCAGATAAGCCTGGCTGATACTCCGTATGGGCGTGCTCACGTTCATAATCTCATGCGTAAGCACCCGGATGAGTTTCTGCCAAGACTCCACCTCCTTCTGGGCGACCAGTCTACCCACCACCTGCCCCAGGTCGTTCAAGGCCTCCTGCAAGGCCTTTTCCCCATAAAACAGTCCCTTCACCGGAAGCCGGAATGTAAAATCGTGGTTCCTGACCGCCTCGCTCATCAGCCGGGCACGGAGCTTCAGCTGGTTCTGGTGGTGGAAGAAGAACGCCAGTGCGGCCCCGATGAGAAGGAGCAGTAAGATGATCAGCAACGTCATTTGCCCAGCTTTTTATAGAGTCTCTGCCGCGAAATCCCAAGCAGTCCAGCCGCCTTGCTGATGTTGCCATGACACTTGTCCACCACCTTGCGCACGTGCTCCACCTCCATTTTATCCAAAGTCACCACCTCCGTGCTGCTGTCCACGGCATCCTTCAGCACCCGTATGAGCTCGTGGTTGTCCCACGGTTTGGTGACAAAATCCGCCGCCCCGTTCTTCAGCCCTCTCACGGCGAGCTTCACGTCGGCATAGGCCGTCATCAGCACGATGGGGATATGGGGGTGACGACGACGGACGACCTGCACCCACCACAGGCCCTCCTGCCCGTTGTTGATGCCTATGGAGAAGTTCATGTCGAGCAACACCACATCGACGGCCTCCTGCTCCAGTGTGGGCAGAATCTTTTCGGGCGTAGTGAGGGTCAGTATGCGTTCAAACACACCGTCCAAGCATATTTCTAAGGTCGTGAATATCGACGGGTTGTCGTCTACCACGAGTAGGGTTCCGTAATGTGCCATGGGATATTCCTAAGGGGTGTTCTATAAATTAGGCCGAGCTGGATGCTGGATTTTTAGAGATGACA